>NZ_CP151837.1:0-306942 GCF_046736275.1 Luteolibacter sp. AS25
CACGGGCTTCCGCGATGAGAAGGCGCTCCACATCACGGACTTCCGCCTCGGCGGCTTCCACCTCGGCCAAGCTGATTTCCTTTTCCAACGCGAGACGGTTGGTGATTGGAAATTTCTGGGAAAGACCGATCTCGATCTCACCTTCGGCGGAGCGGATGTTGTGGCTGAGGCCGGTATCCAGTGTGGGATTGGATAGGCGGCCGGATTGCTTGAGGTTTCCCAGAGCCTCGTTGATACGAAATTTCGCGGCAGCAAGCGTTGGGTTGCTGTGGCGAATACGGCCCTGGATGCTTTGGTAGGTCAGGATTTCCACCGGCTCTGCCGATAGGAAGCCCGATAGAATAGCGCTCAATAACGCTACGGATCGAAATGGAGTTATCATTTTAAGAAAAAATTAATGCAAATTCGCATGGGTAAAATTGCAGCGCGGTGACTGCGGACGAGACGGCAAAGGATGACGCCGGACGCTAAATATAGCGGGATAAGGAGGGCAGGGGATGGGGTATCCGTGCTGCGCGAGCTATATTTTCCGACACGAGGGGCCGGCTAGCTCTTACCGTTAAATCAACGGTGGTTTATCCAAAACGAAGAACGGCTCTTCCGGGGAAAGAGCTCGCTCGAAGATAATCTCCATAAGACGGGAGTGGAAAGAGTAGGTCAGAGTGGCGGTGACAGTGCGATCCGCGCTCGGGAAATGACAGCAATCGTGATGATGGACCGGGGCATCTTTGCCATCCTGATCGATATCATCATGCTGGTGAGAATCCGTGTGCGAGCTGGTGTGGTGGTGCGCGCACTCATCATGGCTCCCGTGAAGGTATTTATGAGTCATGGCATTTCCCAACCCTGCGAAGATGCAGAGGGTCAGAAGTATTTTTGCCAGAAAGCTCACGCGGTTTTATTAAGCCAAGAATTAGTCAGAGGAAAGAGATTTTATAGATCGGGTCGTCAGAACCCGAAAAATTCCTACGTCCTCGCAGGGTATCAAAGAGCGAATTCGCCATCTTCATCAATCCCGTGCCAGCCGAGTTTTGCGAATGCACGGTAGATGCTCTGCACCGGCTCACCATATTCCTCACCCTCACCATGCTCCACTGTAGCGGAGGAGCTCAGACCGCGGCTGGATTCTATGCTGATCACGGTTCTGTAGTCTTCGATGTAGATCCAGTCTCCCCAGGTTTTGGATTCAAGGCGGGCCTTCAGGCTCTCTTTCTTCAGAGCTGAAACTACTTCATCAAGCGTGTTGGGTGCGGATACGTCAGAGAGTTGCAATACGGTTTCCATGGAAATTCAGGGGGGATTTAATCTGTTAGAATGATTTATTCAGCGCCCGGAGGCAGAAATCAAACCTTTTAGGTTTTCCGTGAACGCCTCCTCCCCAGCCAGCTCCGAGATGTTCATCTCCATCCTCCAGCGCCAGTAGAATGGGCTGACGGAAGGGTCATTGATACGTTCTCCATAGATATCGTGGCTTCGGATTTCCTCATCCATGGCCAGTAGATCCTGCAATGGGAATACCGCCCACATGGCAGGTGACCACATGTGCTGCTCAAGAATGCGCAGCGCCAGCTCCCCGCTGAGATCCTGTGGAGGAAACGCCACACCAAATATGTCCCAGGCGAACCGTGAGCGGACCTGCTCATCAGCCCGCCACCAAGCACGCAGGGTTTCCATATCGTGTGTTCCGGTAGCCACAACGCTCGTATAGGGCGCATTTTTCGGGTGAAAGAATTCCGATTCGCCGCCCTTCGGCCAGCGCTGGATTTCCAGCGAAAGCATCCCCATCGCCGACATCACTCCGGGCACACAACCGGGAACCATCCCGAGATCTTCCCCACAGAGCAGCATATCGCTCGCCCCGCGGATCGCCGGCATCTTCTCCAGTGCCTTGCCTCTCCAGAAATCCTCCTGCCGCTGGTAAAAATAATCATCGTGAAGAGACTTAATCTTAGCCTTCAGATCATCGTCGAGGTCTTGAAATGAACGGGTATCCACCATCGACATCCTCGGATGGAACGCGGTGCCACCGGAACCCTCGACCTCGAAGAAAAGCACATCGGTCACCATCGCGAGTAGCGCCTCCTTGATCCAATCCTGATTCGCCCAATCACCTGGCTTCAGTTTGGCAAAGAAATCCTCCAGTTTCCGCTGGGTGGAAAATTCCTTTTTGAACTCATAGCATCCCATTCCCAGATCATTGAGAAAATCCTGTCTCACCCCATCTACTACCTTCGGGAAAACTTCCGAAAGAAAATCCTGCCGGATGAACGGCTTGCAGAAGCGATCGTAATCGAAATGAATGCCACGCTCGGAAAATTCCTCAAGTTTCACCGGCAGGGCAGGATCGAAGTGCCCCATGATGCCGTCGACGTGTTCCGTAGGAATCTGCCAGATGCGGAAAAATCCAAGAATGTGATCAATCCGGTAGGCATCGAAATAGCGGCTGAGTTTCTCGAAACGAGAACGCCACCAGGAATAGCCGTCCTTCTTCATCTCCTCCCAATTGTATGTCGGGAAACCCCAGTTCTGGCCCTTTTTCGTAAATGCATCCGGTGGTGCGCCCGTCTGCGTATCCATATCGAAGAGGTGAGGAGCGATCCATGCATCCACGGACTCCCTATCTACACCGATCGGTAAATCGCCCTTCAGAGCCACCCCGATCGAGCGCAGATGGCTGACCGCCTCCTGCAGCTGCCGGTCCAGCTCATACTGCAGCCAGACGTAATAGACCACATCCGTGCTGATGGCCAAGGCCTCCGCTGTCTTCGAGTCATACACGGCCCACTCGCCCCATTTCGTGAAATCCGCGGTGCCGAACTCATCGCGTTTCACACAAAAGACCCCGTAATCGAGAACCCAGTCCCAGTTCTTCTCCACAAAAGCCAAGAACTTCTTGTCCTTGATGATTTCATCGTGGTGCTTGATGAAAATGTCACGTGTAACGAGCCATTTTACCCCCATCACAGCCTCGTAATCCATCTGCTTCAGCTCATTTAGCTGCCGCTGCTTCATGCGGAACATTGCTTCTCCCTGTAGCGGGTAACTGAGTGAATCCACCCGCAGATATAGCGGATGAAGTGCGAAAACACTGATGGCGGAATATGGATAGCAATCCGTCCAGGTCCGGGTGGAAGTCGTGTCATTGATCGGAAGGATCTGCAGCATCTTCATTCCCGCGGCTGCGGTCCAATCCCCCATTTCCTTCAGATCGAGGAACTCGCCGACGCCGCATCCGCTCTTTGATCTCAGTGAAAACACAGGAATCGCCACCCCCGCACCACGGAATTTCTGATCCGCCCCCCTCCTGAATTCTTCGTCACACACCCGCACGCGGTCCGCATTCCTCCGCGAAGCATCCAGGACTCTGTTGTGCTCGCCGTCCTCAAGGCGCACCGCACGGCATTCCTCCTTACTAAAAAGGCCGTATTTATACTGCACCTGCCAGTCCAGCGGTAGATCCACACGTATTTGCCAGATATTCGGAGAAACCTCGGTCATTGGCACTGCCTTGTCGTAGTTCCAATCTCCAAGAACATCGATCCCGCCCATCACGCAGGGGACCAGTCCCTGGGGCAACCTTGCCATATGCAGGTTCAGCTCATGATTTCCCTCCCGCCCGGCAGTTCCGAGCGTACGGTCATCCGGCTCGATCGCTTGAAAGACCTTTGCCTCATAGATGCGGTCAACCGCTCCGGCGGATCTCCAGTCATCGAGAAACATGAAGAACTCCCCTTCGTTGCCAGCTTTCCCCCAAGTCCGCACACCACCCCATTCCTTGAGAATCTCGTTCTCCCGCCTGAGCACGTAATTGTATTCCAGCACTGCATCTCCAGCGAGATCCGCATGAACCTCCAACTGCCAGTGACCCTCATCCAGATAGACCATGGGGAGCTCCTGCCTCACCTCGTTTGCCCCTTGGCGCATGACCATTTCCAGCCACAGCGATTCTCCAACTTCAGTCCCGTAAGCTACCCGAAAAGTCCAAGTCATAATTCATCCGATTTGATACTAAATCGGGACCCTACCTAGCGATGCAAAAAGCGCTTAACTTCAAAGTCTTGCGCAGAATCCTATGTCCGGACGCAAATGAGCCGGATTCGCCAGGATCCTTGTGTTTACGGTGCTTTCCAATTCGGGAAATCGGAGGCCAGCTGGGTCTTGAATTTTGTGGCCTCGGCTGCTTTTCCCTGCTTCTCAAGAACGCCTATGTATTTGTGAATCGCCAGAGGCTTGAGATCCGTATCCTCATGGAACTGAATGACATACAGATAGTCCGCGCCGGACTGCCCTTCATTTCCCTCTTTCAAATGCAGGTCACCGGAAAGAATCCTGAGCCCCGCGGAGGTGCGGCCTTGCGGACGTAGGCCGAGAGCCTCGTCTGCAGCCTTACGGGATTCCGCATAGCGGGTGAGCTCATATAGGGCCCGGCCACGATCAAGCAGCGCATCTGCTTTCCATGAAGCATTTTCCTCCACTTCCAGCACATTTGCGATCGCCGGAAGCGCTTTTGCCGCAGAACCGGTCTCGATAAGTGCTTTTGCCAGATAGCGCCAGACCTCCTTCGGTGTCGTGCGTGGCTCGTTCTCATTTGCCACCAATGCCAGGAAATTTGCGGCGGATTTGAAATCGCCGGCATTGTAGGACTGCATCCCCGACCATTGGATCGCCTGATCCGGAATGTCGGATGAGTATTCCTCCTTGATCGCGATATTGATCTCTTTGGAGAGGCCCTGCGGATCCTGCGCCGCGAAGTAAGAGAGAGCCAGTAGTAGACCGGCGTGCTTTTCATAGGCATCCGGCCGCAAATCGCGCGCCTTGTTGAGAAACGGAGAGGCCTCCTTTGGTTGGTTGGTTTTCACCATTCCCCAGCCGATCCAGTAATTTCCTTCCGCTTTGAGATTGTCCGAAAGATCACGAACATTTTCCAACAGCCCTTTGTAGCGGATGAGCATGTTTTCTATGTTACCTTCCTTGCGCCGTGTACGGGCGGATTCCAGCCATGCCAGTGATACGAGATCTCCCGGTGCGGACTTGTCGTTGATGAGCATGTCGTAGTCCGCGATGGCGCGCGCCGGCTCGCCGGATTCCGAGTAGGCTTTCGCGCGTTTCACAAGGGCAGGATAGACGCGCTTATCCTCGGGATATTTTTTGATGAAATCACCCAGTGAGCGAATCGCCCCCTGGAGATCTCCCGCTTCCGCGTAGCACCAGCCGCGCTGGTAGACAAAGCCCGCGCGATTGGACTCGGCGAGCAAAGTTTCATCGATCTGAGTGTAAACCTGCGCCGCATCGGTCATTTCGCCCTCGGAAAAAAGCGTTTCCGCCTTCATCAGCATGGCAGTGTGAATCCGGGTATCCGTCGGGTAGAATTTCCCGTATATTTCCAGAAACGCATTGATCTGATCAACCATGTGGCGGCCTTCGATCTTGTAGAAGCAATTCAGGCGGTAGAATGAGGCTTGGAAAGCCAGCTCGTTCTCCGGCTTCACCAGACGCTCGATATCGCGGAAAAGCAGGCTGGCACGGGTGGGGTCGTTGAGCTTCACCATCGCTCGTCCGGCAATCATGAGACGCATGGCTTCTTTTTCGCCCTCTGCCTTGGTGCTGCTTCTGGAGAAAATACTGAGAACCTCCTTATACTCTTTCTTCTTGTAGTGATTCTCCATCAGCGCGGTCTGCGCGTCCGGGCGGAAATCATCCATGCCGGGAGTATTGAGGATGTAGCGGAGATATTTCTCCGCAACGTCCGTTTTGTTGAGCTTCGTGGCGCTGACGGCAGCCTGGAGGGCCGCATCGCCGCGGATTTTCGCGGATGTGTCGGAACCTGCGATTTCCTCGAAAATCTGCAAAGCTTCGGCAAACTTGCCGGCCTTCATGGAAATCTGAGCGATAGCCAGCTTGGCTTGGTCCCGGAAAATGGCTCCCTGTGGATCCGCCACCACACGTTTGAATGCGGCAATCGCCTCCCGATCGCGGCCGAGAAGGCGGTAGCAGTTCCCTGCGAAAAGATTTCCTCTCGCCGCATCGCCCGGTTTCGCGGCACTCTGGGCGAATTTCTCGAAAAGCGGAGCAGCGAAGGCATATTCGCGCTTGTTGTAGTGATCCGCGGCAAGCGTGTAAGACGCTGCAGCCGCATATTTCCCCCTGCCGTAGAGCTTGATGAGAGTGGAGAAGCTGCGCTTCGCGTCCTCCACCAGCCCTGCCTGATAATAGCTGCTGCCCAGATACCACCACGCTGCTTCCGCGTTCGGGTGATTGGGAAACTCATTCACGTATGCCGAAAATATATCCGCGGAGCGGAGATACAGCGTGCGGCGGGTCTGGATATCCGCGCTTGCCTGTGCGGAATCATAGATGTTTTTCGCGCGGTTGAAAAAGTCCTGACCGGTGTTTGTCTGTAGATCTTCCTCCACTGCCTGGGCACGCAGCGGTCCTTGTGCGGTAGCCATCATCGGCATGAAGCCGAGGGCAGCCAGACAAGTCAATTTGATCGGAGAAAATGAAGAACGATAAAGCATGGACCGGATATTATTGAGATGGGGTAGGGCGCTGGGTGGCGAATGAAATGTTCCAGATTCCCGCCTTCTGGCAGGTATCGATCACTTCTACAATCCGCTGGTATTCCACTCCACCGTCACCACGTATACGAACCGGCTGGTTCTCGAATTGCGAGGCGATGGAAGAAAGTTTTTCAAGGAGCTGGGACAGGTCGACCGAGGTGCCCTCGATGCGGATAGCACCGTCGCCAAGGATATTGATGACGATTTCTCCCCGCTGCCGTTCCGGATCCGCACCTTCCTGCGCGGTAGGAACGGAGACATCCAGCTCAGTCTCGGAGCGGGTGAACTGCCAGGTGACGATGAAGAAAATCAGCAACAGGAAAACGATATCAATCATCGGCGCCAACTGCATGTTGGCGGCTTCCGGTTGGCGGCTGGAAAACTTCATAAGGTGAAAATTTCAGGGGAGAATCAGATCCCGTGGAGATCCGGGCGGTCCTTGCCGAGTGGTGAGGGCACCGGCATCGCGTAGTCATCGTTGGTGCGGTTGAGACTGTTTGATGAGTCTCTTTCTTCGCGCCTTTGTGGCTCCAGCTGGGTGTGGAGCAGAGCCATCAGGTGGGTGGATGCCGCCTCAAGCTCGGCGATGTATTTCTGAACACGACCGCGGAAAAGTGAGTAGAAAACAAGTGCCGGAATGCCGATGGAGAGTCCGGCTGCGGTGGTGATGAGTGCCTCGGACACGCCCTCGGCGAGCTCCATTTGGCGCACGCCATCAAAGTTTGCGATCTGGAGGAAAGATTTGATCATGCCAAGCACGGTGCCGAGCAGGCCGACCATTGGTGCGATGGATCCGATATCCGCGAGATAAGTGATACGGGATGAAAGTAGCCCGGCCTGGCGGGAGCCCTCTGCCTCTGCCACCTCACGGACTTCACCGAAGGATGCGGACGGATATTTCGTGAAGAAATCCAAGGTCTTGTGCGTTACGCTGGCCATGGATTCATTCTGGCGCGCGCAGTAACCGAGAAGGCCCACGTAGTCACGGCGGCGGATCATTGCCTCCGCATTGTTCATGAACTTATCACTGACCACGGCATTTCTGCGGATGGTGAGCAGGTAGAGGAACACCAGAAGCATCCCGATGATCGAGATGATCGCCAGCGGATACATCATCACTCCACCTGCCGCGATGATTTCGAGGAAATTGGTTTCTTTGCCCACAGCCTCGGCTGTTTCCTGGGCAGACGCACCGAGGGCACCCAGAAGGAGCGCGGCGGTTGATAAAATAAAGCACTTCATGAATTTGCGCGTAGTGTATTGCCCATGGCCGGCATTGCAAGTACGGCAATCCAAGGGAAAGGCCGCTTCAAGGCATCACTGGATCGGCGCCAGCAAGCGGGAAATTCGTGTGGCGAGACGATAGATGAAGGGCTTTCCATCCAGCGCGCTGCCTTTGATTTCTGTTGAGTTTGAAAGATCATTTTCGAGCATTTGCTCCAGCGCGGAGATGAACTTGGCATCCTTGACTGCGAGGATGCACTCGAAGTTCAGACGGAAGGAGCGGTTATCCATATTAGCGGAGCCGACGCATGCCATTTTTTCATCAATTAGCATTACTTTCTGATGCATGAACCCTTCATCATACTCGAAACAGCGGATACCCGCCTCACCAATCTCATCCAAATAGGATTGGGCGGAGTATTCCACGAGCTTACTATCGATGAGTTTTGGAACGATAATCCGGACATCCACCCCGCGTAGGTGGGCAAGCTTCAGGGCGGAGATGATCTGCTCATCCGGCACAAAGTAGGCCGTGGCGATCCACAGCCGCTCCTCGGCGCTGTTGATAGCGGCCAGGAAGAACAATGCGCAGGTATCCATCTCATCGGCAGGTCCGGAGGGAAGGGAAAGCACGGCCGCTTCTCCTCCATAGGCCAAAGGCTCCAGCTGCCATTTCAGGTTTTTCGGGACTTCGCCGGTGACCCATTGCCAATCCTCGGCAAACGGCAGTTGCAGCATGATCGCTGCCGGGCCCTCCACACGCATGTGGGTATCACGCCAAGGGGTGAGCTTCTCGTGCTCGTCCAGATACTCATCCCCGATGTTCAGACCGCCGGTGAAGCCCACCTTTCCATCCACTACTACGATCTTTCGGTGGTTTCGGTAGTTAAGCTGGAATTTTTTTCCGTCCCGCTGGTTTGTGGTGAACGCCTGCACCTTGATTCCAGCGTCTTTCATGGATTTCACATACTCATTATCCAGACCTAGCGAGCCGATATCATCATAGAGCACACAGATCTCCACACCCTCCTTGGCCTTTGCAATGAGCTTCTCCGCGAATATTTTCCCCGTCTCATCCGCACGGAGGATGTAGGTTTGGAAAAGAATGTAATCCTCGGCCTCATCAATCGCCGCATACATGGAGTCATAGGTCGCCCGGCCATTCACCAGTAGCTCCACCTTGTTTTTGTTTACGAAACTATAGTTTGCTAAGGACTCCAGCATCTTCCCGATGCCGCCCTTCGGCTCTTCCCGCAGTCCCTCTCTGGCGATTGATTCTCCAATCTCTGTCCTGATCGGCTCGAATTTCCGCCAGTTATCCTGCTTCAGCTCGTTGTATTGATCGAAGTCCGTGTGCCCGAATACCCAATAGACAGGAACAACGGCATAAGGGAAAAGATTCAGCGAAATGGCCCAAGCCACCGCCCCTTGCGAAGTCCGGGATTGCATGACCGCCTGCACGGAGGTGAGACCTCCCACAATATGGGCGATAACAACGAAGGCTGCGAGCATGCGCTTCCGGTAGAGACGATAAAATACCCTGATACGGTTGAACCGTTTCGCGTCCGGCCTCTCCTCCTGTGATTCTTCAGCTTTATCCATTTCCAGCCTCGTATCCTCGTGCGGAAATACCTCGGTGGGAATACCAAACCTTACTTTCTCAGCAATACCGCAGCCTCGGCACATTTCAGGCCATCCAAAGCTGCCGAAACAATACCGCCGGCATAGCCAGCGCCCTCTCCGCAGGGGAAAAGTCCGGTAATTTCAGGGTGCTGTAGGGTTTCCGCATCGCGCGGGACGCGCAGGGGAGAGGAAGTGCGGGTCTCGAAGCCCAGGAGCAGAGCTTCCGAGGATGAATAGTGCCTGATCTGCCGGTTGAAGAGCCGCAGCCCCTCACGCATCCGCGAGGTGATGGACTTTGCCAGCAGCTCGTGAAGTGGGGCGGAGTTCAGCCCCGGGAAATAAGATGTTTCGGGCAGATCGCTGGAAATTTTCCCCGAAAGATAATCAGCAACCCTCTGGGCCGGCGCCACCTGGCCTAGCTTTTCATTCCCGCCTGCTACTTTCGCGGACCTTTCGATCATTTCCTGAAATACGATCCCCGCCAGAATTCCGTGCTCGGGGACGAGATGGGCTACATCCTCCGGCTCAATTGTCGTCACCATTCCCGAATTCGCAAACGGGGAGTCCCTGCGCGAAAGCGACATACCATTGACCACCACCTGATCGTCCTCGGTAGCCGCCGGGACGACCCATCCTCCGGGGCACATACAAAACGAATGCACGCCGCGATCGTCGATTTTCGTAGCCAACCGGTAACGTGCCGCCGGCAGAAGATCATGGCGCGGCTGCCCTTCTTCCATGTGATATTGCTGCCGGTCAATAAACGGTTGCGGGTGCTCGATTCGGAAACCAATGGCAAACGGCTTATGCTCCATCAGCACATTTTTCCGGGCCAGCAGGCGGTAGATATCCCGGGCGGAGTGCCCTGTGGCCAATATCGTGGAATCCGCCAGAAACTCACGGCCATCCACTGTCGTCACACCCTTCAGTGATTCATTTTCGATGAGTAAATCATTCACCTTTGCCTGGAAATGAACCTCGCCGCCGTGGTCGATGATCGATTTTCTCATCGCCTTCACGACGTTTGGCAAAAGATTCGAGCCGATGTGCGGATGCGCGTCCGTTAGAATTTTATCAGGGGCACCGTGCGCCACCAGAATCCGGTAAACTTCCGCCACGGGACCGCGCTTCTTAGCACGGGTATAGAGTTTCCCATCTGAAAATGTTCCTGCGCCGCCCTCGCCAAAGCAATAGTTCGAGTCCTCGATCACCCGCCCCTCGCGCAAAATCGGCGCAAGATCGAAACGCCGTGCCGAAGCATCCTTGCCGCGTTCCAGCACGATCGGTTTCACGCCCATTTCCAGGCATTTCAAAGCCGCGAAAAGTCCTGCCGGGCCGGCTCCGATGATGAGAACCCCCTTCGCATCATCTCCCAATGCAGGTGCGGACCACTCGGGAGTCGGCTCTTCCGGAAGCTCTTCATCCACCGCCACCTCCAGGCGAAGCTGGACCTTCACCTGACGCTGGCGCGCATCGATCGAGTGCTTTCTCAGGCGCATGCCCTGCACCTGCTCCGGAGCTACGGAGACGATTTTAGCCACAGCTTTGCGGCGGGTTTCCAAATCTTCGGAAACATCAAGCGGCAGGACGATATCTACTGTATGAAGCATGCTAAAAAATCCCTCAGATTCCCCGTTTTTCGCCCTGATCATTCACAGATACGAAGGTGACGTGGGTGTTGAAAATGGGCGGAAGTGAGGGATTTTTGCCATCAGTCACATTCACTTCATACGTCACGGACGAATTACCCTTCTTTGTCCGGCTAGAGCAGATCCGCAGGATTGTCCCTTCCCGCACACCCTGACGGAACTCCACACGATCCATACCGATGGTGACGAATTGGCAGTGCGGAAAATCTAAGGAAGCCGCGATCCATGAAGCTTCGTCAATCCAGGCAAGCAGCCTTCCACCGAAAAGGAATCCGTATTGATTCAGATCACTCGGGAGGACAAGGCGATGCGTTTCCAAAATTCAAATCTAGAAATTCCAATACTGTGGCGGATTACCAACGGCTACGGCGGCGGCCTTCCTTCAGGATCGAGGCATCGGCGGAATATTTACCGGCACCGGCGAGCAGAATTGCCACGGCCGGGATCAGAAACATAAGAGCAGGCTCCTTCGCCCCATCTCCGCTAGCGCTGAAGAACGGGCCGGAAGAGTGAATGCCGAATGCGGCAACAGTCATGGTGAAAGCGAGGATAAATGCCGCTGGTCTGGTGGCCAGGCCCAGCACGAGGAGCGCCGCGCAGCCTGCTTCCGCACCGATCGCGGCGAGCATGCTGACGGGAGGTGACATGAATTTCAGCGGGAAAAAATCAGGAACCGGGAATTTATCCTTCTTCTCCGCGAAACTCTGGATCTTGCCCATACCATGACCCAGAAGCATCATGAGACCGGTGGCGATACGCAGAAAAGCAATACCAATGGAGGCGACGGAATCGCGCGTGCCGCAATCAAAGAAGAATTTTTTCATAAAAAGGAATCTGGTCGGGAAAGGGGAAAAACTATTTCGGGGAAATACTGATACGCTTCAAGCGGCTATCGCCCGATGGTGAAACCGCGGAGACGCCATCTTCTTCCGCAATCACATTGTAGGCCAGGCGCCTGTAATAGGCATTGAGCGGTCTCATTTTGTAGGTTTTTCCGTGGGTCTTCACAAGCTCCACCATCTCTCGCACTTCCTGCTGCAGCTGGTCTTCCTGCATGGAGCGGAAATGCTCACAGTCCACTTTAACACGCACCGCATCGCCATTCTCACGGCGGAGAATCCGGTTCACCAGATACTGGATATCATCAAGGCGGTCTCCGTGATCGCCGATGATCGTTTCCTTTTCCGAAGAGAAAATCTGCAGGCAGGGCCCATCGGCAGTCTCCTGCACCTCGATTCTGGCCACCAGGCCGAGGTGGCCGAGCATGGCGTCTAGAATTTTTTCAGCGTGATCGGCATCAGTCATATGCGGAACACTATCGAAAACATGTACAGGGTCAACTTTCGCGGATTTATTATTGAAGCATCCGGCCGGGATGAAAATATGACAGGCATGAGCGATATTCCCTGGAGTAAAATTTTTGCCGTCACACCCTTCGATCTCGTGAAGGTTCTCCTCACGGCGGTGATCATTCTCTTCGTCACCAAGATCCAGCTTTTCAGCGATAAACTCTCGGCGCTACTCATCGCACTTCCTCTCACCTCGCTTCTCGCGATGATCTGGATGTGGCAGGGAGGCCAGTCTTCGCAAAGAATCGCCGGCCACGCCGAGGGCACATTCTGGTTCGTGCTTCCAACCCTCCCTATGTTCCTCATTCTGCCATGGATGATGCGCAACGGCTGGTCCTTCTGGTCATCACTTCTAGCCAACTGTCTTCTCACCACCGCTTTCTTCTGGATCACCGTTGTTCTTCTGAGGAAATTCGGCATCGACCTCATGCCAAAGTAGGTAATTTCACTAAAAGTAGTGAAAACAAGGGGCTGAACCTAGTTTAGCCTTGCATATAACCGGCATCCCTGTTTTCACAACCAGCCCGCCACAGACCATTTATTTTATTTTGAGCGAAAAAGCCCTGACTCCAACTCCTGAAAACGTAGTCGTTTTCGGAGAAGAGAAACCTTCTTCGCAACTTCCCGGCTCCACCATGAAAAGCGCTCTTGTCGAACAGGCCTCCGAAATCGTCACGGACCCATTGGTCCTTATCAACCTCGTCTCACAACGTGTCCGCCAGCTTAACGCCGGCCGTTCACCACTCATCGATCGTCTCCCAAGCATGGGCGCGGCAGATGTAGCACTGACCGAGATCATCGAAGGCAAGATCAAGCTTGTCGAAAAAGCGATGGAAATCTGATCCCGCCCCGGATCACACTCATCACATGAGTTCCGAAATCGCTACCAATCGAAAAGCGAGCAGAGATTTCCACATCCTCGATAAATACGAGGCCGGGCTGGAACTGAAAGGCACGGAGGTGAAATCCATCCGCGCCGGTAAAATCAACGTCTCCGATGCTTATGCCCGCGTCGAGGGACATCAGGTATTTCTATATGGCTGTGACATCCAGCCATGGCAGACCGCAGGCGAGTGGTTCAACCACATGTCAAAACGTCCGCGGCGCCTACTTTTGCATAAGAAGGAGATATTAAAACTCTCCTCCGAGACAGCCATCAAAGGCTGCACCCTTCCGCTTCTCCGCATGTATTGGAAAGACAGGCGGGTAAAAGTGGAAATAGGCGTCGGTAAGGGAAAAACCCACTCGGATCAACGTCAGGACATCAAGAAAAAGGTCGAGCTACGCGAGGCCCAGCGGGAAATGGCCCGCTTCAATCGAGGATAATCATCTCAGGTATTGATTCATTTACCGTGAGCGCACAGGATTCGTTTTCATAAAAGACCCACGTCACTCATGCTAGATTCAAAACCCGCAGCTCAACGAAACGTCACCGATCAGCTCATAGAGCAGCTAATACGGCATCCCAAACGGGTTGTCTTCACAGAAGGCGAGGATATCAGAGTGATCGAGGCTGCGGCGCGACTCGTTGCCAAAGAGGCGGTGGTGCCGATTCTCCTCGGGCGTCCGGAGCGTATCCGCGTATTGGCCGGGCAGAATAAAATCCCGTTGGATTTCATCAAAATTACCGATCCCGCGAAGTCCACCGACCTTCCGCTTTTCGTAAAACGCGCGAAAAACATGGCCCGTTACCGTGCGAACGGTCAGGTGGATACAGAGGAAACAATCATCCGCCCCCACTATTTCGGCTCGATGATGATCCAATACGGACATGCGGATGCCATGGTGAGCGGGAATCAGAGTATCCCCGCGGGCCTTTTCCGTGCCTTGCTCCACAATATCAAACCGGCAAGCAACGTGCCGCGTATCTTCGGAGTTTCCATAATCGCCTCCTCACACTTCGAGCTGCTGGGTGAAAATGGTCTGCTCTTTTTGGCGGATACGGCGATGATTCCGGAACCTGACGTGGAACAACTGGCCAGCATCGCTATCGAGACCGGCAAGCTCGCAAAACATTTCCTCGGTAGAACCCCGAACATTGCACTACTCAGCCACTCCACAAAGGGCACTGCATCCACCAAGGGCGCTCAAAAAATGGCCGCCGCTACTGCTATGGCCAAGGATATCGCCTCGCGCGAGCTTCTGGACTTCGAGATCGATGGAGAGCTGCAGGCAGACGTCGCGCTCGATCCTTCGGCCGCTGAGACGAAGCTTCCGGACTCCGAAAAGCGCCACCCTGCGGATGTTCTCGTTTTCCCGAATCTCGATTCAGCACATATCTCCCTGAAACTTTTGCAGCACCTCGCCGGCGCACAAAACTATGGGAAACTAATTCTCGGTCTCTCCCGCCCAGCCGCGCAGATTCCCAGAACGGCCAATGTCGAAACCATTTTCGGAACCGCCGCTGCCGTTGCCGTGGAAGCCATCAAATACCACGAGCTACATCCCGGTGGGGACTACTAGTCTGGAGAGGCCAAGGGTCAGTCACCGCGCAATACCGACCGGGGCAGGGGAGAATTTCCCGGCTTCCGCGCGGTGAAATCGATCAGCGGAGCATCAGCTTTGGGGGAATCATACTGGTCCCCATTTTTTCGGGTATTGGCGTAAGATCCCTGTGCGTTCTGTGCTAGGCTCCTGAACATGTCAGCGGGGCACAACCACGATCATCAGCACGGGAGCAGCGGTAATCTAAAGCTAGCGTTCTTTTTGAACCTAAGCTTCACGATTATAGAAATCTTTGGGGGCTTCTGGACCAACAGTATCGCAATACTGACCGATTCCGTTCACGATCTGGGTGACTCCATCTCGCTGGGTTTAGCCTGGTATTTCGAAAATTTATCTAAAAAGGGTCGCACCCCTTTGCACACCTACGGGTATCGCCGATTCCGCCTGATGGGTGGATTGATCACCGGGTTTATGTTGCTCATTGGCTTGAGTTTCGTGCTCTACCACGCCGTTTTACGGCTGAACCATCCTCAGGAAGTTAATGCCCAGGGAATGATCTGGCTGGCTGTGCTGGGGGTCGCTTTCAACGGGATCGCGGTCTTACGCATGAAGCATGGGACATCTCTCACTGAAAAACTTGTCAGCTGGCACTTGATCGAGGATGCGCTTGGTTGGATAGCTGTCCTTCTGGGTGCGGGAATTATGATGATCTGGGATGTTCCCTTCATCGATCCGCTGCTTTCCATCTGCATTTCTCTATTTGTCCTATGGAATGTCATACGGAATTTGAAAAAGGTCTTCTCCGTGATCCTACAAACCGTGCCCGAGGACTTCGATATCACTGAATTCGAGCGGAAGGTAACCGAAGTCTCGGAAATCTCATCCATACACCACGTCCACTGCTGGTCGATCGATGGGGAAAGCCACGTTCTGAGCGCACACCTGGTAGTGAATCACGGTGTCGAAAATTATGCTGAAATCAAAGCGAAGGTGCGTGATTTTCTGGATGAACACCACTTCGAGCACGTCACGCTCGAGATCGTGAAAGAAGGGGAAAGCTGCCGGATAGCCCCCTAGACAGAGGGCTGGAGTTCACTCAATCGAGTGGCGAAAGCAGGTGGGAGAGCGTTTCTGAATCGAGCTTCAGATTTGCTGTCTCAGTTGAAAGCAATGCCTCCACCAGTGCGGATTTCTTTTTCTGTAACTCCAGAATCCGGTCCTCGATCGTTCCTGTGCAGGCTAGTTTGTGGACAAAAACAGGTTTCGTTTGGCCGATACGATGGGCACGGTCCGTGGCTTGGCTTTCTGCCGATGGATTCCACCACGGATCGTAATGAATCACCGTATCCGCGGCTGTCAGGTTCAGCCCCGTGCCTCCGGCCTTCAAGGAGATGAGGAAAACAGGCACATCACCGGTTTGAAATTTCTCGACCAGCGCGCCCCTGTCCTTTGTTTGCCCGGTTAGCTTCAAATACGGGATTCCCTCTTTCACCAGATGTTCTTCAATCATCGAGAGCATGGAAGTGAACTGGGAAAAAACGAGGGTTCGCCGACCTTCTTCCAAAAGAGTCGGCAGAAGATCCTTTGTCAGGAAATCCAGCTTGGCGGATTCTTTGATATTTTGCGCGGCCGGGGTTTTTAGGAGCTGCGGGTGGCAGCAGATTTGCCGCAGTTTCAGCAGCGCATCCAGCACGATGATGTGGGACTGACCCAGCCCCTTTGCCGATATTGCATCGCGGACCCGTTTGTCCATTGAGGCTCGCACGGATTCGTATAGATCCGTCTGTTTCTTCGTGAGATCTATGTGATGGACGATTTCAGTTTTCTCGGGCAGTTCGGTCGCCACCTGATCCTTCGTCCGGCGAAGGATCAGTGGTGAAATCCGGCGGTTGAGCGCTCGCTGGGCATCCATGGACCGATCTTTCTCGATTGGTTTGCGGAAGTGCTTGTTGAAAGTTTTTTCATCCTTGAGGAGGCCGGGCATTAGAAAGCGCATAAGGCTCCAAAGTTCACCAAGATGGTTTTCCATCGGCGTTCCAGATAGGCAGACCCGATGCGCGGATTTCAGTTTGCAGGCATTTTTCGCCACGATCGCCTTCGGGTTTTTAATATACTGAGCCTCATCAAGGACGATCACATGCCAGTCCTGCTCCTCGAGAATCCCAATATCACGGGTGAGCAAAGGATAGGATGTGACCACCAGATCCACCTTCGCGATGTTTTCGAAATGCTCTCCACGATCGCTCCCATGAAGCATGAGGATCCGCATTCCAGGCGTGAATTTTTCAGCCTCGGCGACCCAGTTCGGCACCACCGATGTAGGCGCTATAACCAATGAAGGCCTACCGGGGTTCTTGGCCGCTTCCGCAGAAAGATGGCAGAGGGTCTGAAGCGTTTTCCCCAAGCCCATATCGTCAGCCAGGATCCCGTGGAGACCGTGTTGCGCGAGAAATTGCAGCCACGAAAATCCCTCTCGCTGGTATTCGCGGAGCTCGGCATTCAGCCCGGCGGGTACATTTGCAACCGGCAGGGAATCAATGTTCTTCAGTTCCCGACCCAGCTTGGCCAGGGAGCGGGTCGTTGCGGAGGTATCAATGTTCAGCGTACCCGCAATGTCCGCGGCACCAAGACGATCAACCCGTAGCGGGCCGGTGGCTTCATCGCCCTGAAATAGATGTGCGACCTGTTTGCAAATTTCCTGGAAACGGCCGGACGGGAATTTGATGTAGCCATCCGAGGGGTTTTCGCAAGAGATCAGCATATATTCCGGGAGAAACACCTCGGTATGACAGGTGGCCGACCACAGTCCCTCTTCGCGCTCTTTGCTATAGGGGGATGCCTCCAGAATTCCTTCCCGAATGGCCTCCGCAATGTGCGGGATCATACTGATGTTTTTCCCCTCCACCTGTCCGCTGATATCAAAGCGAAACCACTCGATCCCGTGGTTGGGCTCTTCCACAAGATCAGGGAAAAGCTCGTCCAGCTCATGAAGTTGCAGGCCTTGGTTCGGATCGACTTCGAGCTGCCAACCTTTGTCCCTAAGTTCATCCGCTACCGGACTATCCAGAAACTCCAGCCAAGGGAAAATGTCTTCGTTCATCTGATCCCGGAGAACAAGCGCGTGGTTCAAGTCCTCCCCACTTTTTTTGGAGATAAATGACCGATCAGCTTTGGCAAAACCATTTTCCAGAAGGCTGTTGTATAGCTCGCTTTCGAGATCCAGCCTCCGACGCCAGGTAATGTATTTCTGTCCGACTATTTCCGAATAATATCCCGTTACACCTTCGGTCGCTTTGGCAGGTATTTCCGAACTGCTTCCATATCTGAAGGTAGGAACCGCAGCGATTATTTTCCCCGTTCTGGTCTGTAACCTGCCGATCCACAGCTTCGCGGTCGGATCCACATCTTCACCCGCTTCTTCCTTTAGCTCCACAGGGCCGGGAATTTTTTTCCCTGATACCGTAGGAAGCGCACGCAGTTTTTTAGCAACCGGTGCCGTGGAATTTTTGGCGACGTGGGGCCCCTGGGTCCAGATTCGCAGAAGATTTCCCGGTAAATCACTTTCCAGCTCTCCAATCACATTCTCCCGGAAATCGACATACATCGCCGGGTCCGCGGCGATGAAGGACAGCCCGTTTTTTGAAAACCTCAGCTCGGGTTTCAATGTTCCATCATACTGATGAGCCCATGCCGCGCGGACGGAAACCGGTTCACCCTCCGAGACAGGAACCGTCATCAGATTTGGCATGTTACGGCCACCTTTGTAGAAAAACAGACGTCCGTTCTCCATCACATTGCGGACAAGTGATGCGGGGCCATCTCCTTCCACGCTAAGACCATAGTAGCTGTCATCCGCCTTTTGCAGCTGCCTGTAGCGGATGACCAGCGGTAGGTCATCCTCCGACATATACTTGGGCGGATTCATGATATCTGCCGCCGCGTAGCTTTTATCAAGAGAGACCCCTCCTCCCTTCAATCTGGTCCCGATCCGCAACGTGAGCACCGGAGGCTGATCTTCCAGCACCATCTTCTCCAGGCAGAATGCCAGGAATTTTCCATAAACAGTCTCCTTCTCCGCGACAGCTTCCGCGGTTTTCACAACACCTTGCTCAAGCCTCTTCAACCACTCTTCGGTTTGCCAATCAAGAGCGTGTGAGGGGAGCTTTCCTGTAGCCTTCGCATATATCTTGCTACGTTTTTGCAGATATTTGAGCACAGCCGCTGAGTGCTTGCACTCTACTCCAACCGGGCAGGTACAGTTTCCCGGCTCCAGATACATTCGATCATCCCTCTCCTCAAAGAATATCGTCACGCCGTAAAGAACGGTGACCGTCTCCTCCACTTCAGCTTCGATTTTGCCGATCTTAAACGCCGTTTCACGCATCCGAAGGGATTTGATACGGCTGCCGAAGGAGTAGATTTTTGAGCGTTCGAGTACCTGCTCTCTAAAAAAACTGGTCCACTCTTCCTCATGAAGACAGTCGATCAACGAAGGAAATCGATCGAAAATTTGGTTCAGTGCATCCATTATTGCTACATCCGTTAAACGCTGGCTGCGCTTATCCTTGCTGAAGGAATCCACACAACATCGCGGAGTTTGACAATCATATCCCGTACCATTTCGTCCTTCAACCTAGGAAGTATAAGGCCTATCAGGCTCCCCAATTATTTGTAATCTCCTGATATTCTGCCTTCTATGACCAAAAAAAATCCCCGGAAACTAAAAAGTTCCTAGGGATTAAAAATGGTACACTCGAAGGGATTCGAACCCCTGACCCCCTGATTCGTAGTCAGGTGCTCTATCCAGCTGAGCTACGAGTGCATTTTCGCAAGCTGCGGGCGGGAAAGAAATCATTTTTCGCCCCGATATGTCAAGTCTATCGGACAGCTAATTTTCAGAAATCCTAAGGTCTACTATCCAACTCGAAAAATCGCCCTGATGTCATGGGCATTCGATCAGCGAGAAACCAGATAAAATCCGCGGCTGCTTCCACACTGTTGAATTTTTTCAGAAAGTGCAGATCACGCACGATTTCTTTCCGTTTCCCAGACACAGCTTCGGTCATCGGCGTTTCGAGAAAACCTGGAGCCACCACGTTGAAACGGATCCCATTCGCACCGAATTCTTCCGCCATGTCCTTCGCTAGGCCTACCAATCCAGCCTTTGCAGCCGCATATGCAGCCTGGCCTACTGCCGGGTGCACCGCGGCGTAGCTCGAGATAAAGATGATCTGCCCACCTTCATTCTTCTTCATTGGTCGGACAACCGCCCTTGCGCATCGCTCCGCTGCGGTAAAATTCAGTTCAAAAACATCATCCCAATCTTCCTCATCCATCTTCAGGATCGGCCTGTCCCGGATGGCTCCGGCGGCACAGATCAGCAGATCACACGGGTTCGCATCAAAAAACTTCTTCACCGCAGCGGAATCCGAAAGCGCGAGATCGCTCCTCCCCAGGGAAATAGTTTCCCAACCCTCGCTTCTGAGTTTCTGCGAAATTGCAGAACCCAAACCACCAGTTCCTCCCGTAATTATCGCCCGTTTCACTCCAGAAATCATCACGACCAACAAGCAGTGAATAAAGCACCAAAAACTTGTGAATATCTTCCAACAACCAATTTGGACATCTTAAGCACCTGCATCTTGCACACGAAAGACATCAGATAGCCCCAAGTTATCATTCCCGTGGAACCCCTGCTGCTGCACTGGGGAACGCACCATTTCCTGAGTTATACACACCATTATGATGAATATCTTATAGGGTCAAAAAATAGAATACTCATCACTCCGAGAAGAAACTGCCGTTAGATTTGTACACACGGTAGGCTTGCAAACAGCTTGGAAAACAAACTCTGTCTGTGCCACCTTACACCAAGTTTCACCCCTTACAAATGTCCGCCATTAAACGATTCTTCGCGTTGCTGCTCGTCTTCGCACTATTCTTCCTCCTCGTAACAGGTATCAGAACCTGGCAGGCCGGTGGTGATCTCATGTCCTTGCTTCCTGATTTTCTTCAGCAAAAGGAAGAGAATCGTCCCGAGGCGTTCACCGCAGCCGATAGCTCGGCACTTGATCTCAGCGAGGTGGAAATCCTTTCCCGGATCAATCAGGAATATGCCCGCCTCACACAGGCGGTGGTGCCCTCCGTCGTCAGCATCAATACCGCAGGTGTCCGCACCGAGAAGCTGATGAACATCTGGGGACAATCACGGATCAGGCAATCCCCGACCACAGGGCTGGGCTCAGGGGTCATCGTGAGTAAAGAAGGGCACATCATCACCAACCACCACGTGATCGCCGGCCAGCAGCAGATACGTGTAACCCTGCACAGTGGGAAAACCTATAACGCCACGCTCATCGGCGAGGATCCGTTGCTAGACATAGCCGTGATCAAAATCGACTCGAAGCTGACCTTCACTCCGCTCAAGCTGGGTGATTCCTCCGAGGTCGAGGTGGGGCAAATCGTCTTCGCCGTCGGAAATCCCTTCGGACTCGGGGAAACAGTCACCCAAGGCATCATTTCAGCAAAGGAACGCTCGCTCACAGATAGCCAGGGAGATCTTTTCCAGACAGACGCAGCGATCAATCCTGGCAACTCCGGAGGTCCACTGGTAAATCTCACCGGAGAAATTATCGGCATCAACGCGGCGATCATCAGTGCGGACAAGGAGAAACCCGGCTTCCAGGGAGTAGGGTTTTCCATTCCCTCCAACGAAGTCCGCGAGGCACTCGACCAAATCATACGCATAGGCCGCCCGATCCGTGGCTACCTGGGCGTGCATATGCGTGATCTGGACGCCACGATCCGCAACCAGCTGGACTACCATGAGGAAAAAGGAACGCTCGTCCTTGGCGTGGCACCCGGCGGTCCTGCCGAGAAAGCCGGCCTCGTGCCGAAAGACGTAGTCCGCACCTTCGATGGCACACCGATCGAGAATACCCGCCAGCTCATCAATCTCGTGCTGAACTCCGATATCGATCAGAAAGTGAGCATGGAAGTATGGCGGGAAGGGGAAATCATCACTCTCGACACGACCATCTCCGAGACAACGGCAGCGCCAAAATATCAGGAAATTGCCCCGGAGCAGCCGAAACAGGACAATCTGGAAATCCTGAAACAGGTAGGCGTGGAGGTCCGCGATCTAACCACGAGTGAAAAGAACAACGGATACCGCGGAGTAGTCGTGCAGAAAATACTCTCGGACGGAAAGGCGGCGGGTATCCTTGAAATTGGCGACCTGATCATCGCGTTGAACAACTCCCAGCTGAATAGTTCCGCTGAGTTCTATCTCCATCTGGCGGCATCCGCGGCCGTCCAGGCGACGAGCTTACAGATCGTCCGCGAGGGTGAGCCGCTCAGGCTCAATCTGCCACCTCCGGAGAAATAAACCCTGCGAACGCCAGCATCCAAGGGTAAGAATCCGCTGAACCCAGCGTATCCATTCCCACCCAAGCTGAAGTTTGCGCGCGAATTATTCCAGATCTCCATTTCCGAGGTTCCCATGCATTCCTGTCCCAGAGAAAACTTTCCCCAAATCCGATGAATTCGAACAAACTTCCGTACTTCTTTCTCGCTCTCGCCGCAGTCCTCTCGGCCGCTGCCGTGGCTCTGCTGTTTATCCGCCCCGGCTCCAAGCCAGTTATAGCACCTCCGGTCCCCGGGAAGGTATCACCATCAGAAAAGGCGGTGGAAGAGAGCGAGCCAATCAAAGGCATAGAGGAACCCATCACGCCGCAGACCCCCGAGGAAATCATGAAAGACCTCGGCGTCGGCCTTTCCACTGCTAGCCCGTCCGAGCTTTTGGAGAAGATCGGCAAAGCGCTCGAGGAAGGAGACCTTACATCGCTGTCCCAGCTCATCGGAAACAAGGCGCTCGACACGGCAAAACTGGAGCAGCTCAGAGTATTGCACGAAAACGAACCTCTCCGCATCGGAGGAATCCGCGAAATCGGCGAAATCGAAATGAACCGCCGCTCCCGTTGGGCTATTGATCTGGCAGACCGCGA
This sequence comes from Luteolibacter sp. AS25, assembly GCF_046736275.1. Classification (GTDB taxonomy): domain Bacteria; phylum Verrucomicrobiota; class Verrucomicrobiia; order Verrucomicrobiales; family Akkermansiaceae; genus Luteolibacter. The sequence continues at coordinate 22,857 of NZ_CP151837.1, forward strand.
AACGGGGCGGGATCGAATACTTTTCGATCTCAAGCGGGACGAAGGGAAATGGAGTATCGATCAGCTCACGCTCCCTCCGGCTTCCGATCAGGAGGTTCCGAAGGATGTTCTCGCGGATTCATTGGGTATCGCCGCTTCATTTCTCGATGCGGTTCTGGATCAGAACTTCGAGTTTGCCCTCAATTTCATCGATACCGAGAAGGTATCCGAAGCAAAAATCGCTGCCTTGTGCATCCTGTTTGAAGAAGGCCAATACCAGCTCCGCAAACAGCGCCCTCTTCGCGCGATGTTCAGCACTGATGACACAGCCGGATTCATCGCAAACGTCACCACCACGGATTCTGACGAAAGCGCTCAATTTTCCCTCAATCTACGTCGGCCCGAAGCTGGATCGGATTGGAAATTGATTGAGATCAATCTTGATGCACTGCTTAGCGCCTATGCGGACCGTTATGCCGATGGTGACGTCTACTACTCTCCGCTGGTCAAAAACCCAGCGGGCGGTGAAACCCTGGCACTGTATTTCGAGTTTGATCAGGATGAGATGAACGTGCGCACCCGCCGCCAGATCGAGATCGTAGCGAGCATGCTGAAGGCTGATCCTGCGAAAAAGATCACCCTCAGCGGTCACACGGATGCGCTTGGCTCTGAGAATTACAATGACCAGCTTTCCTCAAACCGCGCTCAGACCGTCCGCGATTTTCTGGCAGCAGCTGGTGTTTCGTCCGAACAGATCATCACTCTGGCCAAAGGTGCCAGCCAGCCGCGCCGGCCAAACGTAACCGAAGACGGTGAGGACGATCCAAACGGCCGCCGCGCCAACCGCCGCACGGAAATATATCTGGATTTCTAGCCCGTGATTTAGCGACCTCCATTTTCGATTTTTGACAATGAAACTTCTGATCACAGTAGTTCTGGGTCTGGTCTCTCTTTTTAGTGCCGGGGCAGAAAATGAGCTAGTCTCCCGTGAGGATTGGGGGAAGGATTTTACAAAATTCGAAGCTACCGGAACCATTGTTATCGTAGATGAGCGGAAGGATTCCAAGGGATCGTTCATGTTTGATAGCGGGCGTGCGGAGAAGCGTTTCTCCCCGGCTTCCACCTTCAAGATTCCCCATGCGCTCTTTGCTCTCGATGCGGGAGTGATCCGCGATGAGTTCCAGATAATCCCCTGGGATGGGCAGACGCGCTCCTACGACGCGTGGAACAAAGATCAAACATTGCGCTCTTCGATGAGGAACTCGGTGGTTTGGGTTTACGAGACTTTCGAGAAGGCCATCGGAGAATCAGGAGAGCGGAGCTACATGGAGAAAATCGCTTATGGAAATGCCGATCCCACGGGTGCAGCTCCGTTCTGGGTGGAGGGGGAATTGAAGATTTCCGCAGTCGAGCAAATGGATTTCCTACAGCGGCTTTACCGGAATGAACTTCCCTTCAGTGTGGAAAATCAGCGGTTGGTGAAGGATGTGATGATCAATGAGGCGGGTAGTGACTGGATTTTACGGGCAAAAACCGGATGGAGCGGGACGATCGGCTGGTGGGTCGGCTGGGTCGAGCGGCCGGATGGAGCAGTATTTTTCGCGCTCAATATTGATACGCCAAACCGGTTGGAAGACTTGCCCAAGCGCGAGGCGATTACGCGCCAGATATTGGGAGGGCTGGGAGCTCTGCCGGAAAAAAGTGAATAATAGCCGGCTTTTGATCGTGTCTGCGGCGGCTGAGTCATTCACCTTGCGGGCGCAATGAGTTCAGGAAAATTAGCGCGGGGTGTATTGAGCGGGATGAGGCCGAAGACCCTTGCGGCTGGAGTGGTGCCGGTATGGGCAGGAGGTGCTCTGGCGTGGAAGCTCACGGGCGTTTTTGATTGGTGGCTGTGGACCTGCACTCTGCTTGGAGCGCTGTGCATTCAGGTGGCGACGAATTTTTTCAATGACGCGGTGGATGGGAAAAATGGAGCGGATGGGGAACGCCGGACCGGACCACGCAGGCTTACGGGCACGGGCGAAATGAGCTTCAGGGCGGTGATGTTCGCAGGGGGTGTGTTCCTCCTGGGAGCAGTGATTTTTGGGTCCTTTCTGGTGATGGCAAGAGGGTGGCCTATTCTGGCGATCGGAGTGCCTTCGTTGTTTCTTGCTTACGGATACACGGGCGGCCCTTTTCCGCTGGCTTATCGGGGATTGGGGGAGCTTTTCGTGATCCTTTTCTTCGGATTCATTGCGGTGCTGGGGACGGTGTTTGTGCAGATGGGTAGCTGGCCGGTGGAGGCAGTTTTGCTTGGCGGGCAGGTGGGTTTCCTTTCGGCGGTGCTTATCTCAGTGAACAATTTCCGGGACCGGGAGGAAGATGCGCTGGTGGGGAAACACACCCTAGCCGTAAGGCTTGGGCCGAAGATGGCGGCGGGGATCATCTGGCTGGAAATCAAGTTGGCGGCCTTCCTCGGAATTGCGTGGTTGGCGATGGGTTATCCGTTGTTCGGGTTGGCAAGCGTTCCCGTATTCGCAATTGGGATGCGCGTTATCTGGGGTGTGCTGACGACGCCGGTGGGAGCAGGGATGAACCGTTTGTTGGCGATGGGTGCCTTGCAGTTGGTTTTGTTTGCGGGAGTGTTTCACTTCGTCTGCTTCCTGGGGTGACGTTTTCGTCAGATAGCCAATTGGGCTGTGAGGATCTAATTTTTGAAGCGTAGATACGCCCATGCCGTCATTTCGCGTAGCACTTCTCTTTTGGCTGAAACTCGGGTTCATCAGCTTTGGTGGGCCTGCGGGTCAAATCGCGATCATGCACCGTGAGCTGGTGGAAAAGCGGAAATGGATCTCAGAACGCCATTTCCTCCATGCGCTGAATTTTTCGATGCTGCTACCCGGGCCGGAGGCGCAGCAACTTGCCACCTATCTGGGCTGGCGGATTCATGGCTGGCGGGGTGGTCTGGCGGCAGGTGGGCTGTTTGTAATCCCCTCGGCATTTCTGCTCTTCGCACTGAGTTGGCTCTACATGGCGGGCGGGGATATTCCGTGGTTGGCGGCGATTTTCTACGGTCTGCTGCCGGCGGTGATGGCTGTGATTTTAGCTGCTGTGCTTAGAATTGGCGGGAAAACCCTGCGCAGCGGGTCCCTTTGGGCGATCGCTGGTATATCGTTTGTGGCGATCTATTTCTTCAATATATCGTTCGTATTGATTATTTTCTCCGCGGCCTTGTGCGGGTGGATCGGGCACAGGTTTTCCCCTGATCAGTTTCCGGCAGGGAAGGGGAAATCCACTGATGAAGGGGGGGAAGAGGGTGTGCTGGTGCTGCCTGCAGTCGAGAGGCCTACTTGGAAACGGGCTTTCAAGGTGGTTGGGGTTTGTCTCTTCCTTTGGATTTTACCGATGTTTCTACTGGGGATCTGGCTGGGGTGGGGCAGTACGGCGGTGGCGCAGGGAGTGTTTTTCAGCAAAGCGGCGATGGTGACTTTTGGCGGCGCCTACGCAGTGCTGCCATATGTAGCGCAGCAGGCGGTGGAGCATTATTCCTGGCTTACCCATGAGCAGATGATGAGCGGCCTGGCCTTGGCGGAGACGACACCCGGGCCTCTGATCATCGTCCTGCAGTTTGTAGGATTCGTAGGCGGTTGGCAAAATCACGGTAATTTTTCGCCTCTACAGGCAGCAACAATTGGCGCCGCAATCACCACTTGGGTCACCTTTGTTCCGTGTTTCCTCTTTGTATTTCTCGGCGGGCCGTTTGTTGAAGGCCTACAGAAGCTTCCCAAGGTAGGAGCTAGTCTCACGGCGATCACTGCTGCGGTGGTAGGTGTGATTCTCAATCTCGGGGTGGATTTCGCGATGCACGCGCTCTGGCCGGAAGGTGGTTTCGATTGGTTTGTGGCTGTGGTTTCTCTGGCTGCATTTGTGGCACTTTGGAAATTCAAGATCCCGTTCACGATCGTCTTGGCCTGTTGCGCTCTACTCGGATTACTGAGCCTGATCTGATCCGAGGGCAGACAAACAAAAGCGGAAGGCATCGGATGACGCCTCCCGCTGGTTTCTTGGATTTCTGTTAGCCGACTTGAACCTCAATGTGTTTGGGCTTCTTCTCCTCGCTCTTCGGCAAGTTAACGATCAGAACGCCTTCTTTGAAGTTCGCGGTGACTCCGCTGCCGTCAGCATCTTCGGGTAAGGTAAAGCTGCGGTGGAATTTTCCGTAGCTGCGCTCGGTCCTGTGAACTTTTTTCCCTTCGGAGAGTTCCTCGCGGACACGTTCGCCCTTGATGACGAGCGAGCCGTTATCGACGATGACTTTCACATCTTCTCTGGCGATCTGCGGTAAGTCTGCAGCAATGGAGTATTGCTTTTCGTCCTCCGATATTTCGACTGCAGGCGTCCAGTCCGCCTGATTCAGGAGGGTTTTTCCCTCTTCTCCTGTTTGGTGGATTGCGCGGAATACGCGATCCTGGATTCTCTCAAGTTCATGATATGGATTCCATGTAGTGATTGTGCTCATAATATTTTCTAATGTTTTGGTTGGAACGGAGTTGTAGATCTCGTCTTCGGTCCGTCCGGTTCCGAATGACTTCGAAGTTATATATGGCAGTGTACGAACCATTTACGTAACTTCTTGACAGTCAACATGGAAGGTATTCCCCGCTGGTGAAATTGGGAAAATTTGGCTCAAAAATCGGGACATAATTTCCGAGCTTGAGCGAAATGTTGTCACATCCGGATTTCCCCGTTTTCAAGCGTGCCAGTTGGTTTATCGTTCCGCCATGCGCAGCCTTATCAAGCACGTCCTGACGAGCAAAGAAGCCACCGATTCAATACACGTAGCCGGGTGGGTCCGGACGCGTCGCGATTCCAAAGGCTTTTCTTTTCTGGAGCTAAACGATGGATCGTGTCTGGGAAATCTTCAGATCGTGACCGATGCGGGAATTCCCGGATACGAGGATATACAGAGCATGACCACCGGAGCTTCGGTGGAGATAACCGGTAAACTGGTGCCTTCTCCGGCAAAGGGACAGGCATGGGAGATGCAGGCGGCTTCCCTAAAACTTCTTGGCGCGGCACCGGATGATTATCCGCTTCAGAAAAAGGGACACACGCCGGAATTTTTGCGCTCCATCGCACACCTTAGGCCCCGGACGAATCTGTTCGGGGCTGCTTTCAGGATCCGCTCCCGCATGTCGTATGCGATCCACCGTTTTTTCCAGGAGCGCGATTTCGTATATGCTCATACGCCGGTCATCACCGCTAGCGACTGTGAAGGGGCCGGCGAAATGTTCCGGGTGACAAGCTTACCGGACGATAAAATCTCCAGGGATACAGAGGACTTTTTCGGGAAACGCGCGTTCCTGACAGTTTCCGGTCAGCTGGAAGGTGAGGCGATGGCCTGTGCGCTTTCAAATGTCTATACCTTTGGGCCGACCTTTCGGGCGGAAAACTCGCATACCTCGCGGCACGCTGCGGAATTCTGGATGGTGGAGCCGGAAATGGCTTTCTGCGACTTGGCAGGCGATATCGATGTAGCGGAGGAAATGATGCAGTTTCTGGTAAAGGAAGCCCTCGAAGGACAGGAAGAGGATCTATCGATCTGTGAAAAATTCGTCGACAAAACCCTGAGGCAGCGGTTGGAAAACGTGATCGAGAAGCCCTTCCAGAGAATTTCCTATACGGATGCGGTGAAGCTTTTGGAAGAGTCCGGGAAATCATTCCAATATCCGGTGAAATGGGGAGTGAATCTACAATCCGAGCATGAACGCTGGTTGACGGAGGAGTATTTCAAGCAACCGACAGTGGTTTATAATTACCCGAAGGAGATCAAACCTTTCTACATGCGGGTCAATGATGATGGGAAGACGGTCACTGCCATGGACGTGCTGGTGCCCGGAATCGGCGAGATCATTGGAGGCGCGCAGCGTGAGGAGCGGTATGACGTGCTGTTGGAGAACTTCAAACACCACGGAATCGATGCCGAGGCCTATGCATGGTATGCGGATCTTCGGAAATTCGGCAGTGTGCCGCATGCTGGGTTTGGCCTGGGCTTTGAAAGGTTGCTGATGTTCGTGACGGGAATTTCGAATATCCGTGATGTGATCCCGTTTCCCCGCACGCCTGGTCATTGCGAGTATTAGTGTGAACAATTGGTTCCTTGAAAAGGCTTGCACGGGGACATTCGTCCGCCTAATTCCTTCGCATGGCCACACAAACCACTCTCATTCTTTTCAAGCCGGATGCAGTTTCCAAGAACATCACCGGTGAAGTTCTCTCACGTTTCCAGAAGGAAGGCTTCTCGATCCAAGGAATCAAAATGATGCAGCTTGATGACGCGATCCTCAGAGATCACTACTCACACGTTGCGGATAAGCCATTTTTCCCGGAGATCGTTGAATTCATGAGCAAAACTCCTGTGATCGCACTCGCACTCAAAGGTGAAAACGCGATCGACAAGGTTCGCGACCTTCTCGGGCCAACTAATTCCGAAACAGCTCCAAAAGGAACTGTCCGTGGTGATCTTGGTGAAGATATGATGATCAATGTATGCCACGCTTCCGATTCTCCGGAAGCTGCCGAGGCCGAGATCAAGCGCTTCTTCAAGGACGAAGAGATCTTCGCTTACTAAGCCGAAAGACGTATTTTACGTATTTTTTCCAACCCTTCAACCATCGCTTGGTTGAGGGGTTTTTTGTGGGCTGATTGGTGGGTCACTCAGTCGAGGGGAAGCGACTCTGCTTGCATTGAAACCTTTCCTCATAAAACATCCGTCTGTGTTCGAAACGAAAATTATCGAGGCTACCGACGATGGGATGAAAGAGGCCCAAAATGAGGCTGTTGCTTGCTTGCGACGGGGTGAACTGGTAGCGCTCCCTACCGAGACCGTTTATGGCCTGGCAGCGGATGCTTTCAATGCCGAGGCGGTTGCCAAAATTTTCGCAGCGAAGGAAAGGCCGGAATTCGATCCGTTGATCGTCCATATCGCATCCTACACCGATCTGAAAACCGTAGCCGAGGTGCCGGAAGATATTGCGGACACAGTGAAAAAACTCGCGAACGAATTTTGGCCCGGCCCGCTGACGATTATTTTACCAAAGACTCCTGCAGTGCCGGACCTGGTGACGAGTGGACTGCCGACGGTGGCTGTCAGGCAAAGCGGGCACCCGATTTTCCGTGGAATCAACCAAGCTCTTGGCCGGCCGATAGCCGCCCCGAGTGCGAACCGCTTTGGAAGAATTTCACCGACATCCGCCTCTGCTGTAATGAAGGAGTTGGGTGGCAGAATTCCGCTTATCGTGGATGCTGGTGCCTGTGGTGAAGGTGTCGAGAGCACGATTATCCGTATAGAACCGCGCGAGGGGAAAAAGCCATTGTTTTACCTGCACAGAGCGGGTCCGATCACGAAGGAACAGCTTCAACCGTTTGGCAGGGTCGAAAAAGTGAAACCCGGCGAGAAACTGCAGTCACCCGGGCAGCTGGACAGCCATTACGCTCCGCTCACACCATTCCGACTTTTAAAAAGCCCGGAAGATTTCGTTCCCGAAGAGGGAAAGAGCTACGGCCTGCTCAGCTATAAAGGGGAAGAGGGCGGTGAATACGTGAGAATGTATGATTGGGATTCCGTGGTGTCACTTAGTCCTGGTAGCGGGAAGCTTGCCGAGGCGGCTACCCGGCTTTTCTTCGCAATGAGAGAAATGGATGAAATGGGCTTCGATGAAATCATCGCAGAACCTGTTAGCGAAACCGGTCTTGGTGTCGCAATCATGGACAGGCTGCGGAGAGCTTCTGCACGCTAGGTTTCCCTTACGTTCACGTAACAGGAAACTGCTTTGCTATTTCTGGCAATGTGGATAGTCTCCACCCTTTTCCGGCTCATCTCCGGATTTTGCCCATGAATACCAAAGAACTATTCAACGATCACGTCATGGCCACCTATGGCCGGTTTCCACTAACTCTTACGGAGGGAAAAGGCACACGCGTGCGTGACGATCAGGGCCGCGAATATCTGGATTTCTGCATGGGGATTGCGGTCTGCTCGCTGGGGCACTGCCACCCGAAAGTTGTGACTGCGATTCAGGAGCAGGCTGCAAAGCTTATCCATGTATCGAATTTGTATTTCACTGACAATCAGGGACTTCTGGCGGAAGAAATCAATCAGGAGCATGTCAAATTGCCCGGCAAACTGTTTTTTTCAAACTCCGGCGCCGAGGCGAACGATGGCCTGATTAAATCGGCACGCAGATACGGTCACCTGAAGCCGCAAGCTGATGGAAAGCCGCGTTTTGAAGTCCTGACTTTCAAGCAATCCTTTCACGGAAGAACTTTAGGAAGTTTGGCTGCTACAGGTCAGGAAAAGATCCATCAAGGTTTTGACCCGCTTTTGACCGGCTTCCGCTACCTGCCCTACAATGATATCTGTGCTCTAGAGGGTGCTGTTTCATCGGAAACTGTTGCCATCCTACTTGAGCCGATCCAGGGAGAGGGCGGTGTCAACGTAGCTACCGGAGAGTTTCTGGAAGCCATCCAAGCCTTGTGTAAAAAGAACGATCTACTTCTGTTTTTTGACGAGGTGCAAACAGGGTTCGGACGCTGCGGCGATGCCATGGCTTGGCGGGTAAATGCCCCGGGTATCGAACCGGATGGAATTTCCTGGGCCAAAGGAATGGGCGGCGGTGTGCCGATCGGTTCCTTCTGGCTGAGTGATCGAATTGTCGATCAGGAGAAAGAGGTGAAATTGTCCTCGCTCATGAATGCAGGTTCCCACGGCTCGACTTATGGGGGAAATCCACTGGTTTGTGCTGCGTCTTTGGCAACTCTGAAGGAAATCAGAGAACAAGACCTGGCTGGGAATGCTACCTACCAGGCCCAGAGAATTCGCAACGAGATTGAATCGTGGGGTTCTCCTGTCGTCACTGAGGTCAGAGGACTAGGCCTTCTTCTCGGTATTGGACTGAACCCTACTCTAATACCTACAGAAGATGGAGAAACCTGTGCGCTGAAGATAGTGAAGGAACTAATGGCAAAAGGCCTCCTGGTGCCTCCAGCGGGCCCTGAAACCTTCCGTCTTCTGCCACCTCTAAATGTCACCAACGAAGAAATCGATGAGGCGCTGTCCATCATCAAATCCGTACTTTCAAATTACGATACCAATCCATCATGAAGAATCTACTTTCTATCGAGCAACTCAGTAAGAAAGAGCTCACCGATCTAATCGAACATGCAGCTCTCCTCAAATCCGAGCGTGGTAATCATGCCTCGAAGCCCTTGGCTGGTCAGACGTGGGCGATGATTTTCACCAAATCCTCCACCCGGACAAGGGTGTCCTTTGAGGTAGGGATTCGGGAGCTTGGCGGCTTTCCTATGTTTCTTTCCGGAAATGATATTCAATTGGGCAGGGGTGAGCCGATCAAGGATACCGCGCGAGTTCTCGGGCGGATGGTCCATGGAGCGGTAATAAGAACTTTTGCGCAGCAGGATGTCGTGGATTTCGCGGAGTTCTCGAAACTACCGACGATCAATGCGCTGACCGATGACGAGCATCCATGCCAGATTCTAGCGGACCTTCTCACTGTTCGCGAAAAGGTGGGCGGCTGGGAAGGACGTAGATTTGCATTTATCGGGGATGGTTATTCCAATATGACCCGCTCATGGATGTGGGCTGCGAAGATCTTGGATTTCGATCTTACTGTGGCTGCTCCGGTATCCTGCCAGCCTCCGGCAGACTTTCTTGCGTCGTTGGACACAGACAGAGTCAAGGTAGTGGTGGATCCAAAGGTGGCTGTCGAAGGTGCTGATGTAATCAACACGGATGTTTGGCTCTCGATGGGTCAGGAGGACCAGAAAGAGAAGGAGGCGGAATTCGAGGGCTTCCAATTGAATTCCGATCTTCTTTCGGGTGCTGCGGCGAACCATATCATCCTGCATTGCCTGCCGGCATACCGCGGTAAGGAGATCAGCGAGGAAGCCCTGGAAAAGCACGCCGGTACAATTTTTCAACAGGCTGAAAATCGACTACATGCACAGAAAGCGGTGCTGGTGGCTCTAGCAATGGCTTGATAGGTTTCCTCATGAATATCGAGGGAAAGCTATTAGAGGCCGCTTGGCAGGCTAGAGAGAACGCTTATGCACCATACTCTAATTTCAAGGTTGGGGCGGCGCTCCTAACCACTGATGGACTGATATTTGGCGGCTGCAATGTCGAAAACATTTCATACGGGCTCACAAACTGTGCCGAGAGGGTTGCGATCGGTGCTGCAGTAGCTGCAGGGGCGGGACCTTTTGCAGAGGTAGCTGTGGTTGCGGATACCACGGAACCGATTTCCCCGTGCGGGGCTTGTCGTCAAGTTTTAGCAGAGTTTGGGGTAAAGAGTATCATCCTGGCGAATCGAGTATCGATCATCAGATTCTCGTTGGATGAGTTACTTCCACGCGCTTCGACCGGAATACTTGACTCAACTACGTAAGCTTTGTTCCACGTGGAACGTTTCGCGGGTGCCGATATTGAATTGCTAGTGGGGAAAGGGGTGATAGGGTCCCGTCTCTCGAATTTCCTGATATGTACCGTTACCCGAAAGAATACGATGTAATTGTTATTGGCGCCGGTCATGCTGGTGTTGAGGCTGCTCTTGCTGCCAGTAGACTGGGGGCTCAAGTTGCGATCCTAACACAAAACCTGGATACTGTCGGACAGATGTCCTGCAATCCAGCCATCGGCGGTCTCGCGAAGGGGCACATGGTTAGAGAGATCGATGCGCTTGGTGGGCAGATGGGAATCAATACGGATGCCACAGGTATTCAATGGCGGATGCTGAATGTCTCCAAGGGGCCATCTGTTCGTGCACCCAGAACGCAGTGCGATAAGAAGGCCTACCAGTTCCGAATGAAGATGACGTTGGAACAAGCCGAAGGTGTCGATATGCATCAGGGCAATGTGGCGGAATTGCTTGTAGATTCGGAACAAAGAATCACAGGGGTGAGGACGTCTCTAGGGATGATTATCGGAGGCAAATCGGTCATTCTTAGTGCCGGAACGTTCATGAGGGGACTGATGCACGTAGGTCTGAAAAACGAAAAAGGTGGCAGGATGGGGGATGCGGTTTCGACCGTGTCCGATTCTCTGAAGCATCTGGGTTTTCAGGTGGAACGTTTTAAAACCGGTACGCCTTGTAGGCTGAATGGCCGTTCTCTCGATTTTTCAAAATGTGAGATCCAAGGTGGTGACAGTCCGGTGCCCAAGTTCAGCTTCATGGCTGATACAATCGAAAAGGGGCCAAATGACCTCTTTACTCTGAATCCTTGGGCAGATCCAACGTTCCACGTGGAACAAATGCCGTGCTGGATCACTTATACGAACCCCGCGACCCACGATATTATCAGGGACAATCTTGATCAGTCACCGATGTATTGCGGTGTCATCGAAGGAGTCGGTCCCCGATATTGTCCGTCGATCGAAGACAAGGTGGTCCGCTTCGCCGAAAAAGAACGACATCAGGTTTTCCTAGAACCAGAGGGGCGCCACACCTTGGAGTATTATGTAAACGGTGTGTCCACCTCGCTACCGTATGAAGTTCAGTTGAATTTTCTACGAACCATCCCAGGTCTTGAAAAATGTGAAATTTTACGTCCGGGTTATGCGGTTGAGTATGATTACTGTCCACCCACGCAACTCAAGCATACGCTGGAGACCAAGTCGGTCGAGGGTCTGTACTTTGCGGGGCAGATCAATGGAACCTCAGGTTATGAGGAAGCTGCAGGGCAGGGGCTGATTGCAGGAACGAATGCGGCACTGAAAGTCCAGGGGAAACCGGACTTTATCCTTGGTAGAGACAAAGCATATCTCGGTGTAATGATAGACGATCTTGTAACTCGGGGTTGTACAGAACCTTATAGGATGTTCACCAGTCGTGCTGAATATCGCCTTCTACTGAGGCAAGACAACGCGGATCTGCGTCTTACTCCATTGGCTGCCGAAATCGGTCTTGCGAGCGGAGAGCGGGTCGATCGCGTTTCCAAGAAGGCAGCCGAACTGGAAAAAGCAAATTCGTGGGTTCGGAATGCAGTCCATGAGGGAGTAAAGTTGGATCATTGGTTCCGCCGCAGTCAGGAGAGTTGGGAAACACTCCCACCAGAAATTTTAAAGGAATTCTCGGAAGCAACCTGGCCGATCATCGAAACTGACTTTCGTTACGAGGGGCATCTGGTAAGGCAGCAACAGCAGGTCAATAGGATGTCGCGCCAAGAAAATCGAAAAATTCCAGAAGGTATCGACTATGCTCTAATTGGAGCACTGAAAACAGAAGCCCGAGTCCGCTTTTCGGAAATACGGCCTTCAACGCTTGGGCAGGCAGCTCGAATCCCCGGTATAACACCCGCTGATGTCGCAATTCTTTCAGTCTGGTTGGAGAAGGTTTGATGAGGATCTTTTCTTTGTCGCAAGATCCAAGAAAGTTCCTTGAGCAAATAGCTTAAAAAAATGCACTCATTCCCTCAGGCGGCTCCACAACCCGCTTACTGTTAGAGAGTTATAGAGTATTCAGCCGGCCTAGCTTATGGTTTCAGGGCTCGATGTTATCCGTAGGCGACAAATTCTTGGAAGTCCATCTTTGGCATACTCGGTAAAAGTTGCTTGGCGTGATTTTGGAACTTCCGTTTACCCGAAATAACAGAGCGGATAATTTCTCAGATATTAAGCCCAACTAAAGTATTACGATCAAAAATGTGTCAAATTTCTAAAAATATTTCCACTTTCGTATTGCAACGCGAGGAAAAGGAAATTAGCTTCCGCGCCCCAACCGTCTAACCCCGCTCAAAGATGTCCAAGCATAATTCACTCAAGTCCAACGCCACCGTCGGCGGCAAACGCTCTGTCCTCAAACGTTTCGAGCGCGTAAAACTTCTCAAGGAGCGCGGTGAATGGAAAGAAGGCAACTCACCAATCGGCCTTCCAAAAACCAAGCACGAAGCTTGAGTTTTCCTTGTTTCATTCAACTCCCAATTTCCCTGCGATAATCTCGCAGGCTTCATAGCATTATTATGTCCGAGGGAGTCCGTCTCAATAAATACCTCGCCTCTTGCGGGGTAGGTTCACGCCGCGCATGCGAAGAGCTGATTTCCACCGGTAGGGTGGAAGTCAATGGTTCTCCTTGTTTGAAGCTGGCCACGCGAATCACCCCATCCGATCACGTTCGATTGGATGGAAAGCGAATGATCCCGAAAGAGGAGATTGTTGTAATATTTCACAAGCCCCGCGGATATGTCTGCACGCGAAGTGATGAACTAGGTAGGAAAACAATTTACGATCTCTTGCCGCCATCTCTTCAATCGCTCCACCATGTCGGGCGTTTGGACACGGATTCCGAAGGAATGCTGATTTTGACCAATGATGGTGATCTCTCCCAGAAACTGATGCATCCATCAAAGTCGGTGGAGAAGGAGTATCTGGTTACTTCCAACCAAGCTTTCGAAAATTCTCACCTCGATCAATTTCTTACCGGTGTTTTCACTGAAGAAGGAAAACTGAAGGCGAAGAACATCGAGCGCGTATCAGCAAGAAGGATCAAGGTGATCCTGGACCATGGAGCAAAACGCCAGATCCGTGTAATGCTTGATGCTCTTGGTTATCAGGTGACCAAATTGCTGCGTGTTCGCATTGGCAAGCTCTGGCTTGGTGATCTCGAGGTAAGCCGGTACGCGGTTCTCAATGAGAGAGAGATCGCGATGTTGATGGGGAAATAACAGGAGATTCCTGGATTTCTTCCATTGCGAACGAGCGCTAAGGTCTTTAGTTTTGCTAAAGATTCAGTATGAGCTCTAAAAAATCCAAACCTACGTCTGAACATTCGGCGCAACTCGTTACAAGCCACAAGCCTTCAAAGGAGTTTTCCAAGAAGGCCAGAATTCCATCAATGGCGGCTTACGAAAAGCTGTATAAACATTCGATAGAAAAGCCGAAGAAGTTCTGGGCATCCGAAGCGAACGAACTTGTATGGCAGGAGCCCTTTTCAAAGGTTCTTGAATGGGACGCGCCAGATGCGAAGTGGTTTCTTGGTGGTAAAATCAACGTGGCTGAAAACTGCGTTGACCGTCATGCGAAGGGGGCGCGGGCAAACAAAGCTGCGATCATCTGGGAGGGAGAGCCCGGAGATACCCGCACAATTACCTACGCCCAGTTACACCGCGAGGTGTGCAAGTTTGCGAATGTTCTCCTTACCCGCGGGGTTAAGGCGAAAGACAGGGTGCTGATCTACATGCCTATGATTCCCGAGGCTGCAGTGGCGATGCTGGCATGCGCACGCATCGGTGCCGTGCACAACGTGGTATTCGGTGGCTTCGCGGCTGAGGCTATCCTCGATCGATTGGAAGACTCTGGGGCTAACACGGTTATCACAGCCGACGGTGGCTGGCGGCGTGGGAAGGTAGTTTCACTGAAGCCAGCTGTGGACGAAGCGCTTGAGAAATATGACAAGGTAAAGAATATCTTCGTAGTGAATCGGACAGGGAACGAGGTTTCAATGTCTGCTGATCGCGATCATTGGTGGCACGATGAGATGAAAGGTGCCTCGGCAGACCATGAGCCGGAAGGTTTTGATTCAGAGCATCCACTCTTCATTCTCTACACCTCGGGATCCACCGGAAAGCCGAAAGGAATTCTGCACACCTCGGGAGGCTATCTCACTGGAACCTATACTACCTGCAAATACATTTTTGATATGCGGGACGAGGATGTCTACTGGTGTACGGCGGATGTCGGCTGGATTACCGGTCATTCTTACATCGTCTATGGCCCTCTTGCCAATGGAGTGACGCAGGTGATGTATGAAGGTGCTCCGAATGAGCCGGATTTCGGGCGTTTCTGGAAAATGATCGAAGACCACCGCGTATCGATCTTCTACACCGCACCTACTGCAATCCGTGCTTTCATCAAGGCCGGAGACGAGTTTCCCGAAAAGTATGACCTCTCCTCGCTGCGCTTGCTCGGCTCGGTAGGTGAGCCAATCAATCCGGAGGCTTGGTGCTGGTATCATGAGAAAATAGGCGGAGGTAGATGTCCGATCGTGGATACCTGGTGGCAGACGGAGACTGGCGCGATTATGATTTCACCTTTACCTGGCGCGACACCGTGCATCCCGGGTACCGCCACGCGACCATTCTTCGGGATCGATGCGGTGATCCTCGATGATGAAGGCAACGAGTGCCCTCCCGGCGTTGATGGACGCTTGGTAATCCGGAAACCTTGGCCTTCGATGACGCGTTCGATCTACAAAGATAAAGCTCGTTTTAAGAAAACCTATTTTTCGGACTATCCCGGGCTTTATACAGCGGGAGATGGAGCGCGCCGTGACGAGCTAGGTAATTTCTGGATCATCGGCAGGCTTGATGATGTGCTGAACGTATCGGGACACCGCCTGGGGACTGCCGAGATAGAATCCGCGTTGGTTGCCCATAATTCCGTAGCCGAGGCTGCGGTTGTGGGACGGCCGCATGATTTGAAAGGACAGGCTGTAGCTGCATTTGTAACTTTGAAAACTGGCTTCGAATCCTCCCCTGAACTCGAAAAAGAGCTTCGGGATCATGTAGGGAAAACGATCGGAGCAATCGCGAAACCGGATGATATTTACTTCACCCCTTCTTTGCCTAAAACGCGATCAGGCAAAATTATTCGCCGTTTGCTCAAAGAGCTGGTCACCACCGGCGAGATTTCCGGGAATGTTACCACATTGGAGGACATGGGCGTAATCGAACATCTTCAGCAAATCCTGAAGAAGTAAGTTCAATCGAATGACTTCCACGAGATATTATCTATGCCGGTGCGCGAAGATGTTCGGCCTCAACCGGAAAAACATCCGGATGAGCGATGCGGCCAGTGAATCGCATCTGCTGAAAGAGGCTGAGGCTCACCTGGGGCGCAAAGCTTGGAAAAACGTAGAGCCGATCGAGTCACTTTCCGTCGAGTATTGGAATTTGAGGAAGTTGGTTAAGGAGCGAGATGAGATCAGGGTAGAATTGGACGCTTGCCAGAAGCTTCTTGATGAGGCGCATGAGGAGCGCTCCATATTGCTGGGCTCAGAAAACGAGCCTTTTCAGAAGCTCCTCACGGAAAAAAATGTGATTCTGACCGCCTTGGAGGGCCATGTCCGCCAGCGGGATGTAATTATCGCCAAAGCCCGGGAAATCAAAAGAAGCTACGAGGGCACCCGGATGAAGCAGGAGGTACTGGATCGTGATGGGGGACAGAGCCCCGACGAGTTAGAATCTGCAAACGAGCGGCTAAGGAAACTGAAATCCGAGTTTGAATCCCTCAAGGCTGAACGCCAGGGACTTGCCGATGCCATCGCGTCCGGGGAAGAGCGGATCAGCCAGATTGAGGCCGAGATGAACCAGAATAAAACGGGACGACGGGAAAAAGCTTCCGATGCCTTCCAGCACATCAGTGGGGGAAACCAAAAAATATCGAACCTACGTGGAAAACTCGGAGTGATGGATACACAGATCCGCCAGCTGCATGCGGAAGTTGGAAAATACCTTAGCCGTAATTTTTCTCATGATCCGGCGTGTAGGAAAGCATGCAGCGACGCCCGGGGGCTCGTTCAGGTGATGGCTGTTTTAAGGAAATCCATTCAATACAACCATCGGCTTGCGGAACTGGTCTAAGCGGAGATGTTTCGTGTAGTGGTGCCGATGGTATGTATTCTACCTATCCATTACTTTACAATCCGGCAAATCCCTGCCACACCACTGAAAGTTTAAGCAACACGCTCGCGAATATGCCAAAAGATACCTCGATCAGGAAAATTCTCGTCATCGGCTCCGGCCCAATCGTCATCGGCCAAGGCTGTGAATTCGACTATTCAGGTGTCCAAGCCTGTAAGGCACTCAAAGAAGAAGGCTACGAAGTCGTCCTCGTGAATTCCAATCCGGCCACAATCATGACAGATCCGGAGTTCGCCCACCGGACTTACATTGAGCCTATCACTCCGGAAGTCGTTGAGAAGATCATCATCCGCGAAAAACCTGACGCACTTCTTCCTACCCTTGGTGGTCAGACAGCCCTGAACACCTCGATGGATCTGTTCAAAGCCGGCACACTGGATAAACACAACGTCCGGATGATCGGTGCAAATGCCGAAGCGATCGATAAAGGCGAAGACCGTCACCTTTTCAAAGAGGCCATGGAGAAAATCGGCCTCGATATGCCGCGCTCCGGGATTGCCCGTACGATGGAAGAAGCGAAGAGTGTTGCTGATGAAATCGGAACTTTTCCTCTAATCGTCCGGCCTGCATTTACTCTTGGTGGCCAAGGTGGTGGTATCGCCTACAACAAGGAAGAGTATGAGGAAATCGTCCACCGCGGACTCGATCTTTCGCCAGTTTCCGAAGTTCTCATTGATGAATCCCTTCTGGGCTGGAAGGAATTCGAAATGGAAGTCATGCGTGACCGCGCGGACAACTGCGTGGTTATTTGCTCCATCGAGAACCTTGACCCGATGGGGGTACACACCGGTGACTCCATTACCGTAGCTCCCATCCAGACCCTCACCGACCGTGAGTATCAGATCATGCGCGATGCGTCCTTCGCGGTTATTCGCGAGATCGGCGTGGAGACCGGAGGTTCGAACATCCAGTTTGCCACAGATCCGAAAACCGGCCGTATGATCGTTATCGAGATGAATCCGCGGGTTTCCCGTTCATCCGCCCTTGCCTCGAAGGCGACAGGTTTCCCGATTGCCAAAATTGCCGCTAAACTTGCTGTCGGTTACACGCTCGATGAGCTCCCGAACGATATCACCCGCGTAACCCCGGCGTCCTTCGAGCCTACGATCGATTACGTTGTGACAAAGATTCCTCGTTTCACCTTCGAGAAATTCCCGACTGCAAACGCGGTGCTTACCACTTCCATGAAATCCGTTGGTGAAGCCATGTCGATTGGCCGTACCTTCAAGGAATCCATGCAGAAATGCCTCCGCTCTCTTGAAACCGGACGTTGGGGCTTCGGTTTCGACCCTAGTGATCCTGCATCCCCTTCAAAGGAAACCATCACCCGTAAGCTCCAGATCCCGAATGCCGAGCGCATCTTCTGGTTGCAGACAGCTTTCATCCACGGCTGGACGCTTGAGGAAATCCATGAAGCAACTTCCATTGACCCATGGTTCCTCCGCCATCTGGAAGAAATCGCGGAAGAAGGGAAGAACCTTGCGACCCTCGATCTCAAAAGGGCCAAGAAACTCGGTTTCTCGGACCGTCAAATCGCCAGGGCACGCGCTGCATCCCAGGCGATCCACGATGCTTCCATCCATGGGGAAAAGGATCAACCGGCAGGTGCTCCACCTCGTGCGGAGCCTGAGGGCGCCGTTGCAGATGTGCCTACGGAGGACACCATCCGCGCAGAGCGGAAGGCGAAGGGAATTATCCCGACTTATCGCCTGGTTGATACCTGTGCAGCGGAATTTGAGGCATACACACCGTATTTCTACTCCACCTACGGAGATGAAAACGAAGCCCGCCAGTCCGATAAGAAAAAGATTATTATCCTCGGCGGTGGCCCGAACCGCATCGGCCAGGGAATCGAATTCGACTACTGCTGTGTGCACGCGGCCTTTGCTCTGAAGGAGCTTGGTTACGAGACAATCATGGTGAACTCGAATCCGGAGACTGTTTCCACCGATTACGATACATCCGATAAACTCTTCTTCGAGCCACTTACCCTGGAAGATGTTCTAAACATCTGTGATCAGGAGCAGCCATACGGTGTCATCGTCCAGTTCGGCGGCCAAACCCCGCTCAATCTCGCGGCGGATCTCGAGCGCCACGGAGTGCCGATCATCGGAACATCCCCGAAATCCATCGAACTCGCGGAGGACAGAAAATTCTTCTCGGCTCTACTTGATCAGCTAGGCCTGAAACAAGCGGAAGCCGGAACGGCAACCAACGAGGCCGAGGCCATTGAGGTTGCAAACCGTATCGGCTACCCTGTGCTCGTCCGCCCTTCCTTCGTCCTTGGTGGGCGCGCGATGATGATCGTTTACAGCGATTCCGAACTTTCCACCTACATGCGGGAGGCGGTCACCGCTTCTCCGGAGCGTCCGGTTTTGGTCGACCGATTCCTCGATAACGCAACCGAGATCGACGTTGATTGTATCAGCGATGGAGATACCTCAGTCGTAGGCGCCATCATGCAGCACATCGAGCAGGCCGGTATTCACTCCGGAGACTCTGCCTGTGTGATTCCTGCCTTCTCGATTTCCGATGATATCAAAGCCAAGATCGATAAGGCCGCAAAGGACCTCGCCATGGCCCTGGAAGTCCGCGGCCTGATGAACATCCAGTTCGCCGTGAAAGATGAAGAACTCTACGTTATCGAAGTTAATCCACGTGCATCGAGAACCGTGCCGTTCGTTTCGAAGGCCACTGGCGTTTCACTCGCCAAACTGGCCGCGAAAATCATGGTCGGAGAGAAACTGGTGGATATGGGTTACACCGAAACTGTTCATCCTACCCACTTCTCCGTGAAAGAGGCCGTCTTCCCATGGAATCGTTTCCCGGGAATCGATATCGTTCTCGGTCCGGAAATGAAATCCACCGGTGAGGTGATGGGAATCGATAAGGACTGGGGCATGGCTTACGCGAAATCCCAGATCTCCGCCTTCAATGCACTGCCGAAGGAAGGGAAAGTTTTCCTCTCCGTGGCGGACCGCGATAAGGACCGTGCCGTAGCAGTGGCCCGTGATCTTCATGAAGTAGGTTTCACGATCTGCTCCACAGGAGGCACGCACCAGCGCCTCTCCGATGAGGGAATTCCGTGCCAGCGCGTTTACAAGGTAGCTGAGCAAGCCCGCCCGAATGTGATCGATATGCTGAAAAACCAGGAAATCGACTACGTGATCAACACGCCGGCCACGCACGAATCCCGTGCTGACGAAATCCTCATCCGTTCCACAGCCATCGCAGAGAAGATTTCCTACGCCACAAACATGGCGGCAGCAGAGGCAACCGTGAAAGCAATCCGCTCCCTCAAGGAAAACGAACTCACTGTTCAGAGCATCCAAGAATATCATTCCTAAACTGAAATCACCGCCCTTCGCCGGCATTTTTCCACGAGTATGCCACGGCTCACTCTGGTATAAGATCTGCTGCTGAAGGACATGTGGATTCGTCGCCCTGAAAATCCCCCCAATTAACCATGCCACGCGGTCCCCAAGAAAAATTCGGTATTCTGCCGTCTTTGGAGCTGCTTCCATTCTTTGCCAATGATTTTGACGCTGCTGCAGATGTCACATTTGTAGCACGCGCCAGCTATGGAAGCATCGCCAGAGAAATGTTGGTCGGTGACCTTGTGGGAGGAATTTTGCCTTGGGAAATTTTTGCCGCCGAAGTTCTGGCAATGAGCGGTCAGCGCAACCAGTGGACCGCAGCCTTCTTTTCCAATCCAAGCCCCACGGAGCTGGTTCTTCAGGACAATATCTACAAGGCGCTGTGCCCGGACCCGGATCTGCCCGCCAAAAAGATCCCGACCAGGCTGCAGATCGGCATTGAAAACCGGAGCTCGCTGACAAGGCACCAGTTCACCGAGTGGTTGAACTCGCTCAAACTCAGTCCCAGGCCAGAGGTCGTCTTCAAATTTCTCCCGATGGATCAAAGGCTTCAAGGAATGCCGGCGAACGCCTTGGATGGATTCATCGCACGGAGTCCCTGGGGAGTGATTGCGGAAGAACAGGGACTGGGCAGCCTTGTCCGTGAATTTTCCAAAGAGGACGTCTCGCAGAGGCTTGTAGCAGTCTGTCACAAAGACGTGGAAGCTGCTGCGAGATTGTGTAATCCCGAGACTCTTGCTGCTCTTGGTCAGTCCAGACTGAAACTTTCCGAGGAAAGCGAAGTTCAGCTAGCCGCAAAACGGATGCAGGAAATCGGTAAACCCCATTTACCGATTGATGCGATACTTGAGGCTACCCGTCGCTACAGCATTTATGGAATTTCTTCTGATGTGAGGGCTGATTCCGCCAAAATTACCGAGGAACTCCAGGGTCTCTATAAGATATCCATGCTCCCGCCACAGATCGCCCCGACCGAACAAACGGCCAGGTTACTCGCATGCCAGTGAGGTTCCTCTGACGTCGGGCTTACCAGCCTAATCCTCGGGATTGAAGTTCACGGCCAATAGGCTGAGAAAGACCTCGGCAATCCAGGGGAGCGGGCTTTCCGCCCTCCACCACGCGCTGTATTTCCGCGTAAGCGGGGGAGCAGTGGTATTGATCCGGTTCAGATTTCCGGCAGCTACCGGAGCCTTTGCCACGGATTCCGGAAGAAACGCCAGACATTGTCCCTGCAGGGCTAGATTTCTCGCAGAGCCGGCGTCTGGCATCACCCATTTCTTGAGCCTGATCTGGGACTTCTGGAAAAAAAGCTGTGCGACGGCATCTGCGGCCATCCGGTCGGGAAAAACCAAAACGTTCTGTTTCAGCTGGGCGATTGTCACCCTGCCGGCAAGACCCAGATCATGGAAGGGCGCGGCGTAGAGCTGGAGCGTTTCCTCAGCCAATGGCCGCCGGACCACATCGTGTGGAACGTTTTCATCACAGCCGATCTGAAAATCCAGGTGCTGTCTGCTCCGGGGGTCTACCTCTTCCGAGGTGTGGATGATTTCCACATCCGCATCCGGAAAGCATTCGCAAAAGGCAGACATCACGGAAGTGGTCAGGACGACTCTGGCGCTCCCTGAGACTCCAAAGACAAGCCGTTCCACACGTCCGTCCATTTTTGCAAGTTCCGCGCGGACTGCTCCCATGCGGTGCAGCAGCTCTTCCACGATAGGCAGCAGTCTGATTGCCGCACCGGTAGGGCTCACATGTGGTCCGGTGCGCTTGAATAATGCGCAGTCGACTTCTTCTTCCAGGCTCTTCAAGGCGTGGCTGACTGCTGAGGGGCTGACGCCGAGGGATTGTGCGGCAGCGGAGAAGGTTCCTTCTTTCACGGCGACGTAAAACATCTGCAAACGCTTCAGGTCCAGAATTTCAGGATCGATACGGACGGGATTCCGGCTCTCCGAATTCTCTTTGTGAAAATTATTCAGCATGGTTCTGGGGATCTACCGAGCATCGTGCATGCCATGAGCCGTTAGATCCCAACGAATCAGGATGACTGCCGGGAAATCCTCTTCCGGCGCTTAGGTGAGTTTATTTCAAGATAGACCCCGTGCCAACGGCATGTCGGGTGCTCAAAGGGATGTGTGAGAAAGAACAACGTTTGTTCCCTTTCTTAGCCAATGAATTAACAGCCACAAGTAGATGAAAATAAGAAACTTAGCAGCAACACTTCCTATGAAGTCAGCCATCATGGCGCTCGCAGTCACGTGCGCTCATGCGAAACCACCGACATCCGAGGTGAATACAACCGGTCTCGCCGTCACCGACGATACCGTCACCGTTGGCCAGCTCCACTCTTCAACTGGAACAATGGCGATCAGCGAAACCGGATCCATCCAGGCTGAACAGCTTGCCATCGACCAGATCAACGCCGCCGGCGGTGTTCTCGGACGCCAGATCGTAGTAATTAAGGAAGATGGTGCCAGTGATTGGCCTACCTTCGCGGAGAAAGCCAAGAAGCTTCTCGTGAGCGATAAAGTCGGCACCGTATTCGGCTGCTGGACATCCGCTTCACGTAAGGCGGTTCTTCCAGTCTTCGAGAAAGAAAAAGGAATGCTCTACTACCCGACTTTCTACGAAGGTCTCGAGCAATCACCAAACGTGATCTACACAGGTCAGGAAGCTACCCAACAGATCCTCGACGGTCTTAACTGGGTCGCCAAAGAGAAGAAGGCCAAAACCTTCTACCTCGTCGGCTCCGACTACATCTGGCCACGTACTTCGATGAAAATTGCCCGCAAGCACATCGAAAACGTTCTCAAAGGCAAAGTTGTAGGTGAAGAATTCTACGCACTTGGCACCACCCAGTTCGGCTCCCTGATTAACAAAATCAAGCTCAAGAAGCCTGATGTTGTTTATGCAGCGATCGTAGGTGGCTCCAACGTTTCTTTCTACAAGCAGCTCAAAGCAGCTGGTATCACTAGCAAGAAACAAACACTCCTCACCATCTCCGTTACAGAAGATGAAGTTCTCGGAATTGGTGGTGAAAACCTCGAAGGCTTCTACTCATGCATGAAGTACTTCCAGAGCCTCGACAACGAGAACAACAAGAAGTTCGTTGCCGCATTCAAAGAGAAGTATGGCAAAGACAGCGTCATCGGTGACGTTACCCAAGCTGGCTACCTCGGCCCTTGGATCTGGAAAGCAGCTGTAGAAAAAGCAGGTAGCTTCGACATCGAAAAAATCGCCGCTGCCTCCCCTGGCATCGAGCTGGACTTCGCACCAGAAGGTTACGTCAAAGTTCACCCGAACCACCACCTCTGGAGCAAGGCTCGCGTAGGTAAGTGGAAAAAAGACGGACAAGCTGAAGTCGTCTACGAATCCGAGCTCATCGAGCCTGATCCATTCCCTAAAGGCTACCAGTGAAGCCTCCTGATTTCGTCCTGACGAAATCGACTATATCCATAGGAGGGCCGTGCTCGGTCACGGCCCTCCTTTCTTTTCCTGAAAACCCTCTCCAGCCCGAACCAGGCTGACTAACCACACCTTTTACCACTCCAACCTTTTTCCAATTATGGGCGAATACACCACAGAAGAATTGCAGAGTATCTTTCTGATGCAGGGATTTTCCGGTCTCAGCCTTTTTAGCGTACTGCTGCTCATGGGCCTTGGCCTCGCACTGATCTTCGGACAGATGGGCGTCATCAATATGGCCCACGGCGAATTCATGGCCATGGGAGCCTATACCGTTTACCTTTGCTCCAATCTCACGGAGCAATACGCGCCCGAATTTGGCCCGTACTATTTCATCGCTGCCATCTTTATAGCTTTCACAATCTGCGCCCTAGTCGGGGCGCTCGTCGAGTGGCTGATGATACGACATTTATATCACCGGCCGCTGGATACCCTACTGGCAACGTGGGGCCTCAGCCTCGTAATGCAGCAAGGTTTCCGCCAAATCTTCGGAGCCCGCGAAGTTAGCCCTACTCTTCCCGAGTGGCTTATGGGTTCCTTCAGCATGAGTGAAATGATCGATATTCCGATCAACGGCGTCTTCGTTCTTTGTCTCTCATTGATCGTTACCGCAGCGCTTATCCTTTTCATCTTCCGTTCCAAGTTCGGACTTCGCCTCCGGGCAACCGTCCAGAACAGAAAAATGAGCGGAGCAGTTGGTATCAACACCGGCAAGGTAGACCGTCTCGCATTCGCACTCGGATGTGGAATCGCTGGAATCGCCGGTGCAGCCTTCACCACCATCGGTTCCACAGGGCCAGACAGTGGTAGCCGCTATATTGTTGATGCCTTCCTCGTGGTAGTTTCAGGTGGATCGGCAAGCCTACTCGGCTGTGTTGCCTCCGCATTCGGAATCGCCCAGGCCCAGTCCATCCTCGAGTTCTTCCTCGAAGGCACGAAAGGCAAGGTTGCCACTCTGTTGGTGATCGTCGTCGTCCTCATGTTCCGCCCGCAAGGCCTCTTCCCGAGCAAAGTGCGCGGCAACTAATCTGAAAAATTCAAATTCGACCATAACATCCATGAACTCTGCAATTTTCAGAACTCTATTTAAAAACAAGGGAGAAGCCATCGCCTTCGCGGCATTTGCCATCCTCCTGCTTGTTGTGCTCCCGCTGGTTCTCCCGGTCTTCCGGTTGAACCTGGTAGGAAAATATATCAGCTTTGGATTCGTAGCCGTTGGCTTGGTCCTGCTTTGGGGCCGCTGTGGTATTCTCAGCCTTGGCCAGGGAGTATTCTTCGGCCTCGGAGGTTACTGCATGGCCGCATTCCTGAAGTTGGAAGCCTCTGATCCGGAGACTACCGCCATCCAGACGACACCGGGTATCCCGGACTTCATGGACTGGAACCAGATCACAGCACTTCCAACCATCTGGAAGCCATTCGAAAGCTTGCCTTTTACAATCTTCGCCATCTTCGTGGTGCCTGCCGTTGTGGCTTTCATCATTGGCTTTGCGCTCTTCAAGAGACGTGTGGGTGGAGTTTACTTCGCGATCATCACACAGGCGATGGCGCTGATTTTTTCCCTCGGTATTGATGGAAACCAAGGTCTCACAGGCGGCCGGAACGGTATTACCGACCTTCGCACACTGCTTGGCTGGGATATCCGCACGGAAAGTGCACAGCAGATTCTGTATTTCCTCTGCGTTGTCCTTCTCTTCCTGGTTGCCCTGGGTGCGAAATACATCATCAACACCCGGCTTGGCCGCGTTCTGGTGGCAATCCGGGATCAGGAGGAGCGGGTCCGTTTCTCCGGTTACAATGTAGCGATGATCCGCACAGCGGTCTTCACATTCGCAGCCATGCTCAGTGGATTGGGTGGCGCGATGTTCGTCCTCCAGGTCGGCTTCATGTCTCCGTCCATCGTCGGAATCGTCCCATCCATCGAGCTGGTGATCTTCACCGCGGTAGGCGGCAGATTGTCCGTCCTCGGTGCGATCTTCGGTTGCCTCGTAGTTAACTGGAGTAAAACAACCTTCTCGGAGGCCTATCCGGATCTCTGGCTCTACCTGATGGGTAGCACCTTCATCGCCGTCGTCATGTTCTTCCCGAATGGCCTCGCTGGTCTCTTCGAGAAGTTCCCAGCTGCCAAAAAGAAAATCGGCGGCTGGTTCGGCAAGTCCTCTTCAACAACCAACACACCTATTACCGATGAAAATTGAAAACGAAAACGTTCTCGAAGTCGAAGATCTGGGAGTTTCCTTCGATGGCTTCAAGGCAGTAGACGGATTCAACTTCTACCTCGCCAAGAATCACGTGCACGTGATCATCGGTCCCAACGGAGCCGGTAAAACCACCGTGCTGGATCTGATCTGCGGGAAAACGAAGGCGACTTCCGGCAGCGTTAAGTTCAAAGGGAAGGAAATGCGCAAACAGCGTGAGTTCAAGATTGTCCGCGCCGGTATCGGCAGGAAATTCCAGACTCCTTCCACCTATGAAGGTCTCACGGTATTCGAAAACCTCGAGCTCTCCCATCCCCATGGCCGCGGCGTCTTCGGTTGCCTGTTTTTCCGCCGCACGGATGAGATCATGAATCGCATCCAAACTGTGGCCCAGACCATTGGCCTCGACGGGCAGATGGACACGGAAGCAGGAATTCTCAGCCACGGTCAAAAGCAGTGGTTGGAAATCGGAATGCTGCTCATGCAGGACCCGGAAGTCATCATGCTTGATGAGCCGGTGGCCGGTATGAGCGTCAAGGAACGTGGCGAAACCGCCGACTTGCTTCGGAAAATTTCCAAGGACCGCTCAGTCATGGTTATCGAGCACGATATGGAGTTTGTCCGTGAAATCGCGGACCGCGTCACGGTCATGCACATGGGCAAGATCCTGGCGGAAGGCTCAATGGATAAAGTAAGCGCGGACCCGAAAGTCATCGAGGTCTACATCGGACACTAACCACTCAATTTTATGCTCACAGTAAACAATTTGGAAGTCGCCTACGGGCAGAGCCTCGTCATCCCGGACATGAGCTTCAGTGCGGAGAAAGGACAAATTCTCGGCATCGTCGGCCGGAACGGTATGGGGAAAAGCACGCTCTTCCGCTCGCTAATCGGCATGATCCCGAGCCGCTCTGGGAAAATCGAAATCGGCGGGAAAGATATCACCAAAGCACCTCCTTACCGAAGGGTTGCAAACGGCATCGCCTTCGTTCCCCAGGGGCGCATGATATTCCCCTATCTCAGCGTTTATGACAACCTGATCTCTGGTGTCCAGGGCCGCGTGAAGCGGGATGCGGTGGAGGAAATCTACGCGCTCTTCCCTGTCCTTCAGGAAATGAGGAACCGCAAGGGCGGTAACCTTTCGGGCGGTCAGCAGCAGCAGTTGGCCATTGGCCGCGCACTGATGACAAACCCTTCCGTCCTGCTCCTCGACGAGCCTACGGAAGGTATCCAGCCATCCATCATCAAGGATATTTCACGGACTCTCCGTGAGATCCGCGACATGAAAAACCTTACGATCATCGTCAGTGAGCAGGTTCTCAGCTTCGTGCTCGATACCTGCGACCGCCTGATGGTCATCGAAAAGGGAAAACTCATCCGTGAGGACGATCGAGCAAGCGTCGATGCGGAGAAAATCAAAGCGATGCTCGCCGTTTAACTCTCAAAACTATTCCAACCACAAACCAATAAATATATAGCCAATGAAAACACTCATCAAAGTAGACCTCGACGCAGAACCAACGTCGCAAGACTGCCTTCACAACAGGTGGCATCCCGATATCCCTATGGTCGCCTACGTGAAGCCAGGTGATGAATTCCGCGTCGAGTGTATCGATTGGACCGGTGGCCAGATCAAGAACGATGACTCTGCGAACGACATCGACGTAGTGGATCTCACAAAAGTTCACTACCTTTCCGGCCCGATCGGAGTGGAAGGTGCGGAGCCAGGCGATCTCATGGTTGTCGATATCCTCGATATCGGTGTTTTCGAAGAATCAAATTGGGGTTTCACAGGCCTCTTTGCAAAAACCAACGGCGGTGGCTTCCTTACCGATCATTACCCGGATGCCCGCAAAGCTTGCTGGGATTTCCACGGAATCTACACCTCGTCACGCCACATCCCGAAGGTAGAATTCGCAGGTATCATGCACCCCGGCCTCATCGGCTGCCTTCCTTCCAAGGAAATGCTCAACGAATGGAACAAGCGTGAGAAAGAGCTCTACGACACAGAGCCGGATCGTGTTCCAGCGCTTTGCACACTTCCCTTCGCTGATACCGCACACATGGGCCGCATGAAAGGCACCGAACGGGATGTTGCAGCCAACGAAGGCGCCCGCACTGTTCCTCCTCGTGAGCACGGTGGTAACTGCGATATCAAAAACCTCACACGTGGCTCCAAGGTTTATTTCCCGGTTTACGTGAAAGACGGCGGCCTCTCCATGGGTGACCTCCACTTCTCCCAAGGCGATGGTGAGATCACCTTCTGTGGTGCCATTGAAATGGCCGGCTTCCTCGATATCCGCGTCAGCCTCATCAAAGGTGGCGTAGAAAAATATGGTATCCGCAATCCTCTCTTCGAGCCGAGCCCGCTCTCTCCGACGTACAAAAAGCACATCATCTTCCAAGGCATCTCGGTGGATGAATTCGGCAAGCAACATTACCTCGATCCGTTCGTTGCCTACAAACAGGCATGCCTTAACGCCATCGAGTATATGAAGAAATTCGGCTACACCGGTGAGCAAGCCTACGCGATCCTCGGGACTGCTCCTGTGGAAGGCCATATCAGCGGTATCGTTGATATCCCGAATGCTTGTGCCACACTCTGGTTGCCGACGGAAATCTTCGAATTCGACATCTTGCCGAACGCGGTCGGGCCGAAAAACATGGTCAACAGCGATGCTGATCTAGCTAGGGTGCAACCATAACCTGCATAGGATTATGCCACTCTACGATTTCACATGCAGGGATTGCGGAGATTTCCGCGAACTCCGCACAATCGCTGAAAGGAGCGATCCGGCCGCATGCCCGACCTGTAAAAAAGTCGCGCAGAGGTTGATCCTCGCACCCGGTTTGGCACTCATGGACGGGGGCCTGCGCAAGGCCCACGGCGTGAATGAAAAAAGCCGTCACGAGCCATCGATCCGCGAGTCCCATTCCTGCAGCAGCCGTTGTGGGTGCGGAAGCGGAGGCGATTCGAAGATCCGGAAGAACACGGTCAAAGAAACGAAGCTCGGAAAACTACAGTCCCAGAAAGCCACGGCCCGTCCCTGGATGCTTGGTCACTGAGTTATCCACCTACTGAATTTTCATCGGGTAACTGTTATCCACCGCCTCGAAAGGGGTGGTGGATTTTTTGTGCGCAGTCCGTACTGCCCTTCTGGCGGGTTCGATCAGTCACCTCCACATCCACCGCAGCCGCTGGAGCAACCGGAGCCTCCATCAGAACTGCATCCGGAAGAAGATGAGGGGTTTCCAATCTGGGAAATCTCGTTCCTGAGTACTAAATCCAGACCGGCGATGGACGGGTCATGATCAATACCGGAAATTCCCATAAGACCGATCCCACACAAGGTTCCGGTATATGGATCCGGTAGGTTCGCAAATCCGGATTTTGAATCCCGCATGCGTGAAAGCACCAGTTTCCCGGCCGGGGTGGTCTTTCGAGCGCTACCGGCGATGATTGCTGCCACTACGAAGGTCGCGAAAATCATGAGACAGAGAAAGGTCACCGGCTTGTCCCGCGAGATGCCGATGACTACCTTTACTACCCCTACTCCCACGAGGAACAGCATGGGAAGCATGATGGAGAATGTCTCGCTTCCCGATTCCGAGGACGTCGGGCGGAGCCCTAGTTTCGCCAATTGTGATTCCAGGCCGGAGACCCTTGTGGCCACGAGTTGGGAAACATTGGCGAGGGGCATCCCTTTCTGCCCGTAGTCTAGAATGGAGCTGTAGACCGTTCTCTCAATGTCATTGAAATCCGGCGATGCCTTGCCACTGGCAACGAGGATACTCTCCTTGAGAAATTTCGATCGTTTCCACTCCACCGCTCCGGATTTAATGAGCTTCACGACTACCACCTGGCTGCAGCGCGGGGCACCACCTGCCAGGTATGCGATTTCATATGGATCGGTAAGATTGGCCTCGGCCGCACCGGGGAAGGAAAATTTCGCATTGCTGCGTGCGCGCCGCCAAAGGGTAAATCCCAGCGCGATCAAAAATGCCACCGCGTAGAGCCAAAGGAAATCCGGGCCGTTCCAGTCGAAAATTGAGGTAGCTATCATCGTCATT
Source organism: Luteolibacter sp. AS25 (assembly GCF_046736275.1). Taxonomy (GTDB): domain Bacteria; phylum Verrucomicrobiota; class Verrucomicrobiia; order Verrucomicrobiales; family Akkermansiaceae; genus Luteolibacter. The sequence goes on from NZ_CP151837.1 coordinate 52,639, forward strand.
TACTTGAAATAGGAAAGGAAAGCGGGTTTTGGCACCAGCCAGAACTTCGAGCAATCCACCCAGCGTCCCGCGGCTGCGTTGGCGAAACGTTTCTCCACAGATGGCCAGATGTCGGCGGGCGGTTCCGCCTGAAAGATGCGGCGGTAGCTTTCCAGGGTTTTCCCGTATAAGCCGTGGAACTTTGCGTTCTGATCCCCGCCACCTGTGGTGGGTGAGTGGTGTAGCTCCCGGCCGAGCACATCCCGGCATAGCCCGTGCCAGTAGCTTTTGGTGTATACCATATGGAGGTGCCAGGCTTGATCCACCTCTTCGGAGGGCGTAACCATGTGGCCTGCAAGCATCGCCAGGGCTATGAAGCGCTTGTATTCCTCCACGACTCTGCCGGCGTAGACGTGTGTCCAGCCTTGCTCTCTGGAAAGTCGTGCGGTGAAGGGGAGTTGCGCCCCGTCTTCATCCAGCTCGAAGGCGAGGATTTTTTCAAGGAATTGGCCATCCATCGGGATATTTTCTATTCGTGCGGCAGCCTTCTGTAAAGCCGCCAGCCAAAGGCCGTTTTCCGAGATTACGAAGCTGTTTTCCGTGTTTTATATCTTGGCTGGTTGGTGGCCTGCCTAGTAGGTAAATGGATGGATTTCCCCTGGGCAGTTTTGCTCGTCCTCATGCTGCCGTTATTGTGGGTTTTGCTCACTCTTAACGGTTTGGTTAAACTCAGCAAACAGCTGCGTGTATCTTTGGCTACGGTGGATGTCCAGTTGATGAAGCGCCACGATCTGGTGCCGGAATTTGTGGGAATGGTGGGGAGCTACGCGGCTCATGAAAGCGATGTTACCGGTGCGGTGACTGCAGCTCGTCGGCTGGCAATGGATGCCGGCGCGGGGTGGGATGCGGAACAGTTTCTGAAAGGGCAGATCGAGAGATTGATCGTGCAGGCGGAGAGCTACCCGAACCTGCGTGCGAGCGAGCGATTTCAGCTTTTTCAGCGTGAACTGGCAGTGTGTACGGTGAAGATTGCTTCCGCGCGGATTGTCTATGATGCGGCTGTTCTGGACTACAATGCCGCGGTGGAAACGTTTCCTGTTTCCGGGGTGGCCCGGAGTTTTGGATTCATGCGGAAGCAGGATTTTGAGACAGCGATTGCGGACGGAAAAAATCCGTAGGCAGGTGACTGGAATCCGGCGGGATGCGTGGTAAAGTATTGAGGCTCAGATGTGAGTTGCAAAAAGGGTGATGATGGGCGGAAATAGTGGACACATGCAGGGTGAGGAAGAGAAGAAGGTAAAACGGGAGGCCCCTGAGCAGCGGAAGAATTTTTGGAGACGTGATCTTGCGGAATGGGTTCCCGGTCTGGGGCGCTTCAGCGGAGTGGGCAAAAACTCCGAGGGGCACGTGGCAGTGCTGGTGGATGCCTTCGCTGCCTTCGCTATGCTGGATGGTGAGCTGAGTGCGAACGAAGCGGATCTGATTCTGGACATGCTCCGTAGCGCCTTTCCTGAGGTGGATCACGGTTGGTTGACCAAGCGCCTGCGACGCGCGGTGAAGAACCCCAAGCCACTGCAAGGCTTGGCGAGAGGGCTTAGAAACAGCCTCACGGAAGTTGGGAAAACTGCAGTGGCGCTACAGCTTTTCACTCTGGTCGATGCAGCCGGAAGATCGGGCAGGAGCCGGTCGAGCTTCGAGGTCTTTATGCGGCGGCTGGGCAAGCCTGAGGTGAGCGCGGCGATCATCGCGGAAATGGGAGGTGAGGAGGATGAAATTTCCGCGGATGAGCTGCCATTCGAGCGCCTGATTTTCGGCGGGAGAAATGCGGATGTGGCGCTCCCCCCGGCAGCGGGCGTGCAGGAATTCCGGGTTTATCGTGCCGGTGATTTGATTTTGCTGAGAAATTCCGGGCTGATTCCGATCTGGTTCCGCGGTAAATCTCTGCCCACCGGAGGATTTATCCGGGTGAGGGAGCGGCAGGAACTGGTGATCCCAGGGTGGCTGCTGACCCATGATGATCTGAGATTTTTCCTGGATGTCAGGAAAATGGGGAACATGCCGGCGCTCTATCTGGAGGCGGGCAAGGAGGACCTGATTGCGGAACGGACAAAATCACGTGGCAGTGAGCTGCGGGTAAAATTCGGCCTGGAAGCGGAGGTGACGGTGCTGGCGGATACTGATCTACATGTCGGCAGCAGGGGCGGGCTGAAAAAGGGCGACGTGGTCATCTGCAGGAACCATGAACGCATCGGCGGAGCGTCGGGATTCAGTCTTACGGTCAATGATTTACGTAAGCAGGCTCTCCAATCCGGACGGAGATTCCGGCTGGGTGCGGGCGGGCAGGAATACATCGTTTCCAATGACGCAAGCGCTTTGGGAATAGGCGATCTACTGCTGGGAGCGAAACTGGCACCGCGGACGGTGCTTCACATCGAGTATGATCGTGAACGGGCGGCTGGAACGCTGAGGGTGAAGACGGCTGGCGGGCCAATTCTGGTGGATGGTTTCCCGGTGCGGACCCGTGCCAATCTTCATGATGGATCCCTGATTCGGCTTTCGGGCAGCCAGGCGGTTAGGTGCAGGTTTTCCCAGGGATTTCTGGATGAGGAGCGCACTCAGATCGAGTCTCTGGAGGTGGATGGGCTGATCCATGATTTTGGCAAGGATTCACGGGCACTGGACCAGATCAATTTCGAGGTAAAACGCGGTGAGATGCTATGCATCATCGGGCCCAGTGGTAGTGGAAAGAGCACGCTACTGGCGGTGTTATCAGGCCAGCGGAAGCCTACGCGGGGTCGGGTGAACTTGAACGGGATTTCTCTCTACGAGCATAGGGAAAACCTGGTGCCCTTCGTGGCGCATATGCCTCAGGAAGAGGCACTGAACCCGCAGCTGACGGTGCGCGAGCATTTGCGCCACGGGGTGATGGTGCGGAGGCCGGGTCTGGGAATGGCGGAACATGATCGCCGGGTGGATAGCATGCTGGCGGAGCTTGGCTTGCAGCGGATCGCACGGCGGAGGGTGGGATCAAAGGGGGAGAAAACGATTTCCGGAGGAGAGCGCAGCCGGCTGAATCTGGGGGTGGACCTAGGGAGCAGGGCTGAGGTTTTCCTCTTCGATGAGCCTATTTCCGGACTTTCCTCGAAGGATTCCGAGCACGTCGCGGAAACGTTGCGGGCGCTGGCGAGGGAAAAGATCGTGATCGCCTCCCTGCATCGGCCGGGCGCAAGTGTTTTGCGGCTTTTCGATAAGGTTTTGCTGCTGGATGAGGGCGGTAAAATTGCATTTTTCGGCACGCCGGCCTCAATGGTCGGTTACTTCCGCGAGGTTTGCGGGGAACTGAATATCAGCCATCCGTCGATGGTTTCAAAGACACCTCTGGGCGCTGACTTCGTTTTCGATGTGCTGGAAACTCCACTCAGTGCGCTGGGCGATAGTCGCACGACCGGTGCTGCCAGACGTTTTCCGCCGTCCTTCTGGCAGGAGCGTTTTGAGAGCGCCACGCTTTTGCGATCCATCGCGAGGGATACGAACCCGCCGCCCCAGAGTGGGGAGGTGGATGTGAGTGCCGGAAGTCTACCACTGCCTCCTTTGCCCACACGCCGCTGGCGGGCGAAGTTTCTGGTGTTCCTGACACATTTCGAAAGATCACTGCTCTCGAAGATCCGGAACCGCGGAACAGTTTACAGCACGTTTCTGGAGGCTCCGATTTTGGCGGCTCTGATAGCGATCACGCTACGATCGTCTCCGGTGGGTAGTTTTCAGTTTTCCACCGCGCTCCATGTTCCTGCCTACATTTTCCTGAGTGTGACGGTGGCAATGTTCCTCGGGCTGACGAATTCCGCGAGCGAGATTCTGCGGGATCGCGCGGTGCTGCGCAGGGAGCGGAATTGCCAGCCGGGCGGTCTGTCCTACGTGACGGCTAAGTTTATCGCGCTGGGTCTGGTTGCGGCGGTGCAGTGCTTCACATACCTGGTGATCGGGAATCACTTTCTGGAGATAGAAGGGGTGCTGTTGTATCACTGGATCTGGATGACGCTTACGGCGCTAACTGGTACGGGGATGGCGTTGCTGGTTTCCTCGATGGTGAAAACGGAGCGCGCGGCGTTGACAGCTGTGCCGCTTCTACTGGTGCCGCAGATGCTGCTGGCTGGTGCTTTGGTACCTTTCAAGGAAATGAACCGGGGGCTTTTCAATGAGGTTAAACTCGAGCGCGATTCCGGAGGTGTGCCTGTCCCGGCGATGATCATGCCGCTGAGGTATGCTTTCGAGGGGATGCTGGTGGCACAGGCTACGAGAAACCCTTTCGAGCTGGAGCGGATCCGCATGCAGCGCAAAATCGAAGGGGCGAAGGAACGCGTTCAAGAGCTGGACAAGGTGGAGATCGAGCGTTTCGAGATGTATAAGGAGGGCCTGAGGAGGCTACTGGCTTCCGGTGCGAAGAGTGAGCCGGAAGCGAGGGCTCTGGTGGAGCGGATCCACAAGATCGTGGGCGATGGAAAGCCGATCGAGGTTTCCACCATGCAGGTTTGGCCGGATGGTGATGATACGGTGCCGACTTACACGTTCTATGTGAACGAGCGGATCGATCTTCTGGTGCGCGAGGCTGAAACTTTCAGGAACGATTACCGGAACAAGAAGCCGAAGCATGTCTTCCTGGCTCTTCAGAAGCCGGTTCCGTTTTATGATCTGTTCACGCCAGAGAGGATGGAGACTGATCTGGATGTGAATGGTGTGGGTGGCGAGGTGGAGGTCCCGGGCCAGATAGAGACGATGAAATTCTGCGGAATTTTTCTTCTGGTTGTGAGCTTAGGTTGCTCCGGGCTGTCCGCATTTGTAATTGGCAGGCAGAACAGAAGCGTGAAATAGCCGTGTAATATGGAGGTTTCCGGGAAGTGCTGAAATAGCGTTCCCGCGCGTCTGGTTTTCTTGTCCCGCAGGTCGAGTGGGTACAGGATGTAGCCATGTTCATGGACACGAGGGCGCAGGCGGGAAGATTACTGGGGACCTTCGGCGAAAAGGAGCGGAGTGGTATGCTGAAAACGCTGGGCTGCGGCCTTCTTGCGTTGGCGGCCGTGTTTCTACCGGGGGTTTTCGGCTGGGAGAGCTTTGCTGATCTGGATGGTGGGGCGAAGGCCTCGCTGGGGATCATGGTTTTCGCGGCGGCGCTGTGGGTGAGTGAGGCGATGCCGGCGTTCGCGGTGGCTCTGCTGGTGATCGGTTTGCAAATCGCGATCCTCGGGCAGCCCGGCGGGGTATGGGCAGCGGAAGGGGATACCAAAGCCTGGACGACATTTGTAGAGCCATGGGCTTCGCCTACGATGTGGCTGTTCCTCGGTGGATTTGTGCTGGCCCATGGATGCTCGAAAACGCAGTTGGACAAGTGGCTGGCGGGTATGGTGCTGGGGCGTTTCGCGACGAGTCCGGCAAAGCTGGTGGCCAGTGTGATGGGTATCACGTTTCTATTCAGTATGTTCATGTCGAACACGGCTACGGCTGCGATGATGATCGCTGTGACCGCGCCCGTGCTGGCTGGCTTGCCCAAGGAGAGCCGTATCGGGAAAGGCTTGGTCCTGGCGGTGGCTGCGGGAGCGAATCTGGGTGGAATCGGCACGATCATCGGCACGCCGCCGAATGCGATCGCAGCCGGGCAGTTGGCTGGGCAAATCGATTTTGTGAAATGGATGATGATCGCGCTCCCACCTGCTCTGGTTCTGGCGGCGGGGGTGTATTTCCTAATTTGGAATCTCTATATACGGGGTGAGAAAGTGGAGGCTATTCAGGTGGATTCCACGGTGGATGGTGGAGGACGCGAAATGCGCCACCGCCTGACGGTGATGCTGTTGTTTGCTGTGACAGTGGCGATGTGGATGGGAGAATCTTTGACCGGGATCCCTTCTTCGGTGGTTTCCTTTATCCCAATCGTGGGTCTGGCTGTGTCCGGGGTGATCGGGGCGAAGGATATGCGGGTGCTGCCGTGGGATGTGCTGCTGTTGCTTGCCGGCGGGCTTTCGCTGGGTGTGGGTGTGGAGGTGACGGGACTGGCGGAGTGGATTGCGAGCCATGTTCCCGGAAATCTAGGCTCGGTTTCGATTGCGGTGGTGTTCGGCTTGCTCGGTCTGTTTCTCTCGAATCTTATGAGCAATACTGCGGCTGCGGCGTTGCTGATTCCGCTGGGATCAAGTCTCGCAACGGGCGGTGGGTCGACTTTGGTAGTGGTGGTGATCGCGATCAGCTGCTCCGCGGCGATGGCCCTTCCTATCTCTACCCCACCAAATGCGATCGCCTACGGGACGGAGCGTCTAGGCGCGAAGGATTTCCTGATGCCGGCGCTACTTGTGGCGGTGGGAATGATTTTCACTTTGCCGTGGCTATTGTTGTTTTTCTGAAAAGTCGTGTGGGAGGGAGCAAGACGGTTCAGTTTTTCAGGATTCCGATTTTGGAAAACATGCGCCTAGCGTGTTTTTCTCCGTCCGTGCCGTCGGTCGCGACCTCGCAGGATACCCGGTAGCTGCCTTCTTTTCCCTCGGGTGAGGTGTAGCTGAATATTTCCGTTTGCCAGGTATCGTCGGTGTCTCCCATGGCGGCTGTAAGGAAAAAGTAGCGGATCTCCTTTTCCAGACCCGGTGCGTAAACCTTGAGCCATTCGCGCTGGACCTTGGTGGAACCTCCGGGACTGGGTTCGCTGGCTATAGGGGCTTCTGTTTGGTCGGGTGCTCCTTCCGGTGTTCCTGCGATATTCAGGGTGATCTCCGTCATATCGGCATCTCCAAGTTCGCCCTTTTGAAATATCCCGTAGGTTCCTTTCGCCGATTGATAAACGGCGGGCTTATCGAATTTTTCGCCGGAGTGTAAAACGGCAATGATTGGTAGCTTTGCGCTATCGGCCGTTTCGGTTTCCACTCCATCCGCTTGATTGGAACCGGCCCATTCTGCGGAGGGTTTGCTTGTCGCTGTATCATCCGCTACCGGAGGCAAGGCTCCCGCACATGAGAATAAGGCGATACAGAGACAGGGCGTGATGCTCTTCAAATGAATCTCGGGCATAGTTATTTCATAACGTTCGGGGGCTGAAATGGGAGAAAAATGGTGTGCCTACTGATGCAAAAATAATTCTGTTCGGCGTTGTATGGGTAGAAGTTGAGAAACACACTGCCGCCGATGAACGTCAGCCAAGAACCGCCACGAAAAGAAGCACCATGGATGGCCGGCATCCGTGCTGCCAAGGCGAACATCGTGCCAGCATTAATCGTGCAGGCGGTGATGCTCACAGTGGTCCTTCTATATTATTTTTATCCGCCTACGAGGGATCTGCTCGATCAACTGGCGCAGGTAAAGGAGCGGATGGGCTATGGCTATTCCGCATTGGCTGCGGTGATCGCGGGCGGGTTCGTCCCGGAAATCATGCGGATCATTGTCTTCCAGAAGGGGAAGGTGATCCGGCAGAACTTTGCCAATCTACTCTTCACTGTTCCTTTCTGGGGATTTTCCGGAGTAGTGGTCGATCTGTTCTACCGTTTCCAGGAGCAGTGGTTCGGAGCGGAGGTGACCGTGGGTGTCGTCGTTGCGAAGGTGCTGGTGGATCAGTTCGTTTTCAATCCTTTCTGGGCTGCGCCGACCGGCGCCTGGGGGTATGATTTGAAGAACAGCGGCTATAATTTCAAAGGGATTGGGAGGTTTTTCACTCTGAAATATTACCGGGATGTGATCGTTCCGATCCTGTTCGCTACGTGGGGCGTCTGGATTCCGCTGGTTGCAATCGTTTATTCCCTGCCATCGCTTCTGCAAATCCCGCTATTTGCCTTGGCCCTGGCAATGTGGGTGATGCTCTTCACCTGGATCAACGAGGCTAGGATGGAGGAGAAGTAAGCCTTTTGATCAGCGTTTGAGCCCGTAGATCCGCTTCTGGCGGGATCCTATGAGCTTCAGAAGTTCCAGGTCATTGAGGCCATGGTGTGCTGCTTCCACGATCAAATGATCGATGAGTGGCTCCAGTGCCTGTAAGCGTTCCGTGATGGAGGATGGTCGCCTTTTCCGGACGAAACATCCCAGACCGCGCTTGGTGGTCAGTAACCTTTCCTCGACGAGGAGGTTGATGGCTTTGTGAACGGTGTTCGGATTTACCTTTATCTCCCGGGCTATCTCCCGGACGGACGGTAGTTTCTGGCCTGCCACCAGTTCTCCGGCGGAAATGGATTTCTTCACACTATTTACGATCTGCAAATAGATTGGCTGGCCGTCTTGGGAATGGATTTCAAATGAGAGCACGTGACCGTATTATTGATAGTGATACAGTTAGTTCACATGGAGTGAATGTTCAAATAAAAAGGCGGCCACCCCGTTAGAGGTGACCGCCCAGCCGAAACAACAACAAGTTTCTAGAATGGCTTAGAAGTAGGAGCGGAATGCAAGGAGGTATGTGACAGAGTCATAGTCACCAACAGGGGTGTCCATTGTCTGATACTCGATACCGGATTGCACTTTGGCGTTGTGGCCACAAACGTAGTAGTTAAGACCAGCGTAGAGGGAGTGATGGGAATCACCACGACCGCTGTTGATGCCAGCGCCGGTTTCGGCACGTGTTGCATAGCGGCTGTTTACGCGCACACCTTCCGAGGAATCGGAACCTTGATACTGGTATTGGCCGACGAGCTGAAGCTTGTCTTCCCAGATCCAGTAGTAAGGAGTGAGGACTACGCCCCAGAATTCACCGTCGCGTGTGTTACCGTTGCCAAGGCGAGCTGCGCCGTTGTCACCGTAGATGAAGTCAGCGTTAACACCGTAGAGGCCAGCATCGTACTGTGCGCCGAAGGCTGTTGCCCATGCGTAGTCGATGATGGAATCTTCGTTGTCTGTTACGTCCGCGAAGTTGTATGTGTAGTCAGCGCTCAGTGTGAGCTCGTCGTTTACTGCGAAGCTGAGGTTACCGAGGTAAACCGCGCTGTCCTGCCAGCTGTTGAACTCGCCGCCGTCACCGTCAACGGATGAGCTGTAGAGGGAGTTTGCAAAGCTGAACTGGCCGATTACGCCTTCTACAGTAGCACCAGTTGGGCGGTAGCTGCCGTAGATTTTGTTAGCGATAGCGGAACGCTCAACAGTAAGAAGTTTTGTGGAAGAAGTGTGTGCTTCGTTACCGATAACGAATTTCTGACGTCCGTAAACGAGGTTAAGTTCTTCGAAGATGTCTCCGCCGATGGCTTTGCCAAGGTCGAAGGAAAGGTATGCTTCATCGATGTCCTGGTAGCCCCAGTCGAGATCACCACCGGAAGGGCGGCCGTCGCTGACGAGGTTTACCTGATACTTAGCACCGAAGTACTGGAGGAATTTGGCTTTAACACCGGCACGTGCGCGGCGGAATTCACCGAAACGGCCATTCATTGAGCCACCTGCTACGTCGTCACCGTCGTAGTAAGCACCTTGGTATTGGAGGCGGCCTTCAACTTGGAATTCCTGAAGGAAAGGATTGGATGCGTCTTTGTAGAGCATGCCTGGCTTGTTGCTCCACCATTCGCACCAGTCGCCGCAATTTTTTTCAGCAGCTGGCTCCATAGGGACCATTTCGGTTCCTGCGATTGCGAGGGCTGGGAAGCCGAACGCGAGGGCAAGAACGACGTTCTTCGTGTAGTTGTATTTCATGTTAGTTCGTGTTGCGTGCCCGGAGGCACTGGCCAGCTACTAATGATTTTGTCTAAATTTTTTGTATAAATTATTTGTGACACAAACGTCACTACGTTCCTTGGCTATGGTGGCGGCTGATTACGCCTGTCACCCATGCCCTATTGAGTCTTCCTGTTACAGTTGAGGATCCGCGGGGAATCGTGTTCGAGCGGTTTCCGTGAGACAGTTGTGTGCTAATTGAAGTGGTGGCTTCCGGGTGGAGCGGGTCTTTCTAACTGCCTATATAATAGCGGGCCATGGTTTCCCGTCCGAGACGGGAGTGGGTAATGGTTCGGGGGATGGGCCCTTAGGGTCAAAAATCCGACGCATGGGATTGTGACAAATCTGTCGCACAGATCAGGTGGGAGTTTAAAAAATTTTTGGCAGTTTGCGGCTGTCGTCGTTACTGGCGGCAGCCAACCAAAGAATAACTTATGAAAACAACCGCTTCTATCGCAATCGGAACAGTCCTTGCAGCAGCTTCATGCTTCGCCCAGGACAAACTCGTATTCAAAGGATCCGATACCCTCGGAGCCAAAATGGTTCCTCAGCTCACTGAGGCCTACACTGCTGAAGGTAACACTGTCGGCTTCGAAATCGCTGCCGAAGGTTCTTCCGCTGCATTCTCCAATCTCCTCGCTGGCACTGCTGACATCGGCATGTCCTCCCGCGACGTAAAAGGCGAAGAAAAAGACGCTTTCACTGCCAAGGGTGAAGAGCTCGTGGAATTCGTAGCTGGCGTTGACATGATCGCTGTCGTTCTTAACGACAAAAACGGTGTTCGTGATCTCACAGTAAAACAAGTTGAAGGTATCTTCACCGGTGACATCACCGACTGGAGCGAAGTTGGCGGTGCTGCAGGCGCAATCTCCGTTTACACACGTAACACTACTTCCGGCACTTACAAATCCTTCCAGGAGCTCGCCATGGACAAGCGCGACTACGGTTCCTCCACACAGAAAATGGCTGGTAACGAGCAGATCGCTACCGAAGTTGCAACCAATCCAAACGGCATCGGCTACGTTGGTCTCGCATACGCGGACAAAGACGGTCTCCGTTCCGCTAAGATCGAAGGTGTTTCCGCTAAACCAAAGAATTCCGACAGCTACCCGCTTTCCCGTAAGCTCTACTACTACACAGTAGGACAGCCAGAAGGCGAAGCTAAGAAATTCCTCGAATGGGCAACAACCAGCGATGCTGCAGCCAAGGTGATTGAAGCAGTAGGATTCATCCCTAACGAGAAGTAATCCAACGATTTCAAATCTTAAGAGCAGGGCGTGTCATCACGGTGATAGCACGCCCTGTTTTACTGCTCCCCCAGACACTCATCCAGAACTTCTATGGCCACACATTTCAAACGCAGAGGAAAAAGACTCCTGGGAATTGACCGTCAGGATGCCATCCGATTTTTCTTCGGTGGTAACGCGATGATCTCAATTCTTGTGCTGGGTGCCATCTGTTTGTTTTTGGTAAGGGAGGCAGCACTATTTTTCCCTCAGCATCAGAGGGATCTCGAAGTATACCGCCTTACCGGGCAGGAATACGCGAATTTCGCCATCAAGGAGATGGACGAATATACAGAACTGAAGGGCCTGACGAATCAGGCTTATTATCAGGAAATGGACGGCTCATTCGGAGTCGAGCGGGGTATTTCCGATAGCTACTCCGCACTTTCGGGTTCCATTTACGACAATGGAGAGGACCTCGCGGACGAGCTGGAAGAAGCACGTGATGCGGTCGATGAGGCCGAAGAGGATGAAGAAAAAACGCTAGCCCAAGCGGAACTGGTGAAAGCCGAAAAGAATTGGGATGATTTCCTCCAGGCAGAGCTTGGAAATGCAGACCGCGCGGCGATCGATTCATTCGGTCGGCTCGGGGAAGGGGAGTGGAAGCAATTGCTCTCCTCAATGAGTAGCTGGGATCCAGTGGAAGATGTTCCGCCGGCCTATGTTGCTGATGCTAAGAAAAAAATGGAGGATGGCATGGCCACCTTCGATGCAGCCCGCATGAAGATTGGTGAAGCTGGTTCCGAACTTGCGAAAGTCCGCGGAGAGCTCATCAAGATCACAACCGATATCAAACACGAAGCGGTGGCGGATCTCACCTCCGCTGCCCGCAGGGAGGCTCTGTTACAAGGTGCGGTAAACGCAAAAACAGAAGAAAACAGGGCCCGCCTCAAAGCGCAGGCGGAAGAAATCACGATTCGTGAAGTTTTCCCATTCGGGGAGCGCATCAAGGCGCTTGAGGGAAGCGAGGCAAAGCATAAGGCAGCGGTCGATGCCATGAAGGCAGATCTTGCGGCGGGTATGGCAATTCTGCCAACCGAGTTTTCATCAGACGAAGCGGACGATCTTATCGGCCGCGTTCAGAGAAAATACCCGGCCCTTGTCGACTACCTGGACGAAAGTCTCATGGAGTCCAAGGAATGGAAATATGACAAGCCCCTCGGCTGGGTTAGTTCGGTAGGTTCATTCTTCTTAGGTAAGGATTGGGTCACCAACAGTTCATTCCACGATTTCTACGGCCTTCTCCCACTCTTCACGGGATCCCTGCTGATCTCGGTAATCGCGCTTCTCGTGGCGATCCCGTTCTCACTAGGAGCAGCAATTTACGTCAACAGACTCGCAGGTCCTGCCCAGCAGACTTTCATCAAACCGGTTATCGAGCTCATTGGAGCCATTCCTTCGGTTGTTCTAGGATTCTTCGGTATTGTGGTTCTCGGAGAAGGTCTACGCGAACTCAGTCAAGTGGCCTGGCTCTCATGGGTCCCGGGTTTCCCGATGCAGGAGCGCTTGAACATCCTGAACGCGGGTCTACTTCTCGCCCTGATGGCTGTTCCAACCATTTTCACCCTCTGCGAAGACGCCATCAATAACGTCCCTGCCTCCTTCACGGAAGCTTCACTGGCGCTTGGCGGCTCCCGCTTCCAGACCGTTATGAAAGTGGTTGTCCCGACGGCGGTCTCCGGGATCATGGCGGCTATCCTCCTCGGTTTCGGCCGGGTGATCGGGGAAACCATGGTGGTCTTGCTGGTGGCAGGTAACCAGATTGCGATTCCCGACTTCGGGCAGGGGCTAGGGGTAATAACCCAGCCGGCGCACACCATGACCGGAATCATTGCCCAGGAAATGGGCGAGGTGACCGCGAATACCATCCACTACCGTGCGCTGTTCTCCGTTGGTCTGGTGCTCTTTACCATATCGCTCGTGATCAACATCGCTGCCCGCAACATCATCAAACGCCTCGGCCACGCAGCGTAATTTCAATTTTTTCCCCTACTGAAATATGAATCCTTTCAAATCCAGTTCCAGCTCCCGAAAAACCAAGGACTCCGTAGGTTCGGTGGTGCTTGCGCTGCTGACCTACCTGATCCTCGCCTGCACTCTCTACATCTTCTTTGATATTGCGAAAAAGGGCCTGCCGGTCCTCATGCCGGTCTTCTCTGAAAACGGAGGAGAAGTCATTAATACCGATTTCATCACCCGCATGCCGGAGACTTTGGTGGAATTCACCGACGGCGAAGGCAAGAAGCAATCCATGCCTTCCTCCGACTTCATTGAATTCATTCAGAGCAATCCAGATGCAGTCGTCGAAAACAAAAAGGCCAATGCCTATTCCGGTGGCGGTATCGCAGGACCTCTGGTGGGAACGGCTTTGCTGGTGCTCGTGTGTATGGTCACCGCACTCATCGTCGGAGTGGCCGCAGCGGTTTACCTGAATGAGTATGCGAAACAGGGGCGCTTTGTGGGTATGATCCGATTGGCGATCATGAACCTCGCCGGGGTGCCTTCCATCGTTTTCGGTCTCTTCGGTTTCGCATTCTTCTGTCTCTTTCCGTTGCTTCCGGTGTTCACCACGATTCCGAATCCTGAAAAATCACTTCTGGCAATTCCCTTCGCTGGCTGGTTGCCACTCATCGGTGGTGGTTATCTCAGCTTCGAGGGTTGGGGGAACTCGCTCCTTGCAGGTGGACTCACCCTCGCCGTGATGGTTCTTCCGGTTATCATCGCCGCTTGTGAAGAATCCTTGAAAGCGATCCCGAAAGGCTTCCGCGAGGCATCGCTCGCGCTCGGCGCTACGAAGTGGCAATGTATCCGCACTGCGGTTCTACCATATGCAACCCCTGGTATCCTTACCGCCTCCGTCCTCGGTGTTACCCGCGTGGCTGGTGAAACGGCTCCGATCATGTTTACCGCAGCCGTAGCGCTGAAAGGTAAGCTCCCGTGGGATGCGGCAAGCGGCAATGGCGTCTACTGGCTTTCAGATTTGCTTACAGACTCCGTTCAGGCCATGCCTTACCACATCTACACGGTTGCCGCCCGCATTCCCCGCACCGATGCCACTGCGAACATGCAGGACGGTGCGGTATTCGTTTTCCTTCTAATGGTGATGTTCTTCGCCTCCTTCTCCATCTATCTCCGAATTCAATTCCGCAAAAAACTGAAATGGTAACTACAGCCCCATCCTCAAAGTCCGATCTTATGAACGATTCTACCCCAAAAGTGGAAGCTACTAAGAAGCCAGCAGCAGCAAAGGCGAACAACAATCCGAACCCGATCTCCAAGGAAGAATCGGTTATCGAGATTGATGACGTTTCCTTCAGTTATAACGGCGGAAAATCGAATATCCTCCGGAATATCTCTTTCAATATTCCTGCCGGAAAGGTGACCGCGCTCATCGGCCCGTCCGGTTGCGGTAAATCCACGCTCCTTCGCTGCCTGAACCGCATGAACGATCTGGTGGATACCTCCAAGGTCACCAACGGAGAAATCCGTATCATGGGCCAGGACATCAACGCAAATGACGTCGATCCCATCGAGCTCCGCAAGCAGGTCGGCATGGTATTCCAGAAATACAATCCGTTCCCGAAAAGCATCTACGAGAACGTGGCCTACGGTCTCCGCATCCAGGGCATCAAAAACAAGAGCAGACTCGACGAAGCCGTAGAGAAATCCCTCCAGCGTGCAGCACTCTGGAGCGAGGTGAAAGATCGCCTCAACTCCAGCGCACTTGGTCTTTCCGGTGGTCAGCAGCAGCGTCTTTGCATCGCCCGGACCATCGCCGTGAGCCCGCGTATCGTGCTCATGGATGAGCCATGCTCCGCTCTCGACCCGATCGCCACTGCCCGTATCGAAGAGCTCATCGCCGAGCTTCAGGAAGATTTCACCATCGTCATCGTTACCCACAACATGCAGCAGGCCACCCGCGTTTCCGATCGCACCGCCTTCTTCTACCTGGGTGAACTTATCGAGTATAACGATACCACCACCATTTTCAGTAATCCATCCGTCACACAGACAGAGGATTACGTCAGCGGTAGATTCGGTTGATCCCACTGAAAATCCTCATCCCTTTTATCCGATGCCCTCAGACCCGTCATTACACATCCTCAGCTCATTTGACTCAGAACTGGCTCAGCTCAGAATTGATGTC
This sequence comes from Luteolibacter sp. AS25, assembly GCF_046736275.1. Classification (GTDB taxonomy): domain Bacteria; phylum Verrucomicrobiota; class Verrucomicrobiia; order Verrucomicrobiales; family Akkermansiaceae; genus Luteolibacter. The sequence goes on from NZ_CP151837.1 coordinate 67,708, forward strand.
ATCCAGATGGGGAACCTTGCTCTCAGAGCTGTCGATGGGGCTATAAATGGCTTGCTCGATGGAAAGATAGAGCGCTGCAGCGATGTTATCGCGGATGACGAGGTCATCGATCAGAAACAAAAAACGATTGATGCCCGGGGGATGGCCATTCTTCTGAAGTTCAATCCTGTAGCATCGGATTTCCGCGCGGCTGTTTCCTCACTCAGCATCTGCAGATCCCTGGAGCGGATCGGCGATCATGCGGTGAATGTTTCGAAAAGCGGCCGGAAAATCCTAAAGCACGGAAGCTGCCCGGAGGTAGGTCTCGTGAAGCCTCTTTTCGATGAAACACGTGTCCTTCTGGTGAAATCGCTCCAGTCCTACACTAATTCTGATGCCGATCTCGCGATGGAGGTGATCGCCGGCGACAAACAGGTGGACAAGCTCCACAAACAGCTCTCGAAAGGCCTCACCACCATGGTTGGAAACGGTGGGAGTGATGTGGAAAGCATCCTCCACATACTATTCATTTCCCGGTTCCTTGAGCGGATCGGTGACCTCGCTGCGAACATTGGGGAAGACGTGGTCTTCATCCATTCCGCTGAAGATGTGCGCCATGCCTGAAGGCCAAGTGGCTTTCAAGTGAGGAATCATCACCGCTTCTAGCACGGAAAACCAGTTTCTTGCATTCACTGCCTGCTGCTCCATCTTAAAAATAAGACCCTCAGAAAACTACCATGCCCAATTCACAGCATATCATCACAGACTTCGATCACGCACTTACCTCGCTGAAATCGGAAGTCCTGAAAATGGCCGCACATACCCGCCATAATCTCGAAAGAGCAATTCAATCCCTCCTCACACGGAACCTTGAACTTGCCAACTCTGTCATCGCCGATGACGACGAAGTGGATGAGCTGGAACGCGCTGTCGACAAGCAGGGCATGGACCTCCTGGTGAAGTATCACCCGATGGCTACCGATCTCCGCTTCGTGGTTTCTTCCATGAAAATCTCCAACAACCTGGAGCGTATTTCAGACCATGCGACGAACATCGCCAAGCGCGCGAAGAAGATCATGTCCAGCGCCGAGATGCCTGAGATAAATCTCGTGGAGCCACTTTACACACTAGCCGATCAACTGCTGCGTGATGCGATTTCATCCTACAGCGATGGAAACTCCGCACTTGGAGCCTCTCTCCACGCCCGTGACAAGGAGCTGGACCGCCTCCACCACGAGGTCACCGCGCAATACGGACTGCGCATCGAGGAAACTGAAAATCGCAGTCACGACTACGTGCACCTCATCTTCGTTGTCCGCTCACTAGAGCGCGTGGGTGACCTCGCCTCGAACATTGGCGAAGACTCCGTCTATCTGGATCAGGCGAAGGACCTACGCCACACCAGCAGCAAGGCGAGAGCCAGACAACTGTAGCTTTGGGCTCCCGGGCCAACTAGGCCTCCTGGAATTTCTCGTCGAAAAATTCCAGGAGCTCCTTTCTGTCCGGGAAACCATGTCTCGCGTTTCGTAACCCATCCGCCGGGACATCCCAGCGCGTTATCAGACTACCCGCATCCACGATTCTCGCGGGGATTCCCATATCGCGTGCCTCTTGCACCGTTTCTCCAGTCTCGCCCGGAGCAGATGCTGGCTCTCCGTTCCAGGCGAATAAAAACGCATCCGCCCAATGAAGCTTGTGCCTGGAAACCTGTTGGTAGGCCTCGGGCGTATCCATGCCGCCCGGTTCCACATACACGGCCAGCGCCACACTCATCAGATTCTCCGCTAGTTTCCATTCCGCCGGATCCTCGAATTCTTCGGCAAATCGTTCTTTTGGAAAAGGCATGATCACCACCACCGGGAGCCTCATTTCCACGCAGGTTCTCAGAAACACCAGATCAGCACCGGCCGCCGCGCTCGAGATGGCCATCACCCTCGGGCCGAGTAGTTCCCGCATCCTCGTGATCTCCTCTCTCAGCACAATGCCCAGACCTGCTTTGTTTTCCACCTTCCGGTGCCCGGCGAATGCCAGTAACTTCGGTTGTTTTTCCGTATCAGACATTTTTCAAATTGCTGCAGTCTCACGACTTTTTTCACAGAGATAATTCATTGGCTCCGGATTATCGAGGGGCAAACCGCCCGCCTGTCGAAAGACGGAAGCCGAGCCCGCTCCCCCGGTGCCGGATTGGAAAATTTCATCGTTTCAATCATTCATATTTTGGTCCGGGCCTCTAGAAAATAGAAATCTCCCGTCGCCAGGGAAGATGCCTCCCGCTGGACGGCACCGGATCTTCGGCTACCTTCTCGCCCGACCCCGCAATCAATTGAACAATCAAACCGCCAAGACTCCTCCGAATTTCTGGGAACACAGCCCCGGCCAGCGTCTGGCGTGGTGCGAGTATGGGGATCCTAACGGTGCTCCCGTCTTCTACTACCACGGCTGGCCCAGCTCCCGCCTGCAGGCTAATCTAGCCCATGATCTCGCGAAGGAGCGGAACCTCCGCCTTATTGCGATGGACCGCCCGGGCATGGGCCAGTCAACCCTGATCGAGAATAGGAAACTCGAGGACTGGCCAGCATTGATCGCCTCCTTTGCAGATCATCTCGGGATCGAAAAATTCGGCCAAATTGGCGTCTCGGGCGGCGGCCCCTACGTCCTCGCCTGTGCTGCGGCAATTCCGGAACGGCTCACTGCCTCCGCCGTTCTCGCCGGGATGGTGCCGCTTCCTCTACTCGGCCTAGGGCCGGAAGGGCTCCATCCACTCTACCGCCTGCTGATTCCGCTGCGCAAAGCTCCTTCCTCCATTTTCACCCAGGGCTTCCGCCTTGCTTCATTGATGACGAAATCCCAACCCACGGCGCTTCCCGTTTCCCTCATGGTCAAAAGCCTGGCTAAGGAGGACCGCGAGCTCTTGCTCGGCGATCCGAATCTATGGACACTCTCCACCACGAGTTTTACCGAAGGCGTCACGGGCCCGTCGGGAGGCAAGGGAATCATGACGGACGCGGAAATTTACCTCATGAAATCCTCTATAGAAGTGGAGAAAATCGACCACCCCATCCATTACTGGCATGGAGGGGATGACAAAAATATCCCCACCTCACTCGTGGAGAGCCTTACAGGAAAAATGCCGAATTCCACACTCACCATAGATCCCGAGCTCGGGCACTTTTCACTGGCGCTCCGCCGCGCTCCAGACGCCTTGGACCTCATGGAAAGCTCTACTGGCGCATGACCGTATGGAACAGCGCATGGATATTACCGAAGAAGAGGAATGGGTAGGGATCGGCACCTATCAATCGCTCGATGACGCCTACGATCACGGATTGGTCGCACTCTCCATGGGCGAGTCGATTCGGGTGGAGCAGGGGGCATCGCCCGGCGAGTTCGATCTCCAGGCGGAATCTGCGGCCGCGGACAGAATCACCGGAGAGCTCCACGAATATTCGGCGGAAATGGAGCAACGCGAGCTGCCCAGAATTGTCCCGTCCGACTGGGCGAAATATTCCGCCGGATGGAGCTATATAGTCATTTGGGCTGCAGTTCTGGTGGTCATTTTCACAAAACAAACAGAGGATCCCGAACTCTCCGCACGTTATGCCTCTTCCAGCATAGGTCTTATTAGAAACGGAGAATGGTGGCGGCCCTTCACCGCACTTTTTCTCCATGGCGATGGTCCACACATCGTCGGGAATCTGGTAAGCGGCACCGTTTTCAGCATCCTGGTCTCCAAATCCCTTGGCCCGCTCAAGGGATGGTTGCTGATTCTACTTTCCGGCACGCTCGGTAATATCACCACCTCCTGGGTGACATACCCGGAGCACTTTTCCTCCATCGGCGCCTCCACCGCAGTGTTTGGCGCACTCGGAATTCTCTCCGGTGTAGGAATTATCGAAAATATACGGGAAGACGTGCGGATGCCATGGGTTCGTGTCGTTTCCCCGATCTTTGCCGGACTGGTCTTGCTCGGCTGGCTCGGCGGCGCCTCGCCAAATACGGGAGTAGATGTCCTCGGCCACATTTTCGGTTTCTGCGCGGGAGTTCTCTGCGGTATTCTCGCATCTCTCCGCGGGCTGAAATCCCCCGGAACCGCCGCGATCTAGCCCTTCATTTTCTGGCATTTTCGCCATCCGATTTCACTTTCCCGAAATTTCCGGTTTCCAATCCTCCATTACCGTCGTTGAATGCGGCTCAGTCCCAATACTCATGAGCAATTCTCCTCTTCGCATCGCAGTCGGCGCCGATCATGGCGCGTTTGAAATGAAAAATGCCATCGTCGCCGACCTTCGGGAAAAAGGCTACGAGGTGGAGGATTTCGGAACAAACACTCCGGATTCCGTCGATTATCCCGATTTCGGAAACGCAGTCGCCAGAAACGTGGCGGACAGCACCTTCGATTTCGGAATCCTTGCCTGCACCTCCGGCGTTGGCATGTGCATCACGGCGAATCGCCACGCGCACGTCCGTGGAGCAAATGTCCGCGACGTCGAGGAAGCCGTCACCACCCGCAAGCACAACAATACCAACGTTCTCTGCCTCAGCGGAAAAGCGATTGATATCGAGACCGCAAAGGAAATGGCTGCAGCATTCATTTCCACCGAGTTCGAGGGCGGCCGCCACGAGCGCCGCGTCTGCAAATCATCAGGCAGCCACATCGCCGTTTCCGATCCGGAAGTCTACGAAGCAATCGTAAGCGAAGAGCATCGCCAGCGGAATCACGTGGAGCTCATCGCCTCGGAAAACTTCGCCTCACCTGCCGTCATGGAGGCGCAGGGTTCACTCCTCACCAACAAATACGCGGAAGGTTACCCGGGCAAACGCTGGTATGGTGGATGTGAATACGTCGATATTGTCGAAAGACTCGCCATCGAGCGCGCCAAGGAAATCTTCGGAGCGGATCACGCGAACGTGCAGCCGCACTCCGGCTCACAGGCAAACACCGCCGTCTACTTCTCCGTGCTCAAGCCCGGCGATAAAATCTTCACCATGGACCTCGCCCACGGCGGTCACCTCACCCACGGTCACAAGGCTAACTTCTCCGGCCGTTTCTACGATGTCACCCACTACGGAGTTTCCGAAAAAGACGAATACATCGACTACGATGAGCTGGAAAAAACAGCCCGTGAGCTCAAGCCTGCTCTCATGACCATCGGTGCCTCCGCCTACTCGCGGACTATCGACTTCGAGCGCATGGGGAAACTTGCCCGTGAAATCGGTGCCTACCTTTTCGTCGATATGGCGCACATCGCCGGGCTCGTTGCCGCAGGCGTGCATCCCAGCCCGGTCCCGCACGCGGATTTCGTAACCTCCACCACACACAAATCCCTCCGCGGACCTCGTGGTGGCCTCATTCTCTGCAAAGCGGAATTTGCGAAGAAAATCGACTCACAAGTATTCCCCGGCATCCAGGGCGGACCGCTCATGCACGTTATCGCTGCCAAGGCCGTCTGCTTCGGCGAGGCACTCAAGCCTGGCTTCAGGGAATATCAGGAGCAGGTTATCAAAAACGCCCAAGCCATCGCCGCGCGCCTCACCCATCACGGCTTCCGCATCTGCTCCGGCGGCACAGACAACCACGTCATGCTCGTCGATCTTCGTCCGAAAGGTCTCAACGGCTCCGAAGCTTCCCTCGCACTCGACGAGGCAGGCATCACCGTTAACAAAAACGGAATTCCTTTCGATACCGGCAGCCCGATGAAGCCATCCGGCATCCGCATCGGCACCCCGGCCGTCACCACCCGTGGCATGAAGGAAAAAGATGTGGAGCAGGTAGCGGATTTCATCGCCGAGGCCCTCGCCGACCACACCAACGAAGAAAAACTCCACGCCATCCGCGACAAGGTTTTCGCCTTCAACAGAGCATTCCCGCTCCCTTGGTAACGGCCGCCGTTTAGAGCTACTTCAAGCTGTGATTGCCCTAAGGATGGGTGATCACAGCTTTTTTATTTTCTGAAAACAGCAGAATCGTAAAGTTCCCGGAGCCGGAGGATTCCCCCGGTTACTTCCAGCCCCCGCCAAGGGCACGGTAGGATTGCACCACCGCCAGTAGGCGATCGCGCTGGGAATCGGCGAATTCCAGCTCGGAGGTGAAGAGATTGCGCTCCGCATCCAGCACTTCCAGGTAGCTGGATGCACCGCCCTCGAAGCGGTCGTTCGCCACCTCCGCCACCCTGCGGTTGGTTTGCACCAGTTCTTCCTGCTGGGCGGAAATTTGTCCGGTTTTCACATGGGCATTGAGCGCATTCGATGCTTCGCGAAAGGCCTGCTTCGCGGCCGCGTCATAGTTTGCCAGGCTTTCTCCGGCCGCCGCGCGTGTTGCTTCAGCTCGGGCTTTGTTCCGCCCGCCGTCGAAAATTGGTCCCGCCAGATCCGGGCCAATGCTGTATGCGCCTGATTTTCCTTCCAGGAGGCTTCCCAGGCCTTGGCTTACGACCCCGCCGCTGCCAGTGAGTGAAAGAGAAGGGAGGCGCAATGCTTCCGCCACGCCTATATCCGCCACTGCTGCCTGGAATGCTTGGTCCGCGGCAGCCAGATCAGGGCGACGGTTCAACAGCTCCGAAGGTAGGCCGCCCTTGATTTTCAGTGATGAAACCAGGCCTGCCAGGCTGCCGCCGCGCACGACGCTGCCGGGGAATTCACCGATCAGGTAGCGGATTTCATTTTCCTTTTCAGTGATTGCCTGCTCGGTGATCGGGATGGCCACGCGTGCCTGGGATAGAAGAGCTTTTGCCTGTCCTACCTCAAGATCCGAGCTGACTCCACCTTCAGAGCGGGCAGTCACCAGCTCAAGGGAAGCTGCCCGGCTTTTCTCCGTTCTGCGGGAAATTTGCAGGCGTTCGTCCAGATTTTTCAGCTGAATGTAGGCGGTTGCCACAGAAGCGACCAAACTGGTCTGTATCGCATCCTTCTGGTAGCCGGCTTGCAGAAAACGGGCACGCGCCGCTTCATTGCTGCGGCGAATCCGGCCCCACATGTCCACTTCCCAGCTCAGGGATGTGGTCAGATTGAAGCTTTCGTATGTCCGGTCGGCTCCAGTTGCGACCTGATCTGCATTTAGGGAGAGCAAATTCGAAGTGGCTCCACCACTGCCACCTACTTGTGGATACCAATCCGCTCTGGACGCAAGAGCCTGTTGCCGCGCTTGTTCTATCCGGTAGGTCGCGGCAACGAGGTCCGGATTGTTTTTCAGCGCGCGTTCGATCAGCTCGCGGAGGGTAGAATCCTTGAAAACGCTTTTCCATGACTTGTCCCCGAAGGATGTGCCGTGAGGGTAGGAGTCATTTCTGATGGATACGGGGACTTCATAATCAGGTGATCCGGGGTCCGGCCCGAAAACACATGAGCCCAGAGCCATTGTTCCGGAGACAAGAAGGAAGTAACTTAATGGAAATCTCATATTTTTTCCGAAATAAATGGGAACGCTATCGATATATCTTTTCCGCTCCTTTATCTTATATCTCTGGAAATGAGTTACTTAGGGCGCGGGAAGCCGATATCTCTCTGCTGGATGGGGCCGATGTTGACCGGTCGCCCCTATGCTTCAAGTCCATTTTGCCTGAAGTATTTGAGCCCCTCTGGGTGACTGGATCCTTACACGGTAAAGATTGCAACTTTTGCCCAGATCCCCTAGACCTCGCTCGGCTCTACTTTTTTTTAGGGTTCCCGTCAGTAATAGTGAGTTTAGCTCACTTAAGATATTTTAGATCACAATTCTAACAGATACCCACGTTGAAGCCGTATTCCTTAGAGCCTGCATTATCTTCCGTCTGGAAGAAGATTTACTTGGTCCATCCCATATTGATCGCGGCACTCGCGATTCCAGCTTGTGAGAAGCCAGAAGCCACTACTCCACCTCCGCCGATCGTGGAAGTTATGGAGATCGTCACCTCGGAGGTTCCGCTATCAGCTACTTTGATTGGTCAGCTGGATTCACCACAGAACGTTGAAATCCGCGCGCGGGTGGAAGGTTTCGTAGACAAAACTCCATTCACGGAAGGATCGGAAGTAAAGGAAGGTGACCTGCTTTTCGAACTCGATAAGAAACCTTACCTCGAAAAGCTAGCGGCCGCACAGGGTTCGCTCAATGAGGCAAAAGCTGCTCTCAACAAGTATGAGAAGGATGTGAACCGCCTGCGGCCACTGGCCGAAAAGAGGGCGATTCCCCAGCAGGATCTCGACAACGCCCTGGCATCCGTGGATGTAGGAAAAGCAGGTGTTTCCACGGCCCAGGCCCAGCTCCAATCCGCTCAATTTGACCTCGATTACTGCGATATTCACGCACCCATCACCGGTTTGATCGGAGCTGCCAGCGTATCCATCGGCGAGCTGGTTGGAAAAGGTGAGCCCACCTTGCTCGCAACCATGTCCACGCTCGATCCGATCTGGTTCTACTGCAATGTCAGCGAGGTGGAGTATTTGAACGCCGAGAGAAAGGGCCGCAAAACCGGCTCCGACATCGAGGCTCTCCCGCTTACGCTTACACTTTCGAACGGAACCGTGCACGAGGAGGAAGGCCACTTCGTCTTCATCGACCGTGCTGTGGATACGAAAACTGGAACTCTCCGGATTCGTGCGGAGTTTGCCAACGGGGAAAAAGTCCTGCGCCCCGGCATGTTCGCCCGTGTCTCGGTAAATCTGGGCACTCTGAAGGATAGCATCGAAATTCCCGAGAGAGCCTTGGTTGAACTTCAGGGGAAAAACTTTGTCTGGGTAATCAGCTCGGAAGGGACCGCCAGCCAGCGGCCCGTTACCGTGGGTGAACAAACGGATTCGAAATACGTGATCCTCGATGGCCTGGAGCCGGGCGAGAGCATCGTGGTGGAGGGACTTCAGAAAGTGCACGAAGGCTCGGCGGTCACGGCAATGACCTCCGAACAGATGGCAGCCATGCAAGCCGGCAAAGGCCCGAAACCCGCCACCAAATAACGATCCCATGGCTGAATTTTTCATACGTCGCCCCATTGTCGCGATGGTCATCTCCATCGTGATCGTGATCGTTGGCTTGGTCTCGCTCTCACAACTACCGATTTCGGAATACCCGAACGTTTCCCCGACACTTATTCAGGCGAAGACCACCTATCGTGGCGCTGCGGCGGAGGCTGTCATGGAATCCGTGGCCACTCCCATCGAGTCCAAGGTAAACGGGGTGGACAAGCTGCTCTACATGCAGTCCTACAACTCGAATGACGGCAGCATGACGCTCAACGTCACCTTCGATATCGGAACGGATGTGGATATCATGCAGGTTAATACGCAGAACCGCGTAGGCCAGGCTGAAGCGCAACTTCCGGAAGCTGTGAAGACCGAGGGGGTGGTCGTCAATCGCTCCAGCCCGGACATCCTGATGGCGATCGGACTCTCCTCGCCGAAGGGAACCTATGATGGCGTTTTTCTTGGGAATTACGCGGATATCAATCTCGTCGATCAGATCAAGCGTGTCTCCGGCGTGGGTGATGTGAAAAACTTCACCGCGCAGGACTATTCCATGCGTATTTGGCTGGATCCTGAAAAACTGGCAATACTGGGAGTCACCCCGCAGGATGTTTACAGTGCGATCAAAGAGCAGAACGCCCAGTCACCCGCCGGTTCCATCGGTGCGGAGCCGGCGCCACCGGGGCAGGAAAGCCAATACAACGTCCGCGCATTGGGTCTTCTGAAAGATCCAGAGGAGTTCCAGGAAATCATCGTCCGCTCCAGTTCAGACGGTTCGCAGGTCAAAATCAAAGACATCGGCAGGGTAGAGCTCGGTGCGCAAACCTACGCACTCCGCGCCCGGCTGAACCAGGCACCGGCGGGTGCGCTCGGTGTTTATCTGGCGCCCGGAGCCAACGCGATTGAAACGGCCAACAACGTCAAAGCGATCCTGGAAGAGGCGAAGCTACGTTTCCCTCCTGATATGGAATACCAGATCACCCTGGATTCCACCTTGCCGATTACCGCGTCGATGGAGGCCATCGTCCATACGCTTTTCGAGGCGGTTGTTCTGGTTCTGATTGTTGTCTTCATTTTCCTCCAGAGTTTCCGTGCAACGATCATTCCGATGCTCACGGTTCCGGTAGGTCTTCTCGGGGTTTTCATCGCATTCCCTTTGCTCGGCTTTAGCGTCAACACACTCACGATGTTCGGCCTCGTTCTGGCCATCGGTATTGTGGTCGACGATGCCATCGTCGTGGTAGAAGCAGTTCAACATCATATCGAGCACGGGAAGTCCCCGGTCGAGGCTACGAAGGCTGCCATGAAAGAGGTCTCCGGACCCATTGTTGCGATCTCCTTGGTTCTCTGCGCGGTGTTCGTCCCGGTGGCATTCATGGGTGGTGTTACAGGTATTCTCTACCAGCAGTTCGCCATCACCATCGCGGTATCGGTAATTTTCTCCACGATCAATGCCCTTACGCTTAGCCCGGCGCTCGCCGCGATGCTCCTGCGGAAACCCACTCCGGGAAAAGGGCCGATTGCCTGGTTTTTCAGGAAATTCAATACGTTCTTTGATTGGATCACACGCACCTACGGAGGGATCGTCGGTCGTCTCACCGGCAAGGCTACTTTTGCCATGCTGATTCTTGTGGCAGTGGTCGGTGCGATCTGGGGTCTCGGGAAATTTGTTCCCGGAGGCTTCATTCCGGATGAGGACAAAGGTTACCTCTTCGTTGCCATCGAGCTCCCGGAAGGGGCTTCCCTCCAGCGTTCCGATGCAATTCTCGAACAGGTGGAAGCCATTGTGAACAATACCGAAGGCGTGGACTCCGCCCTCGCGCTCTCCGGGTTCAATATTCTCAACGGACTCAATGTTCCGAACGCCGCGATGATGTTCATCGGGCTTGAAAGCTGGGAAGAGCGCGCCACTCCGGAGCTGGCCGCTCAAGCAATAGCGGATGAGTGGAACAAGAAATTCTACGCCATCCCCGGCGCTCGGGTATTCGCCTTCGGGCCACCCGCATTGCCTGGTTACGGAAGTGTTTCCGGCTTCACCATGCAGCTTCAGGATCGGTCTGGCGGCAGCGTGGAGCAACTCTCCGGCTACGTGAACGATGTCATCGCAAAATGTGAGGAGCGCCCGGAAATCGGCCGTGTTTCCACAACTTTCCAGCCGAATACCCCGCAGGTTAAAATCGAGCTCGATCGTGAAAAAGCACGCACTCTGGGAGTGCCGGTCGATAGTGTTTTCCAGACTCTCCAAGCCTATCTCAGCGGACTCTACGTGAACGATTTCGTGAAATTCGGGCGGGTCTATAAGGTGTTTCTCCAGGCGGAACCGGAATTCACGAGCAAGCCGGATGATATCGGGAAATTCTTCGTCCGTAACAACGATGGGGAAATGATTCCTCTCAGCACACTGGTGAAAACCTCGAAAATGTCGGGGCCGAACTTCGCTACCCGTTTCAATCTCTACCGCTCTGCGGAAATGATGGGGGCTCCAGCAGCGGGCTACAGCTCTGCCCAGGCACTTGCGGCGATGGAAGAGGTTATGGCAACGATGCCCTCAAACGTGGCTTATGAGTGGTCAGGACTCACGCTTCAGGAGAAAAAGTCCGAAGGCCAGGCGGGTCTTATCTTCGGGATGGCGATCATCTTCGTATTCCTGCTTCTGGCAGCTCAATATGAGAGCTGGTCACTCCCGTTCGCGGTTCTTCTCTCAGTCCCGACCGTGATTCTCGGCACGCTCACCGGGCTTCTTTTGCGGGATTTCGAGATGAACGTATACGCCCAGGTTGGCTTGGTGATGCTCATCGGTCTGGCTGCGAAAAATGCGATTCTGATCATCGAGTTCGCGAAGATGAAACGGGAAGAAGGCATGCCTACGCTTCAAGCTGCCCTTGAGGCCGCCAAGCTCAGGCTTCGCCCGATTCTGATGACCTCCTTTGCCTTCATCCTCGGTTGTGTACCGCTGATGTTGGCCAGCGGTTCAGGTGCGGCATCCCGCAGCACCATGGGCACAGGTGTGGTATTCGGGATGACGATCTCCACAATGATCGGCCTTTTCCTCATCCCGGTCTGCTACGTTTTCGTTCAGAAATTCTCTGATAAGAGAGAAGCGAAGAAAGCTGCGGCAATATCCTAAATCCTGTTTCTGGCATCCACCTGCTCATTGAGAGTGCAGAAATCGTATAGCCAGCCGAATCCGAATAATCCTCCGGTAAGTAGCCAGAGGATGCCGGTGCCTACTTTCCCGAGGTAGAACCGGTGGATTCCGAAAATCCCCAGAAATAGCTGCAGCACCCACGCCAATGAGTAGTCGAACGGTCCGGCGGTAAAGCGGCCGGCGGCTTGCCTTTCCATGGATGGAATAAGGAAAAGGTCCACAATCCATCCGATGAAAAAAAGGCCACCCGTGAGAAGCCAGATCACTCCGGTGACCGGTTTTCCGTAATAGAAGCGGTGCATCCCGGCGAATCCGAAGACCCACATAAGATAGCCGATTCCCGTGCTATGAGTTTTTTCACTGGCAGTAGACATGGCGGAAAGATGACCCGAAATGCGCTCCGAGCGACCCGAAATCAGGAAAATTATCGGAACCCGCCGGCGCCGTGGAATTTGTCTGATTCATTGCTACCCCTTGTGCCCGCAGGGGAATGGAAGATCCCATGCATTCCTTCCATGAATGTCTTTACTCTCTCGTCACCTGATTTGACTTTTCCTATAGCCCGGCTCAGTTGATGCTCCGCCCGAGTTATGAATAATCCTTTCCGTGAAGACCTTGTCTCCCGCAACAGACCAGAGCCGTGCACCGTTGTTATCTTCGGCGCCACAGGCGATCTCACGCATCGCAAGCTGATCCCCGCGCTCTACAATCTCGCTGTCGATGGCGAGCTTCCTACCGGCGTGAACATCGTCGGTTTCGCCCGTCGTGATAAGGCTGATGATGAGTTCCGCGCCGGTCTCGAGGAGCTGAACAAGAAAGTTTCCCGCAGCGGCCACGACGAGGAAATCTGGGGAAAATTTATCGAGAGCGTTACCTACCACCAGTCCGAATTTACAGACGAGGACGGCTACGCGTCCCTCGCGAAACGCTTGGACGAAATCGATGCCGCCCGCGGTGGAAACGGCAATCGCCTATTTTACGTGGCTTCCGCACCGGAATTTTTCGATGACATTCTACTGAACCTCAAGGGCGCAGGCCTGAACGAGGCGAAGGAAGGCTGCTGGTCCCGGGTTATCGTTGAGAAACCTTTCGGAACAGACCTTGCCACTGCGAAACATCTGAACGAAGTGGTGAACCAGACTTTCCATGAGAGCGATACTTACCGGATCGACCATTACCTCGGGAAAGAGACCGCTCAGAACCTAATGGTGCTGCGGTTCGCAAACGCCATTTTCGAGCCACTCTGGAACCGGAAATACATCAGTCACATCCAGATCACCTGCGCGGAAAACCTGGGCATGGAAGGTGGCCGCGGCGGCTATTACGAGAAATCCGGAGCACTGCGCGACATGGTTCAGAACCATCTTTTGCAACTCCTGAGCCTGGTGGCGATGGAGCCGCCGACGGATCTCTCCGCCGATGGTGTCCGCGATGAAAAGGTGAAAGTCATCCGCTCTCTCCGCCAGTGGGATACTCCTGAGAAAGTCGCTGAAAACGTTATCCGCGGTCAATACACCGCCGGTCACGTCGATGGCAATGCCGTCCCGGGTTACCGCGAGGAAGACCGTGTTTCCCCGACTTCCGAGACCGAATCCTATGTGGCTGTCCGTCTGATGATCGATACCTGGCGCTGGAGCGACGTCCCATTCTACATCCGTATGGGCAAACGCCTTCCGAAGAAATCCACAGAGATTTCCATCCATTTCAAAGACGCTCCATCCGTGCTCTTCAGCGCGCTTCCCGGTGGCGTCCCGGGCGGAAACGTCCTCGTCATCCGCATCCAGCCGGATGAGGGAATTTCACTCCGCATGGTATCCAAGATCCCGGGCACCAGCCTCCGACTTGAGCCGGTGAAAATGGATTTCCATTACTCCACCAGCTTCGGAAAGGGCAGCCCTGAAGCCTACGAGCGCCTCATTCTTGATGCAATGGCAGGAGACGCCACACTCTTCGCCCGCCGCGATGAGGTGGAGGAAGCCTGGCGCTTTATCGATCACATCGAGCGCGCCTGGCATGAGTCCGACAACAAGCCACCGATGGCCGAGTTTGTAGCCGGATCCTGGGGTCCCAAGGAAGCGGACGAGATGATCAAGAAGGATGGTAACGCGTGGCGCAGGCTTTGATAACATGGATACCGAAAATATTATGACATCCACTGTTCCAGACATTTGCCCCGAGTTAGGCACCGAAGTAGCCATTTCAGATATCGATAAGGAGCTGCACAAGCTCTGGGAGCAAGACGAGGCGCGCACCAATGCCTCTCTGATGAACCTGGTGGTTTATACAGAGAAGCGTGGCGGTCTCCTTGAGAACTCACGTATCATCAATAACCTTACCCGTGAGAATGCCTGCCGGGCGATTCTCGTAGAAATAGATCGCGAGCCGGATCCCAGCCTCCGTGCATGGATTACCGCGCACTGCCATCTATCCCACGGGGCTAAATCAGTCTGCTGCGAGCAGATTTCCTTCCTCCTTACCGGCCGCGTTCCAGGGCGTTTCCGCAATACAGTTTTCGCCCATCTCAATTCCGATCTCCCGCTGACCTTCTGGTGGCAGGGGGAGCTCTCCGATGTGTTCACGGAGCGTCTTGCAAGCGTCATGGATCGCCTGATCGTCGATAGCTCCGCATGGGAAAGCGTCCATGAAAGTTTTAGTCGCATCCACGAAGCGGTCGAGGGTAACACCTCACTGATCGTACAAGATCTCGCATGGACACGCTGCTGGCATGTCCGGTCGGGTATCGCAGGCCTCTTCGATGATGTCGCCGCGATGACTATTCTCGGAGAGCTGGAATCCGTGAAAATCAGGTTCAACAAACAGAACCGGAACACTGCCTTGCAATTGCTGGCGTGGCTATCGGTTCAGGCTGGCTGGAAGCTCACCGGTGATTTCGTTTTCGCGACGAAAGAGGGCCGCGAAATCAAAGCTGAAATGGTAGCCGAGGATTCAGGTCCACCACTCGGTCTTGTGGAACTTCGCTCGGAAAACGGCGTGGTCCGTATCGAACATCAGAACGATTCGCCCTACCTTCTCCGGGAGATTGTTTCAGGTGAATACCACGTTAGTTCTCTTTCACCTGCGGATTCGGAATGCTCCGAAGAGCTGGTGGCAGTGCAACTTTCCCGAGGCGGAAAGAACTCACTTTTCCTCAAAATTCTGCCGACCTTCCTGCAGCTGATCGGACGCGAATGCCCTACCTGCGGGACTTCGCTGATCGGGAAATAGGTTTTTCCCGGGTGGAATAGATTCGGGTTTTCTCCTGCGAAAACCTTGCCATTTCCCGCCAGTCACTGCTGACTTGGCGCGCAATCTTTCCACTCAACATATGCACAAAGTTCTTATTATCGGAGCCGGCGGAGTCGGCAGCGTAGTCGCTCACAAATGCGCCATGCTTCCTGAAGTATTCGGCGAAATCACACTAGCCTCCCGCACACTTTCCAAGTGCGTTGCCATCGCGGAATCCGTGAAGGAAAAGGTCGGTCGGGAAATCGCATTCGCCAAGGTGGATGCGGATAATTCCGACGAGACTGCCGAACTCATCAAAAAAACAGGAGCAAGCCTCCTCATCAACGTAGCCCTTCCATATCAGGATCTCAATCTGATGGATGCATGCCTTAAGGCAGGTATCGATTATATGGATACCGCGAACTACGAGCCACTCGATGTAGCGAAGTTCGAATACTCCTGGCAATGGGCGTATCAGCAGAAATTCGAGGAAGCCGGTCTCTCTGCTCTTCTTGGCTCCGGTTTTGATCCGGGTGTGACGAATATTTTTACCGCATACGCGCTGAAGCATTATTTCGATGAAATCCACACACTCGATATCATCGATGTGAACGGTGGTGATCACGGCCGCGCTTTTGCCACTAACTTCAACCCGGAGATCAACATCCGCGAGGTTACCGCAGAGTGCCGCCACTGGGAAGAAGGCCAGTTTGTGGAGACAGCTCCAATGTCGAAGCACCAGACCTTCACCTGCCCGCAGGAAGTCGGCACCTACGAGATCTACCGTATGTATCACGAAGAGTTGGAATCGCTGGTAAAACATATTCCCACCATCAAGCGCGCGCAGTTCTGGATGTCCTTCTCACAGAACTATCTCAAGCACCTTGAGGTTCTCGAAAATGTGGGTATGACCCGCATCGACGAAGTGGAATACAACGGCGTGAAAATCGTGCCGCTCCAGTTCCTCAAAGCTGTGCTTCCGAATCCTGGAGATCTCGGTGAAACAACCAAGGGCCGCACCTGTATTGGAAACGTCATCACCGGCGTCAAAGATGGCCAGCCGAAGGCGATCTATATCTACAACATCTGCGATCACGAAAAATGTTTTGCGGAAGTAGGCTCACAGGCGATTTCCTACACCACTGGCGTTCCAGCGATGATCGGCGCGAAACAGCTCCTCACCGGTGGCTGGAGCAAGCCGGGTGTCTGGAATATGGAGCAACACGATCCGGATAGCTTCATGGAGGACCTCAATCAGAATGGCCTTCCGTGGCAGGTCATCGAGCTCACTCCCGAGCAAGCTGCCAGCTTCTCTGTGGCTTAAATGGAAAATGCGGTCATTTCGATGAAATGGCCGCAAGTCTGAATCACAAGGGTCGCCCACAATTGCGGGCGGCCGTTTTTGTTTATGCAAGGTTCGTAAAGAGCGTCTGCACGTCATCGTCTTCTTCGATCTTGTCGATCAGCGATTGAACTTCTTCGAGCTGAGCCTCGTTTAGCTCGATTGGCTGGGTTGGAATCCGCTCCAATCCGGAGGTGCCGATTTCAATCCCCATGCCTTCAATGGCTTCAGTCAAAGTATTGAAAGCAGTGTAATCACCGATAACGGTCACGGTATCCTCGTCAACCATGAGTTCTTCAAGTCCGGCGTCGATCAGTTCCAGCTCGATTTCGTCCATTTCTTTCCCTTCAGGGACGGGGAATTCGATGACCGCTTTCCGCTCAAACATAAAGATCAGAGAGCCGCTTGGCGCAATGTCTCCGCCATTTTTCCCGAGGATGACCTTAAGATTGCCTACCGAGCGATTGGTATTGTCCGTTGCGCATTCCACGAAAAACAGGGAGCCATGTGGTCCTTTTGCTTCGTAGGCGACTTCCGTGATATCTGTAGCATCGCTTCCGGACGCACGGCTGATAGCTGCTTCAATTTTATCCTTGGGAAGGTTTGCCGCCTTCGCGTTCTGAATCGCAACCCTGAGAGGTGCGTTGGAATCGACCTCAGGTCCTCCGTTTTTCGCGGCGATCGTGATGGAACGTGCCAGCTTCGGGAAAAGCTTGGACATAGCTGCCCAGCGGGTTTCCTTGGCTCTTCTTCTGCATTCGAATGCTCTTCCCATCGTATCAAAAATCAGTTGGTGACGCGCATCGGCATGAGCACGTAGAGGAATGATCCGTCGATGCGGAGAACGCCGGGACTCATTTCATCGATGAGATCGAGATAAACGTTTTCCGTATCTAGCGCCTGAAGGGGAGCCTGAAGGAATGCCGGATTGAAGGCGATCTGCATGTCCGGGCCAGTGTAACCAACTTCGATGGTTTCCTGTGCTTCACCGACATCCGGTGAGTTCGCGGTTACTTCGATTTGGTTTTCCGAGAAAACGAGTTTCACGGAGTTTGATTTATCGGAAGAGAGAAGTGAAACACGGCGCACGGTTTCGAGGAGTGCTTCGCGGGAGATGGTTACGCGCTCATTGCTGTCACCCGGGATTACCTGGCGGTAGTTCGGGTAGTTTCCTTCGATCAGCTTGCTGGCGAGGAATGTATCACCAACGGTGAAGGAAATCTGACTGTCGCTGAGTTTTACCTCAACCTCGCCGGAGTCACCGAGGAGGCGCTGGATTTCACTGACTGCCTTGGAAGGGATGATGACATCTGTTTCGTGGGAGGCAGGGAACTCAAGGTCCATATCCGCCATTGCGAGACGGCGGCCGTCTGTAGCCACGAGGGCGAGTTTACCTTCGCGGAATGAAGCGAAGATACCGTTGAGAACGTAGCGGGTCTCATCGGTGGAGATCGCGAAAGATGTTTTCTTGAGGCCGTTTTTGAATTCCTGTTGTGGGATTTTGAAGCTCTTGGCTTCCGCGAAATCGGGAAGGGGAGGGAACTCGGAATCGCTGAGGCCGATGATTTTGAAAGTGGATGGTCCGCTCTTGATCGTCGCGTAATTCTTGGAATCAACGGTGACTTCTACCTCACTGGACGGGAGTTCCTTGACGATGCTCACCAAGCGCTTGGCCGGTAGTGTGGTTGCGCCTTCCTGGGTAACGGTGGCTTCCACGGAGCCTGTAATGCCGACATCAAGGTCAGTGGTGGTGAATACCAGACGGTTTTCTTTAGCTACTAGGAGAACATTTGAAAGGATAGGCAGAGTCGTGCGTGAGCTGACCACGTGCTGAACCTTTTGCAAACCTTCCAGGAAAACGTCTTTGGAAATACTGAACTTCATATGAGGAATCGCACACTCGTGCGTAGGGGGAGTTTCCGCGTTCACCTCATATTGGCAAGCCTTCAGTCAGGGCAATCGCAAGTTATTTAGGCTGTTACCACTACATGTGGTATAGCTCGGAGAAATAGCCACATTTTCCAGCACACTGGATTTTTCACCTTCCGAAAATGATACAGGAAAAATTTCCCCTCGCCCCAAGCACGTTCCAGCGAGTAGTTTTCCCGCATGAACCGCCATCTACCTCTGGTGCTTATTGTAGCATTGCTCATCGTTTTCCGCATCGTCGGTAGCGCGATGCCTGAATCATTCCCGAATTTCCAACCGCTTGCCGCGTTATTTTTCTGTGGTGCGGTCATGTTGAGCGGTTGGCGTTCATGGGCGATCCCACTCGCGGCCTGGCTGGTAACCTATCCCGCCCCGGCCCTCATCGAGGGGAACGGCAGTTATCTTTCCCCAATGGTGGTTTTTTCCACAGGTTGCGCGTTCGCAGTCGTCTACCTTCTCGGAAAATCTATTTCGGGCGCAAAATTCGGCACACTCATTCTCGGTTCCGTGGGAGCTGCTCTCGCTTTCCATCTTATTACCAACGGCCTCGCCTGGATCGGCAGCCCGATGTATGCGAAAAATCTCGAGGGTTTCTGGCAATCTGTTTGGGCCGGTCCGCTCGGCAGCACCATCCCTTCATGGGTTTTTCTTAGAAATATGACAGTTGCGAACGTTATCTTCACTGCCATCCTACTTTCGGCCCGTTTCTCGCTTCCAGCACTTCAGAAGGATACGCAACACGCGCCTGCCAGATAAATCTTGCCGGAAATACCGCCAGCTTTTACTCAATAAACGATTTTTCCCCATAAAACCGCTGACCTATGTCTGAACTTAATTTCGCCAACTCGCCAATCAATCAATCCCTCACCCCTGAGAGAAAGATCGAGCTATATACTCAGATGGTTCGCATCCGTCGCTTCGAGCAGGCCTCACTGAAGCAATACGCCGGTGGTAAAATGGGCGGCTTCCTTCATCTCTACATCGGCCAGGAAGCGGTAGCAGTCGGCACGATTTCGCTCGGCGGAGCGGACGATCATTTCATCACCGCCTATCGCGATCACGGCCACGCGCTCGCAGTGGGCATGGGGATGAATGAGTGCATGGCGGAAATGTATGGCAAGCAGACCGGTTGCTCCAAAGGCAAGGGCGGCTCGATGCACTTTTTCGCTCCCGATAAGAATTTCTGGGGAGGCCACGGCATTGTCGGTGGGCAGACGCCCCTCGGTCTCGGCCTCGCTTACGCTGTGAAATATCAGGGGAAAAAGGGCTGCTGCATGTGCTACCTCGGTGATGGCGCGGTAAACCAGGGCGCCTTCCATGAGTCCCTCAACATCGCGGCTCTTTTTGGTATCCCGGTAATCTACATCATTGAAAACAACGGCTACTCCATGGGTACCTCGCAGAAGCGGTCATCCTCATACCAGGGTTGCCTCGCACAGCGTGCAGAAGGCTATGATATCGAGTGGGACGTGGTTGATGGATCCGATATCTACGAAGTCCGCGCCAAAACACAGATCGCAGTCGAGCGCGCCCACAATGAAAGCAAGCCGACGGTTCTCGAGATCGATACGTACCGCTACTACGGCCACAGCATCGCCGATGCGAACCACAAGAAATACCGCACTCCCGAGGAAATCCAGAACTACAAGGACAACCACGACCCGATCTCCGTCTTCGAGCGCAAGCTTCTCGCCGAGGGCGTGCTGTCCGAAGAGCAGGCGAAGGAAATCAACAAATCCGCCCAGGAAGAGGCTGCTGCTTCGGTGAAATTCGCCGAGGAATCACCTGCTCCGACCATCGCGGACATCTCCACCGATGTTTATTGGGAAACCGATAACGATACCGAAGCCTCGAAAATCGGTCATCACTTCTTCTCATAATTTCATCCCAACTTTTTACTAAACTTTTTCCCAGAAAATCATGCGCACACTTTCCTACCGTGAAGCCCTCCGCGAAGCCATGGACGAAGAACTCGCCCGCGACGAAAACGTCGTGATCATGGGTGAGGAAGTCGCCGAATATAACGGCGCTTACAAAGTCACCGAAGGCCTCTGGAAGAAATGGGGAGACAAACGAATTGTTGATACCCCGATTTCGGAAGCAGGTTTCATCGGCATGGGCGTAGGTGCCTCCATGCTCGGCATCCGTCCGGTGATGGAGCTCATGTTCTGGTCCTTCCATTCCGTCGCCTTTGACCAATTGGTAAACAACGCGGCCAATGTCCGCTACATGTCCGGTGGCCTTTGCAGCTGCCCGATCGTAGTTCGTGGTCCTGCCAATGGCGGAACCAACGTCGGCGCCACCCACTCCCACATTCCGGAAGGACTTTTCGCTGCCTTCCCCGGCCTGAAAGTCTGCTCCCCGGCCACTCCTGCGGATGCCAAGGGACTCATGAAAGCCGCGATCCGCGACAATGACCCTGTCTATGTCATGGAAAACACCATCCTTTACGGAATGAAGGGTGAGGTTCCTGATCCTGAGGACGGCGATTTCGTGATCCCTCTCGGGAAAGCGGACATCAAGCGTGAAGGTACCGATATTTCCCTCATCGCGCACGGTCGCTCAGTTCTCCAGGCTCTCGAAGCTGCTGAAACGCTCCAGTCAGAGCATGGCATCAACGCGGAGGTTCTCGATCTCCGCTCCATCCGCCCGCTTGATGTGGATGCGATTCTCGCAACTGTAGCGAAGACCCACCGCGTGGTTCTCGTCGATGAGTCCAAGCCCTTCGGAGGTGTATCCGCCATGGTTTCCCACCTCATCCAGGAGCACGCATTCGATGAGCTCGATGCACCGATCAAGCGCGTCTGCACCATTGATGCACCGGCCATCTACTCCAAGCACATCGAAAACGAGCAACTTCCGAATCCACGCCGTATTGTGGAGAAGGTGCTCACCATGAAAATTCCTGCCTCGAAGTAAGTTCAGGACCAGGTGTTCGATTTTCAGAAAGGCCGGGGATTAAACTCCCCGGCCTTTTCTATTGGTAGAAGATCCGGAGGTATATTCTTTCCGAAAACGGCCGGGCGGGTTCATGGCTGGAATGAATGAAGGATCAGCACTTTCCTTGATTCCTAGGCTTTCCCTCTTTGACAATCCCACCCCCGCAATCCAGTCTCCTCCCGAACTCGCTTTTAGAAAAAATTATGGCTTACGATCTTATTGTTATTGGTGGCGGCCCTGCCGGATATGTCGCTGCGATTCGCGCGGCTCAGCATGGTAAAAAAGTTGCATGCGTGGAAATGGACCGTGCCGGCGGCACTTGCCTCAACTGGGGTTGTATCCCGACCAAAGCTCTCCTCAAGAATGCCGAGCTTTACCAGACCCTGATGCACAAGGCCGGCGAAATGGGCCTGCAGATCGATGGTCTTTCCTATGACTGGCCTACAGTGGTAGGTCGCTCACGCAAAGTTTCCGATCGCCTCGCAGGTGGTATCGAATTCCTTTTCAAGAAAAACAAGGTCGACTACATCCGTGGTTTCGGTGCCATTCCTTCCGAAGGCAAAGTGGAAGTGACAGCGAACGACGGCTCCAAGCAAACACTTGAGGCGGCGAACATCATCATCGCCACCGGTTGTAAGTCACGCGCTCTTCCACCGCTTCCGTTCAACGGGAAATCAGTCATCGGCTCCAAGGAAGCCATGGTTCTCGCGGAGCAGCCGAAGGAAATGATCATCATTGGTGCCGGCGCTATCGGTATCGAATTCGCCTACATCTACAACGCCTTCGGCACCAAGGTCACCGTTGTGGAGATGCAGGATCACATCCTTCCTGTAGAAGATACAGAGGTTGGTGAAGCACTTGAAAAATCTCTCACCAAACAAGGCATCCGCTGCCTTACGAAAACCAAGGTCACCAATACAGTCGATCACGGCGATCGCGTGGAAATCACAGTTGAAGGACCAAAGGAAAACGGAACCATTTCCGCGGAAGTCTGCCTTGTGGCAATCGGCATTGAGCCAGTCCTTCCCGGTGGACACCAGCCGGAGCTTGATCGCGGCTACATCGTCGTCGGTGATCGCTATGAAACAAGCCTTCCGGGTGTCTACGCCATTGGCGATATCAACGGACCGCCATGGCTTGCCCACGTAGCTTCGTTCGAGGCATTCCAATGTGTCGACGGTCTCTTTGTTGAAGGCTTCAAACCACGCAAGGTGAAGAATTTCCCGGGCTGCACATACTGCCATCCGCAGGTTGCATCCGTTGGCAAAACCGAGCGAGCGCTCAAGGAAGAAGGCATCGAATACGTTGTCGGAAAAATCCCATTCGTCGCAATCGGCAAGGCTGTTGCCGCCTCCGAGACAGAAGGTTTCACGAAGCTTCTCTACGGTAAGAAACACGGTGAACTTCTCGGCGCGCACATCATCGGAGACAACGCTACCGAACTTATCGCTGAAATGGGGCTGGCGCTCGATCAGGAACTCACAATCGATGAGATCCACGCAACGATCCACGCGCATCCGACCATGTCGGAGGTCATCCATGAGGCGACTCTCGCCGCGGAAGGCCACGCCATCCATTTCTGATAAACTATTATCAAAGATTCGAAAAAAACCCACCCAAGTGAACAGAGACGCACCCTGCTGAAGGGTGCGTCTTCTCTGCGTGGTATATTAAGCATCTCACTCCTATGTATTTTGGCGGTTTATGCAGCCTACGAGTATTTCCAGAATATCCCGGTAGGCCTGGAGCCGCCGCCGGTCGAGATTGTCTCTCCTCCCCTCACGTTACTCAAAGAGGCCGAGAATTGCGATTTCAACGGACAGACCGTATCTGACACGGGGGCTTCTAATTTCTCGGCAATCGAGTCAGGAAACGAAATCGAAGCCTTTGCGCTGAATTGTGAGATTCCAGAATCCGACCGAGTTCTTTCGATCTGGGTGAGAAAGAAGGGCGGCCGAATTGCTATCTCGGCTCCGGGTGGTGGTATAATTTCCGGATCCCTTACCGATAGCTCCAATGAATCAGGTTTCAGCTGGTCTCATCTGGGCAAAATTAGGCCGGCTGACCTTCCTGAATCTCTCGTTTTTCATAAAATAGAAGGAGAAGGTGTCCCTGTTTCGATCGATTGCATACTTTTCGCTGATCATGAAATCGAGAATAAGGACTCGCTGCTGACCTCGCTGGAAGCTCTCCAAATCGACCCTACCCGGGCAATCTCGGACTTCAGGAATGGTTCGGAGGCATGGGGATACAATCTCCCGGTAGCCGTAGATCCGGGGGAAATCCCTCCTTCATGTGTGCTTAGGGTCACTTTGAGGAATTGGGATGAGGAAAGTTGCCGGGAGATGGTTGCCAGTTTTCTTGAGAAGGGAAAAACCGCGAAGATCATCCTGAATTTCCCGGGATGGCCGGACGAGATGGATGCCGATGGCGACGGGTATCTGGACGAATCCAGCAAGCAGGATTATTCCGAGCTGGTCACCCGTTTGTCCGGGGTAGTTCTGGAAAGTCCTCAAGCAAAGGGCCGCGTCTTTCTTGAGTTATTCCATCGGCCGGAAGGAAAATACTATCACGAGCTGGTGGATAAGAAGAAAATCCACCGAGTCGCCGAATTGGCGAGAATCTATCTCAGCACGGCAGAGGAAATCAGAAAAAATCATCCCGAGGCGAAAATCGGAGCGATCGCTGCGGTTATTTCACCGGACTCAGGTTTTCACGATCAGTTCATCGCCATGACTGCCCCGGCCCTCGATTTCTATGCAATTCAGGCCGATATCCGTCAGGGCACGGAGTTTATCTATACGATAAAAGGACACCTGAAAAAGAATTCCGTCTCACGCCGCATTCCGCTGCTGATTTCCGATATAGACTCTGATCAAAAAGGAGGAGTTACGGAGCTGGTTCCGAATACCTGGTTTTTGATCAGGGCCTTTCTTCATGGTGCGGAAACGGCTTTCGTTTCAATGAACGGTTTTTCCCCAAGCATAGACGAGCAGGAGGATGGCCATGCATTTCACCAACTCCACGATATACTCAATATCCGATTTTCCGGTCTC
This sequence comes from Luteolibacter sp. AS25, assembly GCF_046736275.1. Lineage (GTDB taxonomy): Bacteria > Verrucomicrobiota > Verrucomicrobiia > Verrucomicrobiales > Akkermansiaceae > Luteolibacter. The sequence goes on from NZ_CP151837.1 coordinate 92,258, forward strand.
TGTGCCGCGTTTCAGACAACTGATCCTGAGTCTCTCTCCGCACTCACCACACAGGATCAGAAGTCGCTGTTACTAGTCTACAAGGGGGCCATGGATCGTGATTTGATCCTGCCTTCCGGTTCTTGGGCCGGCTATCTGCTTGAAGGCAATAGCTCGAAATTCCGGGAAATATCCATCGATGGAATCTTCAAGCTTCCGGGCAGATCTATTCTCTGTCTGGAACGTAAAAAGAAAAACTAAGCTGAAATTTCCGGAGAATCCCGAGTTCGCGCGCAATTTTCGGCTTGATACCGGCTGTCTCCCAGTTCATATCCGACGAACTTCCACGCGAAGCATCCTAAAACGGAGGGGTGGTAGAGTGGTCGATTGCGCTAGTCTTGAAAACTAGAGAGCTCGTAAGGGTTCCGTGGGTTCGAATCCCACCCCCTCCGCCATTTGGGCCTGCAATTTTATGCAGGTCTTTTTTCGTTTAACTGGGCAAGAGTTCAACTCTTGCTCAGAGCATCCTTCCTGGTAGTAGCATGCTTCTTATCTTTCCTCCCCTGCATGCCACAGATATTTGGCATAGCTAATAATTGGCGGTTATACTTTACAGCGAGTTGTATTGAGACCCATTCTCAACAGCATCTAGTTTGCCTCAATTAGTATGAAAGACAATATAATCGCCTCCTCGAAAAACGTTACCATTACCCGCGACGCCATCGCACTTGCGGCCATTTTCACAGCTGCCCAAAGCGCTGCCCAGACTATCAATGACCCGAATAATGCTGATGCAATTTCCTCCGGAGATGGGGTGGACCTTCTCCCTGAAACCGTGGTCACGGGTGAAAACGGAAGCGCATACAATGCTGCAAAGCTAACTTCGGATAAAGCTACGGCACCTCTACTCGATACACCTCAGACCTACAATGTGGTGCCTGAAGAAATCTATAAGCAGCAGGCTGCCCGCAGCCTCAGGGATGTCTTGAAAAATACTCCCGGAATCTCATTCAATGCAGGTGAAAACGGTTTTGCCAGCTCTCCGGGAAGTAATTTCAGCCTGCGTGGAACGGATGCATCCGGCAGTGTTTATGTGGATGGTATCCGTGATTCCGGCAGTTATGCCCGCGATATTTTCAATATCGAGCGCGTTGAGATCGCGAAAGGTCCAGCGGCGGACAACGGCCGCGGCGGAGCGGGAGGCTACGTGAACCTGGTCTCGAAAACCGCGCAGGATACTGACTTCTTACGTGGCAGCACCAGCTACGGATACGCTCCATCCGGAGGCGATGGCCTCTTCCGTCAGACTTTGGATTGGAATCAAAATCTGGGCGATTCCGTGCTGCCCGGCTCTGCATTCCGTTTGAACGCGCTGTTACAGGATGGTGGCGTTTATGGGCGCGAGGTAGCGGAGCTGAACTCATGGGGGCTGGCCCCGACTTTCACGACAGGACTCGGCACACCTACCACCTTCACAATCTCCTACCAGCACTTCGAAAGCCACGATCTGCCAGACTGGGGCGTGCCTGCGGCGATGTTCGAAGGAACGCTAAACTACGATCCGACGATTTCCGCCGATAACCGGAACAATTTCTACGGCCTTTCCTCCGACTATGACGACACGATGAGCGATAGCCTTACCGCGATCTTCCGCCACGAGTTTGCCAATGGAGGAATCCTCACGAACACTTCCCGGATTTCGCGGACAGAACGTGATTCTATTTTCACCATTCCCTCCGGTTATGATCCTGCCACCGGTTTGGTCACCACCAGTCAGCTGGGCTATGGGCGCGAGAATACACTTTTCGCCAATCAAACGAACTACGCCTTCGAATTTGAAACCGGCAGCATCAAACACACCATCGCCACCGGCTTGGAGATCAGCCGGGAAACTGCGGACGCGGATCGTTTTGATACCGTTACCGATCCGGGCACCGGAGCTCCAATTTCAGTGACAGGTTCAGCTCCGAATCGTGCCACCGGGAACTTCGTTGGTTCTGCCACCGAGTTCTCTGAAGTCGAAATCGACACCATCGCTGCTTATTTCTACGATACCATCGAGTTCAGCGATCAGTGGCAGCTCACTGCAGGTCTTCGTGCGGAGCACTACAGCATGGATCTGACAAATACGCCGGCCACTCCGGAGGTTCCTAGCTTCTCGAAGGACGATACCTACGTTACCGGAAAACTCGGACTCATTCACAAGCCCAGAGAAAACGGAAGTATCTATGGTGCGGTAGGCGTATCAGCTCTTCCACCGGCCGCTTTCCTCTCCAACCCTGACGCGTCCCGGACCGGAAACAACGGCTTCCCGGGAGCTGGATCAGGGGTAAACAGCCCGAACGCCGATACCCAGCTCAACTGGAACTACGAAGTTGGCACCAAATGGGATTTCTATGATGGCCGCCTCTCCACCACTGCGGCGGTGTTCCACACGCTCCGCACGAATATCGCCATTTCAGACGGGCGGGACATGATCATCGGAGAAGGGGAGCAAAATCTTTCGGGAATCGAGCTCGGTGTTGCTGGTCAAATCACCGATAACTGGGATATCTTCGGTGGCTTCCTTGCGATGACATCCGAGCGTGATCATTTCGATGATTTCCGTGATGTTTCGGGACGCCCGGAGGGTGATTTCGCAGACCGGACAAACGTGAATGGAGATGAACTCGCCTTTACTCCAAACTACTCGGCTAATCTCTGGACGACCTATAATCTGAACAATGGCATCACTCTCGGTGGTGGTATGCAATACGTCAGCTCATCATTCGTTGGGCGGACAGATGACCACGACCGAATCATTCCCAACGGAAGCTACGGGAAACTGCCTTCATACATCGTGTTCAACGCGATGGTTTCCTATGATGTAACAGAGAACGTTACGCTACGCCTCAATGTGGACAACGTCTTCGACGAGTTCTACGCGGTCACCACAAACTGGCCTGCCACACGCGCCGTTGCCGGCCCGCCACGGACCTTCGTTCTGAGCGCCGATTGGGAGTTTTAATCGAATCCCGGAGGGAGAAATCTTTCCGCAAAACACACCCGCCGCCGGTTCCACAATGAATTGGCGGCGGTTTTGTGACTCTACTGAATTTACTTACCTAAATAAGCTATGATCCTCTGTATTCCCGATGTCCTAACCCCTGGCCAAGTTTCACATTGCCGCGAAAAACTCGAAAGCGCCATTTGGGAAGACGGAAAGAAGACCGCCGGCCACCAGGCCGCACAGGCCAAGGACAACATGCAGGTTCCCGCAGGCCACCCGGCAGCGATCGAGACCGGACAGGGCATCCTCAAGGCTCTTTCGGAAAATCCACTGTTTATGTCCGCCGCGCTTCCACTCCATTATCTTCCGCCGATGTTCAACCGCTACTCGGGCGGCCAACAGTTCGGCACACATGTGGACGGCGCCATACGCAACCTTCCCAATGGACAACGAATCCGCACCGACCTCTCCTGCACCCTGTTTTTCGCGGATCCGGATGAATACGATGGCGGCGAGCTCGTGATCGAAGATACCTATGGCTCGAAATCCGTGAAACTTCCCGCTGGCCACCTTGTTCTCTATCCGTCCACGAGTCTTCATCACGTGACGCCCGTCACCCGTGGTGCCCGGCTTTGCTCCTTTTTCTGGCTGCAGAGCATGATCCGCAGCGATGATCAGCGGACCCAGCTATTCGATCTAGATTGCGCCATTCAGCGCCTCGCCGGCTCCCTACCGGACGAAGAAGCGATCAAGCAATCCACCGTCCAGCTCACTGGTGTTTACCATAACCTTCTCCGCCAGTGGGCGGAAATGTGACACACTCCCGGCGGATTTCTCCAACCGTTGGCGTTCCTGCCAGCAGCATCGCCATCTCCAGCTCGGTGCGCAGGATTTTCAGGACATGGGCCACGCCCACCGCTCCCGCCGCAGCGAGACCGTGGAGGCACGGACGCCCGACCATTACCGCGCTTGCTCCCAGGGCAAGGGCCTTGAAAATATCAGTTCCACGCCGGATTCCGCCATCGCAGAGGACGGGCACCCGCCCCTCGATCTTGTCGACCACTGCCGGCAGGATCCGCACTGTAGATGGGACGGTATCCAGTGTCCGCCCCCCATGGTTGGAAACGATCACTCCTCCAGCTCCTGATTCCACCGCCCGCCAGGCGTCGGCTGGTGACAGGACACCTTTCAATAGAACCGGTAATCTCGTCCGGCCAACCAGCCACTCGATATCTTTCCAGGTGGGCGCGGCATTCACTAGCTCGCTGCCGAAAACAGTTTCGGCCGGTGCTAGCTGTTTCATGCCTTCCAGATTCACCGCTGAGATGCCCGGAGGAAGGCGGAAGCCCGCTTTTTGTTCACGATTCCGCATGCCGCCGAGGGGTGCGTCCACCGTTACCACCAGTGCTTCATAACCGGCAACTTCAGCCCTAGCCACCAGATCAAGCGTGAATTCCCTATCCGGCTGTATGTAGAGCTGGAACCAGAGCGGGGTGCTCGCCTCGCGGGAAATTTCCTCCAGAGGAAACGTTGCCTGGGTGCTCACCACCATTCCTGCCTCCATCGCGGAAGCGGCCAGCACCGTCGCGATTTCTCCCTGCTCATGGAACATCCGGTGAAATGCCGTGGGCGCCACCCATATAGGGTGTGTGTGGCTCTTGCCGAACAAATCCACCCGCGTGTGTGCTCCCTGGAAATCTTCCAGCAACCGCGGAATGATCTCAATGTCACGAAAAGCGGAAATATTCTTTTCCAGAGTAATCTCATCCGCCGCCCCGCCGGAAAGGTATGCCCAAACCGCGGGATTCATTCTTTCCCTGGCCAGTGCCAGATAATCATCCACCGAAACGACATCCGGTGGAATTTGATCGAGAGGTGGTAGACTCATAGCTGCTTATCCCTTTTCCAGAGCAGCTTCGCCAGCCTGCAACTTCTTTAAAATCTCTGTCTGCCTTTGAACGTATCCGGTTTCATGCGCCCGGCGGAGAACGTTCTTTTCCAGCTCCACCTTAGCTAGGAGGAGTTCTCCCAGCATCTCTTTCTTCAAAGTTTCATCTGCCGCCAAAGGGCCGTTTCCGGAAAGCCATTCCGTCAGGAATTCTCCCAGAAAGGCTGGCTGGCACACCCGGTAAATCCTTGCGCCATAGCGCACCAGATCCGCCGCTGCATCTTCGGTTGTTCCGGTTTTACGTAAAATTCCCATGGCCTCCTCTACAGCATCCGTCGCCTCCGCGATCCAGTCTTCCACCCCATTCAACCCATCGGGAATCTCCAGCAATTCAGCCAATGCTTCGCAAAATACCGCCCTGGCCCGCACGGCCGCCCCGGGGTCATTTGCCGAATTGAGAATTCCAACTCCCAGGCGCGCATCGGAAACGGCATTCCTGATCGATCCTTCCTTCAGGTGAATCCGGGCACGGTTCACCATCAACATCCCCGCGAGCCGACGGCTCTCCACCCGTGTCGTGTCGCCGTGCTCACGGAGGAGAAGCTCCGCCTCGGAAAACGCGGTTTGCGCCCCGGAGAAATTGTCCATTTCTCCATGGAGTGTGCCCTGATGGATCAGCGCCAATGCCTTTTGCTCGGGAAATGCAGGATTAGCTCCGAGATCCACATACCTCAGAGACTCGATTCCCTTTTTCATGGATTCCAATGCATCTCCGGGACGGCTTGAGACTCCGTCCCGCATGATTGCATCCCCGTGATTGATCCAGGACGCCGCCCGCATCCAGGCCGCCTCCGCGTCTTCCTTCCACGGCATCTGATCGCGCATCACTGCAGCTTCGCGGAAGCAATGCTCTGCCTCCCGGAAATTTTTGCTTTGGAGAAAGGAAAATCCCCCGGCCATGAGAGCCAATGAGTCTTCCTTCAATTTTCGAAATTCCTCGTTCATCTGCGCGGCTTTCTATCTTCCTGCGCTGGTACTGGAAATAGCAAACGCGTCGAGCCGTACTTCACAGCGTTGCCTGCCGATACCTGAAATCTATTTTGGAATTAAACCAAGGGCGCGACGACGGAATATTGATCCTCAATACCTCGGAGCGCCGGTTGATCTTAGCTTTCACCATTGGTCGTTCCTTCTCGAGATCGTGCCTACGGCTCAGCTGGGTCATCCATTTCCTTATCGGCAGAATATTCCAGATATATCGCGTACATCCGTAAGGTTGAATGAGAGCCGCTGGTAGTTTTCATTCACCTTGATGAAAAATATGTATGTGAGGGACTGTATCGCAAGGTAGGATGACCCTCTACGAATTTCGTTCTGAACCGCCTGAATGGGTGGAAACCGAATGAGAAATCCCAAATCTTTATGAAAAACCTGACCCGAAGAATTTTAAAAGCGCCAGCCCTAGGCGCAGCTATCTCCCTGCTTTCCAGCGCCTGCGGTTTCGCTGCGGAAAAGCCGAACATCGTTTTCATCTTCGCGGATGACTGGGGATACGGCGATATAGGGATCCACGGGAGCACATTCTGTGATACCCCGAGCCTGGACCGCATGGCGGCCGAGGGAACGGATTTTACGAATTTCACGGTGAACAGTCCTGTTTGTTCCCCCAGCCGGGTGGCAGTCATGACCGGACAGTTCCCGGCCAGACAGGCTATCCATCAACACTTTGCAGGAATTCAATCCAACGCGGGCAGGGGAATGCCGGACTGGATGGATCCGGAGGGGCCGTCGGTCGCGCGGATGCTGCAGGAAGCGGGCTACAAGACCGGACATTTCGGGAAATGGCATTTGGGACGTGGACCTACTGAGGACCTCTACGGCTACGATGCATTCGCGACCTTCAATGGCTCGAAAAAGAACGAAATCAAGAAGGAGGGCCTGGCCTCAGTGGATCACGCGGAGAATTTCATCCGTGAAAACAAGGATGAGCCATTTTTCGTGAATCTATGGCTGCACGAGGTGCACACCGCCCATTACCCGCAGGAGCGATATCTGGAGAAATTCAAGGGACTCAATGAGCAGGAGAGGGTATATGCGTCCGTTATCGCGGAAGGTGATGAAGGCGTAGGACGCATCCTGAAGCTGCTCAAGGAGCTCGATTTGGATGAAAATACACTAGTGGTTTTCTCCACAGACAATGGACCTGAATCCTCGAAGCCATCGAAAGAGCACAAGGACACCGGTGGCCTTGGGCATTTCTATTCAGTTGGTGAAACCGCGGGCCTGAAGGGCGAGAAGAGATCACTATTTTCCGGTGGTATCCGGGTGCCGTTCATCGTCCGCTGGCCGGGAGTGGTTCCAGCCGGCAAAACCGACGAAACTTCGGTGGTCACTGCTGTTGATCTCCTGCCAACCTTCCTCGCGGCAGGTGGAGTAGATCTTCCCGCCGGATACGAGCCTGATGGTGAAAACATTCTCGCCGCCTTCAAAGGTGAAAAATTCGAGAGAAAGAAACCAATTTTCTGGGAGTGGCGCGGCGGCGTTTCCGAGGACTACACCTGGCCTTCGCTCGGTATCCATGAGGGTCGCTGGAAGCTCCTGATCAACAAGGAGCTGAATAAAGTGGAGCTTTACGATCTGGAAAAGGATTGGGCCGAGCAAAACGACCTCGCCGCAGAGTTTCCGGAAGTCGTCCAGCAGCTGACGGAAAAGATCGATGCCTGGAAAAATTCACTGCCCACTGAAGCAATCGAGAGTTGCTGTTCTCCGGCGCGTGCTAAAAAATCCAAGCCCAAAGCAAAGTCCAAATAGATCAAGATCGGCCATTTTGCCGGTGGTGGAGTGAAATTAGCGTTTCACTCCCCGAACCATTTCAAATACAGTAAATTTTATGAAAAACCTCCTGAAAATTCTCTCCATCGTCTCGCTGACCACCTTGGTTTCCCAAGGTGTGGAAACTGGCACCGAACCCGATGAAGCGCCTGATCCTTCGATGGATTTCGAGCATCGCTTTGACAAGGATCTCAAGCAGACGCCTGATTCCGATGCCCGTTTGGACAAGTGGTTCCGTGACGCCAAGTTCGGTGCTTTCATCCATTTCGGCGTATATTCCAGTCTTGAAGGCGAATACAAAGGCCGCGGCAACGAGCATAGGTATTCCGAGTGGATACAGATCTCGGCGAAAATGTCTTCCGAGGAATACCACGATGTGGCGGCCAAATTCAATCCGGCGGAATTCGATGCGGATGAATGGGCGAAAACCTTCAAGGATTCCGGAATCCAATACGTGGTCATTACCGCGAAGCATCATGACGGCTTCGCGTTGTTCGATTCAATGGTCAGCGATTACAACATCGTGGACTACACGCCGTTCAAGAGAGATATCATCAAGGAACTCAGCGAGGCCTGCCATCGCAATGGCCTGAAGTTCGGCGTTTATTATTCCCATGCTCAGGATTGGGACGAGCCGGACGCGCCTTTCATCAAGCCGCGCTTCGACGGACATCGCGCGATCATCCACCCGGATCTTCCGAAGGATTTCAAGCCGGACATGGATAAATACATCACGGAGAAAAGTCTCCCCCAGGTCGAAGAGCTCATGAAGAACTATGAGATTGATCTGATCTGGTTCGATACTCCATCGGAAATGACCACTGAGCGCGCCAAGCTCTTCAGTGACGCAGTGAGGAAGCATCGCCCGGATTGTGTGATCAACTCCCGTATCATCCACTCCGGACGCAGCGTGATCGAAGAGCAGTATCTCCCGCTATATGACTATGTTTCCATTGCCGACAAGGAAGTGCCGAGCATGAAGCTGCCTCTCTATGTGGAATCTCCGGATAGCGTCAGCTCATCCTTTGGCTACAAGACGAAAGGCGATTGCTACTATCACACGGAGAAGGAATTGATCGACCGCATGGTGCGCACCATCTGCGTTGGCGGAAACTATCTTCTGAACAACGGGCCGATGGGTAACGGCGAGCTCGATCCGGAGGCAATTCGGCTCTACGGAGTGCTCGGCGATTGGTTGAAGGCGAACGGAGAGTCGATCTATGGGACACGCCGCAATCCTTTGCCGGAAATTCCGGAATGGGGGGATTGCTCCGTGAGCAAGGATGGGAAAACACTCTACCTCCATGTGCTCGAGTGGCCGGAATCCGGTGAGATCTCGATCAGTGGACTTTCCGCAAATGCTGAATCAGCCACCTATCTGGCAAATGGCGAGAAAGCAGAAATTTCCCAAACTGAAGGAGATTTGAAAGTTTCCCTGCCGGAAGCACCGTTGAATGAATACGATACCGTGATCAAGGTCACGTTCACGGAAGACATCGGGGAGAAATAGCCCTGCCTTCCGGTGTCGTCGTTATCTTCGTCAATCCATGAAAAACCCCATCTTCCTAGCGCTATCCTTCCTCTCGGCGGGATTCGCGCATGCCGCTCCGCCGAACATTATTTACCTGATGTCGGACGATCAAAGCACCTACACCATGGGTTGCTATGGTAACCCGGATGTAAAAACGCCGAACCTCGACAAGCTGGCGGAGGATGGGATGGCATTCGATAATCATTACGATACCACCGCCATCTGCATGGCTTCCCGCGCCACGGTGATGACCGGGATGTATGAGTATAAAACCGGCTGTAATTTCGAGCACGGCGAGATGCTCACAGGTATCTGGAAAAGCTCTTATCCTATTCTGCTGCGTAATGCCGGCTACACCACTGCTTTTGCGGGGAAATTCGGCTTCGAGCTGAGGGAGTCACCGGATAGTAAAAAACTCCCGCTCCCATCCGGCGATTTTGATCGCTGGGGAGGCGGCCCGGGGCAAACGGAATACGCCACGAAGAAAAATAAATCGATGGCGGCCTACGCCGAAGAATTTCCGCATTCCACTCTCTCTTACGGGGCTTTCGGAAGGGATTTCATTCGGGACAACGCGAAGGCGGAGAAGCCATTCTGCCTTTCCATCAGCTTTAAGGCTCCCCACAAACCGGCGGTCGCTGATCCCCGGTTCAACGATGTTTATGCCGGAAAAACCTTCAAGAAGCCAGAGAACTACGGTCGTGAAAATGGCGAACATTTTTCCAAACAAAGCCAGCAAGGGCGCCAGTTCGTGCGCTTCCACCAGTGGAACTACTCGGATAAATATGATGAGGTGATGGCCACCTATCACCAGCAGATCCATGCGATTGATGTGGCGGTGGGAATGATTCGCGAGGAGCTGGAAGCTCAGGGTCTGGCCGATAACACGGTGATCATTTACACCTCTGACAATGGCTTTTTCTGTGGATCCCACGGATACGGCTCCAAGGTGCTTCCCTACGAGGAAGCCAGCCGGGTGCCATTGATCATTTTCGATCCGCGCCAGCCAAATTCAGGAAAGTCCTTGCGAACTGATGCACTGACCGGAAATATCGATTTTGCGCCTACGATACTCTCGTTGGCTGGACTGCCGATTCCTGAGAATATGGACGGCGCGGATCTGATGAAAGTCTATGAGGATCCCGGGGCCGCCATTCACGATTCACTGGCATTGATAAATGTATGGGGCAAGACCGAGACCCATTCCCTGAGCGTGGTGACAAAGGATATGAAATATATCCATTGGGGCTACGCCGGCGGTGATTTCGAGGTCACCGAGGAGCTCTACCACTTGGGCAAGGATCCGCTGGAAATGACCAACCTGGCCAAGAATCCGGAATATAGTCCATCCATGGAGTATATGCGTAAAATTTACGACAAGCATCTGGCCAAATGGAAACAGGAGACAGTTTCCTACAATAACTACGACCCCTACGGGACTATTTTTGATCGCAACGTGACATGGGATGCGAAAAAGGACCTTTATAGAAAACCGAAAAAAACCAAAGGAGGAGAATGAAAAGATTTTTAGCACCACTCATAGCAGCTGCAGCCACTTTGTGTGCGGCAGGCACCGGCCTCGGCGCACCCGCCGCCACTGAAGTAGAATGGAAGGCGGAGGCCTTCCGGGATGTGATTTACAAGCAGATCGATGGACGTCGTATCAAGATGGACATATATATGCCCACGAAAGGGAAGTCCGAAAAGGCACCGGTTCTCTACTACGTCCACGGCGGTGGCTGGGCTGCGGGGAGCAAAGCGAAAGGCGGCCTGCCTCTGATGCGCCCGGTGTTTGAAAAAGTGGCCGAGCATGGTGTCGTCTGCGTTTCCATTGACTACCGCCTCTTCAAGGGAAGGAACGGTGTTCTGATGCGCGATTGCTTGATCGATGCGGTCGATGGTCTCCGGTTTCTCAATGAGAACGCGGCGAAATACGGAATAGATCCGGACCGTGTGGTGGTCTGGGGAGATTCCGCCGGCGGGCAGCTGGCCCAGATGCTGAATTTCGCGGACTACTCGAAATTCCGTGACGCCGGTTCGCCTGCGGAAAACGACATCCAGCCAATAGCAGGGATCTCTTGGTATGGGCCGTCTGATTTTACTATCCCTGATCTGTTCAAAACCGATCTATCCGACAAGGAGATCAATCGCTTCGGTTTGCGAATCACTGGCACCGATGGTGGCTATGCGGAAAACCCCAAGGCCTATGAGGAAATGAGTCCATATTTCTGGATATCGAAGGACAGCCCTCCGCTTCTTTCAATCCAGGGGAACAAGGATGCGACCATTCCTCTCGCCCATGCCACCCACCTGAAGGAGAAGGCTGAAAAAATAGGCGCAGACGCCACCTTTATCATTGTAGAGAACGCAGGCCACAACTGGAGAAAGGTCGGGGCCGCCATCGAGCCCAACCTGACTACAATCCAGGAGCTAACCGCGGATTTCGCCCTGAAACAGATCGAAGCAGTAACATCAAAATAGAAAAATAAGTGCAAAGAAAATTCAAACCCGTGGCTATGCTGGCGTGTGCGCTGGTAGCCGTAATTAGTTGTCGTCAAGCTCCGGCGCAGGAGTCTGCCGGGGAGACCGCGGAAGGCGTTCCGGCGGCGGATTTCTTTGTTTCACCGCAGGGATCGGATGATTGGTCCGGTGCATTGGCGGAACCTTCCGCGGATGGGAAAGACGGTCCATTCGCTTCTTTGCAGCGGGCACGTGATGCGGTGCGGGATCTCAAAGGATCGAAAAAGGATGAGATCATGGTTCTGCTCCGTGGCGGGGCTTATCCGGTGAACGAAACCGTAATTTTCGGCCTTGAGGATTCCGGAACAGAGGCGGCACCTATCACCTATGCCGCCTATCCGGGGGAGGAGCCTGTGTTCAGCTCCGGGAAGGAGATCAGGGGCTGGCAGAAGGTTTCAGGCGAGCTGCCCGGACTACCTGCAGCGGCCAAGGGCAAGCTAATGGTTGCCGAGGTTTCAGATGGTTTCCGCACACTCTATGATGCGGAGGGGATGCTCCCTCGCTCACGTTCCGCGGGCTTTATCCCTCTGGCGGGAAGCGGACGGAACCGCGTGGTTTTCCCGAAAGGTGCGATGAAGAATTGGTCCAACGTGACAGATATGGAACTACTCGTCCGGCCACACCATGCATGGATTGTAAATATCCTCCCGCTCACATCGGTTGATGAGAAGAAGCGGACAGCTCACACCAGTATCGATGCTACCTATGCGATCAACGAACTTCATTTCCTGAAAGGAACCGAGTCCGTTTGGGTGGAGAACGCACTGGAAGGTATCGATGAGCCAGGCGAATGGGCGCTCAATACGAAGGAGGGGAAGGTCTACCTCTGGCCGAGGTCGGATTCTCCTGTGGTTGCACCGTCGCTCATGGAGTTGATCCGGATTGAGGGGAAAATTGATTTCCAAGGACCCAAGGATACCCCGGTTGAGTTTCTCCGTTTCAAGGGTCTGACGTTCAAGCACGGCCAACGCTACCAGATCAAGGAGGATGACGCCGGCCTTCAGCACGATTGGGACATGCTGGACAAGGACAACGCACTTGTCCGCCTCCGCGGCACCGAGAATTGTGTGATCGAAGACTGCCACTTTCTGCACAGCGGCAGCGGAGCGATCCGGGTGGATCTCCACGGTCAGAAGAACAAAATTTCAGGAAACCACATCGAGCACATGGGTGGTGCCGGAATCCTGCTCTGCGGCTACGGCCCGGGCACCAAGGATGTGAACAAAAACAACCTGGTGGATAACAACCACGTGCATCACGTCGGCGAAGTCTACTGGCACTCCCCCGGGATCATGGTGTGGCAGAGCGGCGAGAACCGTGTGGCGAACAACCTGATTCACCATACCGATTACACAGGTCTGATTATTTCCGGCTGCATGACCGAATTCTTCAAGAAAAAGGGCCGCGAGCTTGGTAGGACCATCCGTAGGGATGAGATCGGTGAACTACCATCCAAGCTGACGATCGATGCCGTGCGTCCATACCTGCATACGCATGACAACATCTTCGAATACAACGAAATCCACCACGCGATGCAGCGCTTGGGCGATGGAAATGCGATCTATATCCGTGGAGCAGGTGCTGGAAATGTGATCCGCAGGAACTACATTCACCATCTGGTGGCGCCGATGATCATGCAATGTGCGGTCAGAACGGATGGCGGGCAGATGGATACTCTCATTGCGGAGAACGTGATCTACAAATGCACCTCACAGGGAATCATGCTGAAGCTGAATACCCGCTGCGAAAACAACTTCGTCGTAGATGTCATCGAACCCCCACGCGGCTACTACGTTTCCGTCCGGGAGGGCCCGATGGATGGTGCTACGATCAAACGGAATATCTTCTATTCCACCGGGACTGTGGAAGATTTCATCAACGAGCTCCCTCCCGGAAAAGCGGGCAGCTCCGAGGATAGACGTGGCCGCACGGTTGCAAGATCCGTAGACGCTGATTGCGACTACAACATCTACTTCGCCGCCGGTGCTCCCGAGCAAGGGAAGGCGATGCTGAAAAAACAGCAAGCCGGTAAAGTGGATGCCCAAAGCCGCGCCGTTGATCCTATGTTCGTGGATCCCGAAAATGGTGACTTCAGCTTCAAACCGGGCTCCCCGGCGCTGGAAATGGGTATCGTTCCGCTGGATGTTTCGGAGGCAGGACTGCGCGACTAAACCCAAGGCCGCCTGATTTCCGGGCCATCCCGCGCTTTCTTTTTAGCGAGAGCCAAGTCTTCGTTTGACCTGGCTCTCGGAGTAGTCGTCTATAGGCGTATAATGCTAGAAGCTTTATTCCAATTCTTGGCGGGATTCGTAATTATCGGCACCTTCCTGCCCTTCGTGAAATGTGATTACTGGATGATCCGTGGATGGGACTTTCCACGTATCCAGTTGTTCTGTGTCGGGCTATTTGCCGGGCTCGGGCTATTGGTCACACGCTTGGATGACCCGAACGACTTCACGGACTCGATTCTCCTCGTCGCGCTGCTCGTAACGTTGTTCACGCTATTCACTTGGATCTTTCGCTATACACCTTTTCACCGGAAAGAGGTTCTGGACGGGAAGGGGAATGTGACGATCAGTTTCCTAGTGTCCAACGTTCTGATGTCGAACCGCAAGAGCGCCGGCCTCGTTTCCCACATACGTGACAAAAAGCCGGATATGTTCATTTGCTTGGAAACGGATCAGTGGTGGATCGACCAAATAGCTGTGACGAAGGATGAATATCCGCACGGTGTCGAAATCCCGCAGGAGGATACCTACGGGATGATCGTCCGCTCCAGAATCCCATTCGAGGATTTACATGTCGAATATTTCATCAGGGACAATATCCCCTCCGTGCATGCGGATTTTAAATTGGAGGATGGATCCGTGGTCCATTTGCACGCAGTGCATCCGAAGCCGCCCTTCCCCGATGAAAACACCGATACAACCTCTACAGATAGGGACGCCGAGCTTCTACTGGTGGGGAAACGGGTTGAGAAACAGGGCGGTCCCACCATCGTGCTTGGCGATCTGAACGATGTGGCATGGTCCCTGACTACCAAGCTCTTCCAGAAAACCAGCGGGCTACTGGACCCCCGCGTTGGCCGCGGACTTTTCAATACCTTCCATGCCGGCCACTGGTTCCTCCGCTGGCCGCTCGACCATATCTTTATTTCGGATCACTTCCGTGTTCGCTCGCTTGAGCGCCTGGCAAGTATCGGGTCCGATCATTTTCCGATCTTCGCAGAATTCTCCTATGAGCCCTCTGGCGCCAACGAACAGGAAGCACCGGAAAAATCAGAGGGGGACGATGAAGAGGCGGATGAAAAAATCGCCTCGGCTAAAAACAAGAATCAGTCGCGGGCTGAATCACTCGATATCTTGGCAGACTCCTCGATCTGAGCTTTCCATCGCGGCTTGGTTTCTTTCTCTTTTCCGTTTGGCCAACCTTCGCGTTGTGATCCCCTGATGCCATCGTCGCTCTCCGTCTGGTCATGGAAGAGATGCACCTGTGTATCGAATGGCATGTCGATTCTCTCCTCATCCAAGGCTCTTTTCACCGCCATGATTATTCTGGAATGAACGTGAGCCACATTGGTGCGGCGGCTATCCGTCCACCAGCGGGCACGAACCGTCACCCAGCTCGCTGCGAGATCCCACGGAAGCGCCTCGGGAGCGGGGTCGGCTTCCACTCCCTCAACTCCTGCCAGGACTCTTTCTATCACCGAGCAAGCCGTCTCGACATCGTCACCATAGCCAATGCCTATGTCATATTCTGAACGGCGCACATCATGCGCGGTGCGGACCAAAACGGAATTTGTATAGATATCGCTATTCGGGACCACAATGCGCTGGCCGTCGTAGGTTTTGATGATTGTCGCGCGGGTCTCGATACGTTCCACCGTCCCCTCATGCCCGTTTACAGAAATCTGGTCATTAATCTGGAATGGCTGCCGGAGTAAAATTAACAGGCCGGCCAGCCAGTTTTGTAAAATATCTTTGAATGCGAAACCGATCGCAACCGAGCTGATACCGAGGCCTGCGATGAGATCTCCCGGCTTCATGGAGGGAATAACGATGGTGGCACAGAGAAGGAAGCCGATGACGAGGATTGCCCACTTCGCAAATCCTCCCAGGACAGCTCCAAGGTTTTCCCTGCCATGTTTGTCGAACTGCTTGTGAAGCGTTCTTTTTACAAGGGCTGAGGCAAACCAGATGATCGCAAAAAGGACGATCGCGACAATCAGATTAGGCAAAAGCCGGGTCACACCATCCACCCATTTGTCGATTTTCTCCAAGGCGATACCGGGATCCAGGTCTACTTTCTGTGGGACATCATCGACGGATGCTGTTTGTGCTAACATCCGGTAATCTAGCCTGAATGCGAAAAATGGCCAATAGGATCTCCTGCTGGTCTCTTGGTTGTTTTTTTAAAATATATAGATCACGTTTAGAGATTATACATAGTTAACTACTAAGTTTGACTTAGCTTTCGAATTGACTACGCGGCAGGAAAAAGTAAGATGCGGCTCATTATTTTCGCCCTAATCCATGCGTTGCGTCCAATGTGGTTCCCTGAAGGACAAAGTATTAGACTCCCGTTCCTCAAAGGATGGAACGACGATCCGTCGTCGCCGGGAATGTCTGAAATGTGCCTACCGTTATACGACCTACGAACAGATCGAGCGCACCGAGTTGCGCGTCGTGAAAAGGGATGGAACCCGCGAGTCGCTCAATCGAGAGAAGCTGACCGGGGGCCTTATCAAAGCTTGCGAAAAACGTCCTGTTTCCATGGAGCGGCTGGATCGCGCCGTGGAGGAAATCCTAACAGAACTCCACAAGGATCACCTCAGCGAGGTGCCCTCCGCATCCATCGGCGCGAAGGTCATGGACAAGCTCCATCAGATCGATCCGGTCGCCTACGTTCGTTATGTTTCCGTCTATCGCCAATTCGAGAATGTGAACGAATTCATCCAGGAAATCCAGTCCCTGTCCCGCAAAGCCGCGCGGGATACTTTTCAAAGAAGACTTTTTAAAGAGTAATTAATTTTCAGAAAATCTTTTCATTACACCCGAGTTGTAACAAGCTCTTCCCCGTCGTCCCATCCGCTGTCCTTCCCTTAACCCCTAACAACCAGCCGCTAACATATAAACACTACAAAATACAGTGATCTCATTTATCGGCAATCGCCCTGCGCTTCAGATCGGTTCTCATCAAGTTCTCGATTATGACACCTCATGGTTGGAGGATGCAATACGCAGAGCTGCAACAGCTGCAGACCACGAGGATTTCCCTATGGTCAGCGAAATTCGCAACGGAATAGAACTTTACCTGGAAAACAAATGCGCCCTGCGCCTCCTGCATCTCGAAGATCTCTTCGAGCGTATGCGGAAGATGCTCGTGACAATCGGCTGTGCTCCCATAGCTGAAAAACTCCAGCCATTGGCCCCGCCAATGACAGTGTCACTTATCCGGGCGGCGCAATCGGCGGGAAATGGTTTCGAACTGGCATTTTTCGACACCATCCGCACAGAGCTTTTCGAGCTTCGTGAAGCCGGTGCGGAAGAAATCAACTTCACGGGTCTCCGCGAAAGCGCACGAATCCTCCGCGGGGAGAAAAAGTGGTCGAAAACCTGCGAGACGCTGTTCAACGAGATTCATAATTTCCTGATAGCGTGTGATAAGGAGGTCTCCAGCGCACAAGGTCCGATGCGTCTGAACCTGGAAAGCTGATTTTTTTCCCTTTTCGCAACGGTTTTACCGAGAAGATGCATATTAGGGTTTGAGGTTTTGGGCTACCCAGCCAAAAATCATGCGTCTCTTCTCTAAAAATGAACGCTCTCACACGTGCAGCCACCGCCTACTGGCAATCTTCAATCGGGAAAAAGCTTATCGTCGCCATCACAGGCCTCGCCATGGTTCTCTTTCTCGCAGGTCACTTAACAGGTAACCTTCTCATCTACGCGGGTCGCGAGGCGTTCAACGAATACGCGGAGTTTCTCCACAATGCCGGTCATGGTGCCCTCATCTGGGTAGCCCGTATCGGTCTACTGGTTGTAGTCGTTCTTCACGTCTGGGCGACCATCCTGCTGACCAGGGAAAACAAAGCCGCCCGTAAACATGAGTATGAGTATCAGGCCACCATCCAGGCTTCGAAATCATCCAGGCTCATGATCTGGTCCGGGACAACGATCCTGGCTTTCATTATCTTTCACCTTCTCCACTTCACTGTCCGCGTTACCTATAACGATGCGGATTTTGTAGATCCTCTCAATCCTGAGCGATTCGATGCCTATGGAATGGTCATCAGGGGATTTGAAGCAGGATTCTTCAATTTCATTGTGGTGGTCTTCTACATCATCGCCATGACCTGCCTGTGCTCACATTTGAGCCATGGAGTTGGCTCCATTTTCCAGACTCTCGGTCTTCGCTCCAAAAAAGCCCAGGGACTCATTCATAAAATTTCTGTCGGATACGCGGTCGCGATCTACCTCGGCTTTATCTCCATTCCTATCGCCATCTTCCTCGGCTTCGTCAAATAACACCTTCCCCATCCCATATCATGAATCTCGACAGTAAAATTCCTGAAGGCCCGCTTGAGCAAAAATGGTCAAGCCACAAGATGAACTCCAAGCTCATCAACCCGGCGAACAAAAGGAAGTTCTCCGTCATTATCGTCGGTTCCGGCCTCGCCGGTGGCTCTGCCGCTGCGACGCTCGCGGAACTTGGCTACCAGGTGAAATGCTTCTGCTATCAGGATTCCCCGCGCCGCGCTCACTCGATCGCCGCCCAGGGAGGAATCAACGCCGCAAAAAACTATCGGAACGATGGTGATTCGGTTTACCGCCTTTTCTACGATACCATCAAGGGCGGTGATTTCCGCTCCCGCGAGGCAAACGTCTACCGCCTGGCGGAAGTTTCCAATAGCATCATCGACCAATGCGTTGCCCAGGGAGTTCCCTTTGCACGTGAATACGGTGGCCTCCTTGATAACCGCTCCTTCGGTGGTGCACAGGTTTCGCGCACATTCTACGCACGTGGACAGACCGGACAGCAGCTCCTAATCGGTTGCTATCAGGCACTCGAGAAAGAGATCCATAAAGGTGGTGTTACAATGTATCCGCGCACCGAAATGATGGACCTTGTCACCGTGGATGGTCACGCAAAGGGCATTGTTGTCCGTGATCTGAACACAGGCGAAATTTCCACACATTCTGCGGATGCCGTCATCCTCGCGACCGGTGGTTACGGAAATGTCTTCTTCCTCTCCACCAATGCGATGGGTTGCAACGTGATGGCCTCATGGCGCGCGGTTAGACGCGGTGCCCTCATGGCGAACCCTTGCTACACTCAGATTCACCCGACATGTATCCCTGTTTCAGGCGAATATCAGTCAAAGCTGACTCTCATGTCCGAGTCCCTTCGGAACGACGGACGTGTCTGGGCGCCGAAAACCCGCGAAACCGCCGCGAAAATCCGTGCAGGTGAACTCCACCCGAACGATGTCCCGGAAGAGGACCGCGACTACTATCTTGAGCGGAAATACCCGTCCTTCGGTAACCTAGCGCCGCGTGATATTTCTTCCCGTGCTGCCAAGGAAGCCTGCGACGATGGCCGCGGTATCGCTTCGACAGGTCTCGGTGTTTACCTTGATTTCCGCGATGCGATTGGCCGTCTCGGTGAAGACACCATCCGCACACGCTATGGTAACCTTTTCCAGATGTATGAGAAGATATCCGGAGAAAACCCGTATGAGCGCCCGATGATGATTTATCCGGCGGTTCACTACACCATGGGCGGCCTCTGGGTCGATTACGACCTCATGACCAATGTTCCGGGACTTCATGTTCTTGGTGAGGCAAACTTCTCGGACCACGGTGCAAACAGGCTCGGAGCCTCCGCTCTGATGCAGGGTCTTGCCGATGGATACTTCGTAATCCCGACAACTATCGCAAACTATCTGGCCACGCAAAAGCCGGGCGAAATAACCACGCAGCATCCGGCGTTCGCCCAAGCCGAAGCGGAAGTCCGCGAGCGCATTTCCAAACTGCTCTCCATCCAGGGCAAACGCACCGTCGACTCCTTCCACAAGGATCTCGGAAAAGTCATGTGGGATAAGTGTGGTATGGACCGCACCGAGCAGGGGCTGAAAGAGGCTTTGGAAATGATCCCGAAAATCCGCGAGGAATTCTGGAACAACGTCCGAATCCCGGGTTCTGCCGATACTCCGAACATGGAGCTCGAGAAAGCAGGCCGCGTGGCCGATTTCCTGGAGTTCGGTGAGTTGATGTGCCACGACGCGCTTCAACGCGAAGAGTCCTGTGGAGGCCATTTCCGCGGAGAGCACCAGTTCACCGAAGACAGTCCGGAAGTGAAAGAAGGTAAAACTCAGCCTGGCGAAGCAAAACGCCACGATGATACCTTCGCCTACGTTTCCGCATGGGAATATCACGGTCCTGGCCAAGCGCCGACTCTTCACAAAGAGCCGCTCGAGTATGAAAGCGTTAAGCTTTCCGTCCGGAGTTACGCGTAGACCGGAGTTCCGATTTATATCGGTCCGTAACCTCCACCGGAAACAACCGTCATAAGCCCCAGCTCATACAATGGATCGCGGCGGCTAGTTGCCGCTCTCCGTTTTATTGCTGTATGCCTTGTGGCAGGGATTCTGTTTTTCCCTGTTAAGGCTGATCTGGTTGTGGGGGCCGCGGTTTCGCTCAGTGAGCCGCTCGCTGAAATCACCGCAACCTACGGGAAGCAAAGCGGAACGAGAATCCGTTGTTCGTTTTCCGGAAGCAATTCAATAGCCCGGCAGATCGAAGCAGGCGCTCCCATTGATCTCTTCATTTCAGCGGATGAGCATACGATGACAGCTCTTATTGATAAGAAGCTGATCGATAAGGCGTCAGAATCAGTAATTGCTGAGAATCAGCTGGTTGTAGTGATTCCGGCTGAAAGTAACCTCACTGCATTCACACCCAACACTCTGCTGGAGTTGAAGCGCATCGGTATTGCCGATCCTCAATCGGTTCCCGCTGGCAGATATGCAAAGAGATGGATGGTAGATGAAAAGACTTGGGAGCGCATCCAGCCAAAGATCGTTTCTCTCCAGAATGTTCGTGCCGCTCTAATTGCTGCCGAGACTTCGAATGTTGATGCGGCGATCGTTTACCGGACGGAGGCGGTTTCCAGCAAGAAGGTCAGGATCGCATACGTCGTTCCCACAACATCCACCGGCCCGATTTATTATCCGGCTGGAATTGTTTCCGCCACACAGAATCAAGTAGAAGCCCGGAGATTCCTCGACTTTCTCCTCGGTGCAGACTCGCAGGGAATTCTGGTAAAACACGGCTTCACAAGGCCTTGAACTGAGCCCGTTGGCACCCCACATTTTGTCCATGCCTCGCTTTGCCCGAAATGGATCAGTCCTTCAGTCTCACGGAGCCTTGTTGGTCCTGATTTTGCTGCTCTGTGTCATTTTTGTGGTGCAGAACATAGTTGGAGCACAAGCCTACTTCCGTTTCATGCTGGTGCCGGCGAACGTGACGATCTCCTGTCATGAAATTCTGGCGGGAGATATCTCCAACCATACCGGCCCTGATCTACTCACACTTTTCACCTACGCTTTTCTTCATAATGGAATCGGGCATCTACTGGGAAATTTGCTTTTTCTCTGGGTCTTTGCAGCCATCGCCATCGATTTGCTTGGGAACCGGTGGATGCTATTTACCTTCGCATTTACAGCAGTTTGTGGAGGTGTTTTTCATGTGGTGATGGCTCCTGAAGATCCGGTTCCCATGCTGGGAGCATCGGGCGCGGCCAGTGGCTTCGCCGGACTGTATCTTGGGATGGCAGTGCGCTGGCAGTTGCCGGATCCATCCGTTTGGCCGATCGCGCGTCCGGTTCCGCCTTCCAGTTTGGTTATGATTGCCGTGTTCGGGTTGGTGATGGACTTGCTGGGGAATGCTACCGGCGCGTCGAATATTGCATACGGTGCTCATCTGGGGGGATTTGTGGCAGGGATGATTCTCGGAGGTGCCGTTGTGCCCATGCCCAGAGTTGCGCTACCCCGATAACACCGATACATCAGAGTAGTGACCGCTGCAGATTACCAGATGCTCGTCCTGACCTTCGGGCTTTCTGCTCTGGCAATCGTCGTGGCACTGCCCTTCGCCATCTGGCTGGCCTGGCAACTTGCCCGTAAATCCTGGCCTGGGAAAACTCTTGTGGAAACCATCGCCATGATGCCTTTGGTCATGCCGCCAGTGGCCACTGGCCTGATCCTACTGAAATTGTTCGGAGCCAATGGACCCGTTGGTGGATGGCTATCGGATACCTTCGGTATGCAGATTATTTTCACATGGAAAGCCGTTGTCCTGGCTTTGGCTGTAATGGTTTTCCCGCTGCTTATCCGTTCTCTGCGAACAGCCTTCGAGGATGTGCCCGAGCATTTGGAAGCAGCAGGAAAATCACTGGGAAGCAGCGAATGGCGCACGTTCTGGAAAATTAGCCTACCTCTCGCCAAGCGCGGGATGATAGCTGGTGTGTTGCTCTCCTTCGCACGGGCCATGGGGGAATTCGGTGCCACGATCATGGTTGCCGGCTTCATTCCGGGCCTTACCGAAACACTTTCCCTTTCCATTTATCAAAGCGTGCAGATCGGCGACGACGCCCGTGCGCTGAAGCTTGTTGGTATCTCTGCGATCATCGCATTTCTGGCAATTTTCGTTTCCGCGAAGCTTAGTCCCCGCAGGCGCCGATAGAATCTAACTCCGGTTAGACCTTTCCCTTGCTTTCCCTGCCTCCTATCCACAAAACTTCGCGCGCAATGCTGGACATCAAAATCATTCGGGATCAGGCGGAAGAAGTGCGTGAGCGACTCAAGGCACGTGGCGGTGATCATTGGAAACTCATCGACGATGTTCTCTCCTGCGATAGAGCCCGCCGCGATGCGGAAACCGCGAAGCAAGAGCTGCAAAACAAGCGCAAGGTGACATCCAAGCAGATCGGGATGATGAAATCCAAGGGTGAAGACAGCTCTGCCATTGAGGCGGAAGTCCGTTCCATCAACGAAGAAATTTCCAAAATTGATCAGGTGGCCGAGGAGGCTTCCACGAAACAAAACGAGCTTTTACTCAATATCCCGAACCTTCCGCACGCCGAATGTCCGGTGGGTGATAACGAAGACGCGAACCCTGAGGTCCGCACCTGGGGAGAAAAACCCGAGATTGCCGAACCGAAGGATCACGTGGAGCTTGCCACTAGGCACGGTCTCATTTCCTGGGATGATGCGATCCGCATCTCCGGTTCCGGCTTTGCTGTTTATCGCGGAAAAGGCGCCCGGCTGGAGCGCGCATTGATCAGCTTCCTGTTAGATACCCAGTCCGACAATGGCTACGAGGAAGTAAACGTCCCGCACCTCGTCCTACGCGAGTGCATGGAAGGCACCGGCCAGTTGCCCAAGTTCGAAGATGATATGTATGGGACGGAACCTTCTGAAACCGATGGCCGCGATACGCTCTTTCTGGCGCCAACAGCTGAGGTGCCCGTCACCAATCTTTACCGCGATACGATCGTCCAAGCATCCCAGCTGCCGATCAAGCTCGTCGCCTACACTCCATGTTTCCGTCGTGAGGCTGGGTCCGCCGGCCGGGACAACAAGGGTATCATCCGCATGCATCAGTTCGATAAAGTGGAGCTGGTCCAGCTTGTTGATCCGGAAACCGGGTTCCAGGTGCTCGAGGAGCTCACTGCCAATGCTGAATCCGTCCTTCAGAAACTCGGCCTGCATTACCGCGTGATCGAGCTTTGCACCGGAGATATTGGTCAATCCGCGGCCAAGACCTACGATATCGAAGTCTGGGCACCTGGCCATGGAAAGTATCTTGAGGTTTCCTCCTGCTCCTGCTTCGGGGATTATCAGGCCCGCCGCATGAAAACCCGCTTCAAGGATACCGATGGGAAAAACAAGTTCCCCCACACGCTCAATGGTTCTGGAACTGCTCTCCCACGTCTCTACGTCGCACTGCTCGAGCAATGCCAGCAACCGGATGGGTCGATCAGGATTCCTGCAGCGCTTGTCCCTTATTTCGGAAGTGAAACCATCAGCTGATGCGCTTTTTTAAAACGGAAATCGGCGCGATTGTGCTTTGGCTGATCGCATCACTGCTGGGCGCTGCCTTGTTGACTCCCTATCTTTATGATGCGGGAAAAACTTTGGCTGAAAACGCGAGCACGGCTGACTATCCATCAGTCATAGAATCCATCGCCAGCTCTGCCGAGCGGGCGAAACCGGATCGCTATTTTAGCCGCTGCCTGCTGTTTTCCGCAATTGTTCTGCTGCCTTTTTTGATCCGTAGGGTCAGATCGATTCCTCCAAGGCCGGGTTCTGACTGCTACGCTCTGAAGAAGCTGAGCTGGTCGCAGCGGTTACTTCATCTCTCATCCGGGATCATAGTCGGAGCGTCCGTTTTAGGGATCTTGGCGGTAATCCTGAATGTTACCGGTGCCTCCTTCTCTGAAGGGGCTTCCATTCCTGCCGGGAAATTTTTCACCAAAGCCTTCCTGCCTGCGCTTGGGGCCGGGGTGATTGAAGAGCTCGTCTTCCGCGGCCTGATCCTTGGTCTATGGCTGCGTGCCTGCGTGCTTTGGAAAGCCTGGTTGGGAAGCGCTTTTCTATTCTCTTTCGTCCATTTCCTCAAACCACCGGATGGAATGGTTATCGCCGATCCGCGTGCGTGGCATTCGGGTTTTGAAATTCTCTCGAGCACACTGGGGCATTTCACCAATCCTGAATTCTTTGTCACCGAGTTTGCCACGCTCACACTGCTTGGATTGATTCTAGCTTATTGCCGGACGAAAACTTCTTCCCTCTGGCTACCGATCGGCCTGCATGCTGGTCTGGTCTTTGCCCTGAAAACTTTCTCCATGACCCAGGATCTAGATCCAAATTCCCCTCTACATCCGTGGTTCATCGGCGGTGATTTGAAATCCGGAATTTTTCCTCTTCTCTCACTCGCGCTCTGTTTCGTGATCTGCGTTTTCCTGGTAAGGAAACTCAGCCCCGCATCACGGTAAGAACCACCACTCTCGGCACGCCAGCGGAGCGTAAAACCTTTGCACAGGCGTCGACCGTGGATCCGGTGGTGAATACATCGTCGACTAAAATCACACCGGCGGCATCTTTTAGGAGCTTTTCCCCGCCTTTGATGGCAAAGGCACCTTTCAGGTTCTCCATCCGCTGATTCCTGCTCAGCCGTGTCTGCGTCTGGGTCTTGCGGATACGTTTTAGAAAATTGCCTATTCTCAAGTCTGATTCTTTTCCTATGACTTTGGAGATTTCCTCCGCCTGATTGAAATACCGCTCGCGATGTCTGGATCGATGCAACGGCACGGGGACCAGTATCCAGTTTTCATCTTTCGCTACCTTCAGCCGCCGATCCGAGAATGCCTCACAAGTCAGCACGCCAAGGTCTCTGGCAAGATGGATTTCCCGATTATATTTCAGGCGGTGCACCAGTTCCAGCATCTCATCCGAGCGGTCCATCGCGGCTCTTGCGAATTCGAAGTGAAATGAAAGGCCCGTGCAGTTCGGGCAGGCGAAGGAGGCGTCGATATCTCCCGGGAAACTTTCTCCGCATACATCGCAGAATGGAAATTCGATTCTTGGAAGCTTGCCTGAGCAATCAGCGCAGACAGAGCGACCACTTTTCAGTGCGCATGTGCAGAAATGGCAGCTGGGAGGATAGAGCCAATCGAGTGGATCAATCCGCCTGAGCCGACTTACTTTTGAGAGAATACCCATGTGTTATTACGTGGACGAGGCCTCCAACTACCAGAACCCCGAGCAATGGAATGAGGCCATTGTGAAGAGATTCCGAGGCTACCAGAGAGATCACCTTATCCCGGATGGGAATCGGATTCGCCGCTTTGGAAAATACCATGCCTGAGAGTAGCCACCCCATCAGGAGGCCTACCGGAAGCCAAAGTGAAGCAGTTCGCCAGCGGGCCCACCCGAGCACGCACCCAAAGGCGAACCAAGGCAAGAACACGACGAAGGCGCGCTCAAGAAAATCACCGGACAGAAACAGCATTCCTGCGAGTTTGAAGGGTGTAAGAGTCTCGTCATCCACCATGGGGTAGTTGGTGAAACCACTCATCACGAATTGGACCGAGGCAAACATCATGCCTGCCAGCGCGATTGCTAAAAGTGGCTTCATGGCCCTGAGGAACACGCCGAGAACCGCGCAGCGGAAAAAAAATTCCACGATATATGCTACCATCAGCATCAGGCCAAAATCTGCCCAGAAATCCCGTTTCAGTGCTGATGTATCCTCCACCCACGAAAACGAGCCCGCCTTTACCAGCGCGTAACCGATCAGGATAAAGCAGCAGAACGTCATCACGAAACCGAGGATACCATGAAGCATTCCCCAGCTGTTCGGCCTCACGGGTTGCCCACCGGTTTGGGATGCTGTGGCGCCATGCGGCAGGCGGAGGCTCCACGGCTTCCTGCCAATTCTTTCATTGCCCAAACGCAGCCACTCGACCAGCGGTAGCAGCAAACCCACTGCTGCGATCACCCAGCAAATCGCAAAGAAATCCTTCAACTGCGCCGCTCCGCTCCACGCTGCGATTTTATTTACGGCTCCATTGAAGTCCTTTGTGACTGAGAGCTCGGACAGCGCCTTTCCCGCGTTGAAGGCTAGCGGAGAAACGGTGATCGCAATGAGCAAAGATGAAATACCCCACACCCAGATGCGCACCGTATCGGCAATGGAGGAAGTTTTCATGGATCAGTCTTTCGAGCTCTTCGGATCCAGAGCATCACGCAAGCCATCGCCCAGGAAATTCAGGGCAAACAAGGTGGAAGCGAAGAACAGGGATGGGAAGAGGAGCAGCAAAGGAGTGATCTCCATACGGTCCGCCCCTTCTTTGATTAGGATTCCCCATGAAGAGTTCGGAGGTTTCACCCCCAGACCCAGAAATGAGAGAACGCTTTCGAGTAGCATGATCCCCGGAACGGCCAGGGTGGTGTAAATGATGATGGGTCCGATCACATTCGGCAAAATATGCCGGAATAGAATTCTGGTGCGGCTGAGACCCAGGGAGATTGCTGCTTCTACAAATTCCAGCCGTTTGATGCTCATTACCTGTGCCCGCACGATCCGCGCGATGGTCAGCCAGCCGATAGCGCCAATCGCGATGAAAAGAGGGATCAGAGTGGTGATAGGGGCCACCCGGTCGCGAGACCAGCCG
Organism: Luteolibacter sp. AS25; assembly: GCF_046736275.1. Classification (GTDB taxonomy): domain Bacteria; phylum Verrucomicrobiota; class Verrucomicrobiia; order Verrucomicrobiales; family Akkermansiaceae; genus Luteolibacter. Next base: position 119,234 of record NZ_CP151837.1, read on the forward strand.
GTTATATCAATCACCCACGTCGTAAAAGTCGAAGAAGGCTCATCGACTACGAGGGCAAAGAGAATTACGAGAACAAGGAAAGGAAGAGCAAACATGATGTCCACGAAGCGCATCATGACAGAATCAACCATTCCACCGATGTATCCGGAAATAGCACCGTAAATAACGCCGATGATCACCGCAACGGCCGTGGCAACGAGGCCGACCAAGAGCGAAACCTGCCCTCCGTAAAGCACGCGGGAAAATAGATCCCGGCCCAGCTGATCCGTGCCGAACCAATGCTCGGCGCTGGGTGCTGCGGAGGAATTTGCCAGATTGATCGTTGTAGGATTTTTCACAAAAGGAAGAAAAGGTCCCACGAAACAAGCCAGTAGAATCAGGACAAGCACCGCCAGACTCACCAGTGCGGGCTTGTTGCGGGAAAGCCGATGCCACGCATCTTTCCACAGGGAGCTGCTTTGAGTTTTGATCACTTCACTTGCCACGCGCTGAAACTAAAACTCCGTGGCGGAAATGGCGATAATTTATCTAATCCGTGTTCACCTGGTGCGAATCGTGATTCTCTCTCCCGCATGAAAGCACTCATTTTCGACCTTGATGGCACACTCGTCGAATCACTGCCAGGTATCGCAGCTTCGCTAAACAGTGCCATGGCCGCGCATAATTTCACCGATCACAGTCATACTGCGGTGCGGACTTTCATCGGAGATGGGGCGCAAATGCTGGTGCGGAGAGCATTGCCTGGTGGTGCTGACGATGAACTCCAGGCGAGTGTTCTGGAGCATTTCGGAAACGAATACGGGCGCGCCTGGTTAGCCGGAACGGAAGTTTATCCAGGTATCCTAGAGCTTCTGGCTGAGCTGAAATCGAGCGGTATTCCGCTAACCGTGCTTTCAAACAAGCCGCACTCGTTCACCGTCGAGATTGTCGAAAAACTGTTTCCGGAAGGGACCTTCGAGATCATTTTGGGAAATCGCGAGGATCTCCCTCACAAGCCGGATCCTCAGGGAGCGCTTGAAATTTGCCGTGAACTTGGAATTGCCGCCGCTGATTGCACCCTCATCGGAGACTCCACGATGGATCTGGACACTGCGAAAAATGCAGGCATGAAATCGATCGCCGTCACTTGGGGATACCACGATCGTGAGCGACTTTCCGCAGCCGATGAGATCACCGACAATGTTGAAAGTCTGGCCAGATTACTGGCCGTCTAAGAGAGATGTGAAAATGAACGAAGATTCCGCAAATCCGTGCACGAGCAGCGGTTTGCGGAATCGAAGAGACTTATAGGATCAGATGCTGACCAGATTGCCGTCAGTGTCTTCGGAAAGTTTCTCGAGGACCTTTTTGTGAAGCCACATGTTCATTTCGCCAGAGCCTTTCGAATCGATATCTTCCTGGCTGTAACCAAGATCGAGAGCCATCTCCTTACGTTCCGCATAGCTGCTGTCCATATCGACTAGTTTCATCAGATCGACGATGGAGGTGCGCCATTGGAGGTCTTCCGGATGTTCTTTCGCCGATTGGTCGAGCTCGGCGGCGAGTTCCTCGGCGCTCATGCGCTCGGGTGTCTCTTGTGCACTGGCACCTGTTGATACCGGAATCGTTGTTCCCGGTGAGAGAGCTGCATCGGAAGGTGCGGGCTCCGCTTCTTGGGAAGGGATCGGGCTAGGTGTTTCTTCGGCGGCTGCCGGCCGGGTGGATGGCTTGGTTTTTGCGTTGGCGCGCGCCTTGTTGCTTTTCTTGGCGAAAATTGCTTTCTTTAAATTGCTGAAGAGTCCCATTTTTTTATTAGATTGTTCCGTGTCCCGGCCATTTCGAGGGGCCTGTGAAGGATTAGGAGTTGGATCTGTCTTCGCAGATGACAGACCAAGCTGCAGGAACCGGTAGTTGCAGGGATTTCAACCAATCAGATCTGATGGAGCCATGCGAAAAGCACGGCATTACGATTGGAGTGGGCCTACTTTAGCGTTATTTGCACTGAAGGCTTAACTAGCCGGTAACTGCTTGCGCAATCGTTCCGCTTTCAACATCCCGCAACCGGCGGCTACATCGATACCGCGGCGCTGGCGGAAAGTGCAGGGGATACCTGATTCGCGAAGTATCTTCTGGAATTCCAGGCCGCTCTCGCTGGCGGTTCCCGAGAATCCGTTGGTGGGATTGAGAGGAATGATATTCACGTGGCTGTCCATCCCCTGGAGCAGGGCTGCGAGGCGGTGGGCGGTTTCCGGAGAATCATTTTTCCCGTCAATCAAAGTCCACTCGAAGAAAATGCGCTTTCCGGTGGTGGAGCAGTAGCTCCGGCATGCGTCGATGAGCATTTCCAGGTTCCACTTCTTGCTGGCGGGGACGAGGGCGGCGCGCTCCTCCTCCTTGGAGCCATGGAGACTGACGGCCAGGCGATAAGGACGGTTTTCCTCTGCCATGCGCAAAATGTTCGGGACGAGCCCGACTGTGCTGATCGCGATGTGTGAGGGCCCGATGCACGAGCCAGCCCTGTCCGAGGCTATATCCATGGCCTTCATGACTGCGTCGTAATTATGCAGCGGCTCTCCCATACCCATCAGGACAATGTTCCGGAGTCGGCGGTGCGGGTGGCTCTTGGCCAAGGCGCGGCGGACATGGAGAATTTGTGCGACAATTTCCCCAACACGGAGATGACGGACGAAGCCCATTTGACCGGTTGCGCAAAACACGCAGCCCATCGCACAGCCGGCCTGTGAGCTCAGGCAGGCGGTGAAGCGGCCATCATAACCCATCAGAACTGTCTCGATGACTTGGCCATCGGAGAGACGGAGGAGGTATTTTCGGGTCATCCCGTCACCGGAGTGGATCTCCTCGACTTGCTCGGGTTGCTCGATGAAATACGGTTTCTCCGGGCCCACGTTTTCTGCGATCCATTTCTGCAATGGTGGCAGCAGACCGGCCTCGGAAAGATCCGTGTAGCCAAAAAATTGAATGGCACGCCAGAGCGCTTTGGTGTGGTGCTTTTTTACGCCGTAGGAAAAGAGCAATTGCCCAAGTTCAGCGTAATCAAGGTCTAGGAGTGATTTTGGAAGGTTACTCAAGGCTCTACTGGAATGGCGCGTAACGGGCGCGGTTCTTCTTCGACTGGTTCGGCACGTTGGGGGACGATCAGGGCCTTCGGCGGCTCCAATTCCTCACGCTGTTCCGGGGTGATGTTCGGTTTGATCAGGATTGCCTTTGGTGGGGCTGGTTCTTCGGCTGCCGGCATTTCCTTTGGCTTGATCACAGTTGCCTTGGGAGTGGATTCTATCTGTGCGTCCGGAGGGGTGGTTTTCCTCATTTTGATCTCCACTCTGCGGTTGCCGGCTTGGGTATCAGCATCGCCACTGGTGATGAGTGGCTGGCTTTCACCATAACCTCTTGTGATAATTCTTTCAGGATCCATCCGCATGGACTCCACCAGATAGTTTTTAACGGATTCAGCGCGTTGTTTTGAAAGAACCAGATTGGATTCCTGGCTACCGATGAGGTCCGTATGACCTTCGATCCAGCAGTAGAGGGTAGGATTTTTATCGATCAGCAGGGCTAGCTTCATCAGCCCAATTTTCGCGCTCTCACGAAGCTCCGCCTTGTTGAACTCGAAGATGAGGTCGCTCGGAAGAAGTGTCTTTTTGGAGAGTAGTAAATTCGGAGGAAGGTCCAATAATTGGTCGAGCGATTGCACACCATCGAGTTTCCCGTTTTCAACCAGACCGCTGTTGCCGTTTTTCAGGAGTTCATCGGTAAAGCTCGCCATTTCCGGGTCCTCGACATCCATCGCACCGGGATCGACGGTCAGCTGCCCCAGTGCGGCAGGCTTGAGGTCTTCTTCCATTGTTCCCAGTTCCGGCAGGCTTGATTCGATTTCGAAATTCGAGGACATCTCAGTCTCCACCACATCCATTTCTCCCTCGGACAGGGGGTTGGACATTTTCAAGGCGAACTCAGGATCGACAATGCTGGTATCGATATCGATTTCCGTGTCCTCCGGTAGCAGATCCAGCAGATCGATTTCTTCGAGTAGGGCGGCGGACTCGTCCGGTGGAGTGATTGTTTCCTCCGGAGGGAGTGCTTTTTCCGGCTCGTATGGCTGCACCTCGACCTGGCGGACGGCAACTTGCTCTGTTGTGATTTCCTCCGGCTGCTGAATTCCAAATGCGATTTTTACCTGATCCAGGGCAAAGAAGACCAACACATGTAGCAAAATGGACACAAGCATGGCTGCCGTAGCCCAACGGCCCAAATGTTCGGGACCGGGGAGACGGTATTGTCCTTTGTCGCGTGCATCGCTCCAGCGGATTTCCTGTTCCATAGGGAAAAACAATAAACCAAGGATTCGGGCTGGCAATGCCGGAAAAAGAAGACTAACGCAGATGACAACGGTCTTATATCTCCGGGTAAAGATCCGGTGGCCGTTAAAATAAACAATCACTCGAATTTTATGTCCAAGAAGAAATCAGCCAAAAAAGCCGCGGTCAAAAAAGTAGCTTTGAAAAACCCGGCGAAAAAAGCCGCCGGAAAGAAAGCCGCCACGAAGAAATCCGCAGCCAAGAAGAGCACGGTGAAAAAGGCAGCCAAAAAGGCAGCCCAAGCCATCTCGCCATCTCCGGATGCGATCGCGAAAGCGGCATATCTGAATTATCGCAGAAGAGTCGAGCTTGGCCTACCCGGTGATAATCAAAGTGACTGGGTTGAAGCTGAGCGAAGCCTGAGAAATAAATAAGATACAGCCCTGTCGTTTCATAGCTTTCCCTCGGGCGTGACAATTTACTGGTTGTCATCCCGAGGGAATCGTTGATGCTTTGTGTATCTTGATCAAAAGAGATGTCAGCTCGCTACCTGTTTGTAGCACTGAAAGGATCTGTCCGATCCCGGTTACTAACCTAGTAGTAACTAAAACGATACCGCGGCGCGTTTGCCCCGGGTCCAAACTGAATAACAAAGCACATGAATCCACCCAGCGAGGCTATGCAGCCAACCATTCACCAAGAAGAATCGGCACAAATTGTTCCGATCAATCGAAAGAGTGCCAAATCTTCAACTTCGACCAAAAGCATCGAAGCATTTGGTCTCAAGGCCCCCAGAAAAAAAGGAAAGAACTACGTTCTGGATACGAACGTATTGCTGCATGACCCAGCTTGTTTGGAGAGGTTTCAGGAAAATCATATTTGCATCCTGGTGGATGTGCTGGCCGAGCTGGACAAGTTCAAAAGCGAACAGTCCGAGAGGGGGGCAAATGCCCGCCGCGTTCACCGGAAGCTGACTTCCATCTTCGCAGCAGGAGATATCCCGACCAAAGGTATAGCCACTGAAGGTGGGGGCACGATACGTCTGGTAGTCTACGATCCGGCTAGTTGCCCGGACAATTCCGAGCAGCTCAAACAATTTTACCGGATCTTCCCCGACCGCGATCGTGTGGACCATAGAATTCTAGCCGCCTGCTTCCTCATCCAGCAGCATAATCCCGGCTCCTACGTGGCGCTGATTACCAAAGACATTAATCTACAGCTTAAGGCTCGTGCGGTTCAGGTCGGTTGCGAGGACTACCTGAATGACAAGGTGGATGCCCGTGAGGTTTCCAACTACGAGGTTCATCGTGTTGAGGTGGATTCCGCGGAGCTACATCGCTTCGCCAGTAGCGGTTCAATCGATGTGGAGGAAGATCGCCGCCGAGGATTATCCATCAACGAATATGTTTTGCTTTGTTGTGGAGATAAACAAACCATCCCGGCCCGACTTCAGGCTGATGGAGCATTCGTCCGGCTCAATATCCCTGAAGTTCTGAAGATTCCTGACGGACAGTCCCTGAAGCCGCTCAATCTCGGCCAGCGCTGTCTGATTGACGCGCTCCTGAATCCGGATATTTCCTTGGTGACCTGCTATGGCCATGCCGGAACCGGGAAGACATTGGTAGCGGTTGCCGCCGGCCTCCATGAGATGTTTAACCGGAAATACAACGGGATCACAGTGAGCCGCCCGGTTGTTTCGATGGGCGATCAAATGGGCTTCCTCCCTGGTTCCCTGGACGAGAAAATGAGACCATGGCTCCAGCCTATTCACGATGCGCTGGATCTGCTAATGCGGCCGAACGTGCCCCTCGGCCCGAAACGCAAGCAGACGAAAACCACCGGAGTGCCGGCTAAAAAGCCTTACGAATCACTGATGGAGCAGGGAATTCTTGAGATCGAAGCTCTCTGTTATATCCGCGGACGCTCGATTCCGAACCGTTTCTTCATTCTCGACGAAGCGCAGCAACTCACTCCGCAGGAAGCGAAGACGATTGTCACCCGTATGTCGCGTGATTCAAAGTTGGTGCTCGTAGGAGATCCTGCACAGATCGATAACCCATATGTGGATAGTCGGAGTAACGGACTGGTCTACACCCGGAATCGCCTGAAGGATCAGGCTTTCACTGCGCACATTGCACTGAACCGAGGTGAGCGTTCCGAGCTCGCGGAAGCCGGTGCCCACCTCATGTAGACAAGCAGCCATTTCTGCCCTAGAAGTTTAGTATGATGAAATCCATATTTATTTCACTCGCCTCCGTAACCGCTTTGTTCACCGCCACAAGCTGCAGCACGCAAGTTGACCCTCCGGGGGATACTAGTGTCGAGACACGTGTTGCCGAAGGTGAGGATAAGCCGGGCAATATTCTGGCTGAAGGTAGGATTAATACTGCAACGCAGTAGTCCGAAAAGTCTCACACCGCCGGCTTCCTTCTACGGATGCCGGCGGTTTTGTTACTCAAGTATCGTGTCCACCGGGAATCTCTTGCTGAGATATTTCGATGATGGATCGCCAAATCTCCATGGCAGGTCGACGGCCTTGGAAATTCCGATTCGTGGACCTGCGGTGATTTTCTCCGAACTGCCGGCTCTGATTCCGCAGTCTTCATCTTGTAGGAAGCTGATTCCGTGATCGTGTCTGCCAATGCCCAACGCTTGGGTAAGTCTTCCGGGCCCTGATGTCAGCTGTCGATCCGCCATTCCCTTTCGTCTCTCCCTCATGGAATCGATTCCTGAAATTGGTTCCAGCGCACGGATCAGCACAAAGCCATTACCATTCGGCCCCTTGATGAGAATATTGAACAGCCAGTGAACGCCGTAGTTCAGATATACATAAGCATCTCCGGCATCATGGACTTCGATGAACTTTCGTGATGAAGGCCTCAGCCAGGTATGACAGGCTTCATCACCAATCGCCCGGTAGGCTTCGGTCTCAACAATTCTACCAGCACATCCCTTCCAGTGGAGTTCGCTTCCGATGAGTTCGCGCGCGCAATCCACCGGATCCTTTTTGAAATCCGCAGCTGTGAGAGGCCTGTATTTAGAATCCGCACCCATACATAGCGATCATGGCAAAACCAGGGAGAGGCAAACGGAAATATAGCTCAATCCCCCATGGTGACTCTCCGGTTTACAAGCGAAATAGGCATTTCTGAAGGGCTGAAAGGGCAGCTGTAGTATGAATTGTTAAAATTGAATCCACACTTGCCTCTTGCCTTTGCAGGAAAAACAGTCCATAGCCCCGCGCCCAAAGCGTCTAACCGCCAGAATTTTATGTCACTCAAGATCCGCAACCTCGCCATCATCGCCCACGTTGACCATGGGAAAACCACTCTCGTCGACCAACTCCTCCAGGCAGGCGGAACATACCGTGAAAACCAAGAGCAGCAGGAGCGCGCAATGGACTCCATGGATCTTGAGAGAGAAAAAGGTATTACCATCAAGGCTAAGAACACTGCGATTCTTTGGGAAGGATACACCATCAACATCATCGATACACCGGGCCACGCCGATTTCGGTGCCGAAGTAGAGCGCGTTATGAAAATGGTGGATGGAGTTATCCTCGTCGTTGACGCAGCTGGTGGCCCACAGGCCCAGACACGTTTCGTTCTCCGTAAAGCTCTCGCGGAAGGCCTCAAGCCAATCGTCGTGGTCAACAAACTCGACCGCCCACTTTCCAATCCACAGAAAGTTCACGATCAGGTTCTGGAACTTTTCCTCGATCTAGATGCAACTGAAGAGCAATTTGAAGCTCCATTCTCTTACGGCTCCGCCCGTGACGGATACTTCATGGACAGCCCGGATGATGAGCGCGTGGACTGCGTCCCGCTTCTCAGGAAAATCGTTGAGTTCATTCCTGAGCCGAAGGCAGACCCGGACGCTCCATTCCACATGCTCGTTTCCAATATCGAGTGGGACAACTTCGTTGGCCGTGTAGCTGTCGGTAAAGTCCTCGGTGGCTCCGTCAAGAAAGGCGACACCATCTGGCTCCTCCGCAAGGACGGCACCAAGCAGCAATCCAAGGTCATGAAGACCTTCACCTACTCCGGCCTCGCTACAGAAGACTCCGAGGGTTGCGGCGCTGGCGGTATCGTGGGCATCGCCGCTGGTATCGAGAACATCGACATTGGTGAAACCCTCACCGCTGACCCTGAGCTCGAAGCACTTCCTTTCGTGGAAATCGATCCGCCGACAGTTTCCATGGAGTTCTCCATCAACGACGGCCCGCTCGCTGGTAAGGAAGGTAAGCACGTTACCTCCCGCGCCATCCGTGAGCGCCTCATGCATGAGCTGAAAACAAACGTTTCCCTCCAGGTTGAGGATACGGATCAAGCTGGTATCTTCAAAGTATCCGCCCGTGGCGCCATGCAGATCGCCGTTCTTGTTGAAACAATGCGCCGCGAAGGATTCGAGGTCTGCGTTTCCCGTCCAACGGTTATTTTCCGCCGCGACGAGAACGATAAGCTCGAGGAGCCATTCGAAACTCTCTACGTGGAGTCTCCTGCAGAATACTCACAGGGTATCCTCAAAGCGCTCAACAACCGCAAGGGCCTCATGGAAGACATGACCACCGAGCCTTCCGGCGAGACTCTCATTCAGGCAGTTATCCCTACCCGCGGACTCATCGGCCTCGAAACAGAAATCGTCAACCTTACCTCCGGTCACGGAATCATGTCCCACCTCTTCAAGGAATACGGACCGCACGCAGGTGAAATCGTAACCCGCACCACAGGGACACTCGTCTCCATGGAAGCCGGCACAGCGACAACTTACTCCCTGCAGGCACTCGAAGACCGCGGAACACTCTTCGTAGGCGCGAACGATGCCATCTACGGTGGTATGCTCGTCGGAGAAAACCCACGCGTGGGTGATATGCCGGTAAACCCAGTGAAAGAGAAACATCTCGATAACATGCGTTCCTCCGGAAAAGACAAAACTTCCAAGCTCTCTCCGCCGCTCCGCTTCTCGCTCGAGCGCGCCATCGAATACATCGATGCTGACGAACTTGTGGAAGCTACTCCGCTCAACATCCGCCTCCGCAAGCGCATCCTCGATGCAAATGCCCGTAAACGCGCTTCCAAAAGCGTATCCGGAGAAGATCGCGCCAAGCGCGGTAAGTAACTACCGAACGCTTCCCACCTTCCGAGCCCCTCAATGAGGGGTGAAAGATTCCAGCCCAGGGCAGCGCCCTGGGTTTTTCTGTTTCCAGCTATAATTTTCCGAACCGACCATGTCCGACCCAATTACCACTCATCTGATTCGTATTTCCGAAGTCTTCGCGGATCTAATTCCGGATATTCTGGAGAAGCTCGGGGCGGAGAAATGGAAGAAGCTCGGACCTGAGTATTTCCTGATAGATACCGCCAATGCCACGCTTCTGCGAGATGGTCCTGCCGCGAAGTTTATTCGTTTTCAGATTCAGGTGAAGCACTCCTGGCCGTGTAACCCTGAGAAAATGGACAGCTTTATCGAAAAAGCAGCTCAGGCTACCTACTACAAATGCGAAAGCTACAATCCTCAGACCATCTTGGTTGGTCGGCTGGACACGAGTTCCACGAAGAACTATTACAAAGCCTTGGCATCGAATTTCCGCGGGCGCGCCCTGCAGGTATTCGAGCTACCGGAATCAGCTCCGAAGTCCGCTGAAGAGCAGGATCCTGACAAGGCGTCCCTGTTCTGCTTCGTCGGGAAAGGTGGCCTCTTCTGTGGAATGAGCACTCCTCGTGAGGCGGGTGGCCTTCATCCCGGCGGCACGAAATATATCAGTCAGAACTCAGAGGACACCATCAGCCGCGCTGGAGCCAAGGTTGCTGAGGCTCTCCACTATCTGGCGATGTTCCGCGCGCCTCTACCCAAGTACGCCAGCTGGCTGGAGCTGGGCGCGAGCCCGGGTGGTATGACTTCGGAGCTGCTTAAGAGAAATTATTCTGTCACCGCGATTGATCGCGCCGCACTTGACGTCCGCCTCGCGAATCACCTGGATCTGAAAGTTATCCGCGATGACGTTGCCGCGTTCATCCCCCCGAAAGGAATCCGATACGATGCGATTCTTTCAGACATGAATGGCCCCGCGAAACTTGCCATCACCAACGTTACACGCCTCGTCGATTTCCTGAAACCGGGCGGACTGGTTATTACTACCCTGAAGACCACGGGTGCAAGCAGTGTGGAGGAGATTGATGAGCTCGAGAAAGACGTTCTCAAGTTAGCCAAAGAAGGTGGCCTGACGCTCATCACCAAGACCCACCTGACCTACAATAGGCAGGAGTTCACTTTATTTTTCGAGAAGGTTTAATCCTTCTGCCTATAGATACTGGTAATAAAAAAGCCCCTCTGCTTACACAGAGAGGCTTGGAAATTTGCTGTTATGCTTCTTAGGCGAGTGCCAGAAGTTTTGCTTTGAGCTGATCCTTGGTGACATTAGCGCCGACGATCTGATCTTTCACTTCACCATTCTTGAAGAACAGGAGGAGTGGGATGGACTTTACGTTGTATTTTACAGCGAGTTCGCGTGCGTCGTCTACGTTGACCTTGCCGATCTTGGCTTGGCCTTCGATTTCCGATGAAAGCTGATCAAGCACTGGGCCAATCATCTTACAAGGGCCGCACCATTCGGCCCAGAAATCCACGAGGACGGGTTGGTCGGAATCAATCACTTCGGATTGAAAATTATCTTGGGTAAGTGTCTTAGCCATGTGTGAAACCTGTAACCCGCCCGCCAATCCGTCAAGGGCATGAAATGAAAAATCCCCGGCTCCTCTAAAATTCAGGGAACCGGGGATTATTTGAAATAAAGAAGGTCTACTTAGACCGGTAGGCTTGCTCCTAGATACGCGATGTAAAGAACGGCGGCGGCAAGCAGAGTGTTGAGAATTCCGATAATCATTTGAGATGGGTTTTAGTTGGTAATTATTCGATGAGTTGGGACCACGAGCCGGAATCAGGATTGTCTTCCGCGTTGATCCAAGTGCTGGCGACTTTCAACTGAATACCGAGAACAATAAGAGCGGCGGCGAAGCCCACTCCAGCCAGAATCGTGAAGAATGTAGCTGCTCCGGATTCGTCAACTTCGTCCGGTTCCTCGTAACTTGTTACCGCAGGCTTTGTGCCGGGTGATGTAGGAGTGAGCGGCTTTGTAGGCGGGCTCAGGGCTACAGTTGCCTTTGGCAAAGTGGCACCTGGTTTGGCAGCGCCAGGAAGTGTACCACCAGCGGTTTTGAGAGCAATCGTTGGGGCACCCATGCTTGGGCCACCGGCGGTTTTCAGCGCGATGGTTGGTGCTCCGGGTGGTTTTGGAGCGCCAGGGCTTTGCATGGCAATGGTAGGAGCCGGCGGCTTGGGAGCTCCGGCTATCGGTGGCCTAGGTGGGGTTGGAGCGCCGCCGGGAGTCGGTGGTGTTGGGGCGCCGCCTGGGGTCGGTGGCTTCGGAGCGGCGGAAGGTGCACCGCCCGCCATTGGTGGCACTGGAACCTTTGCGGTAGGCGCTTTGGAAATAGAAGGAGCTGGTGGCGCCGGAGCGGTAGGCGGCCTTGGAGTGGTAGGAGTAGGCGGGATGGCTGCTGCTGTCGGTGGGACAGGGGCCTTGACCGGTGCTACTGGCGGAGGCGTTACCGGAAGTGTCGCGGAAGGGACGGCCGGTGGCGAATCTGAAGCCTTGAGCGTGACGCGCACGGTTTCTTTTTTCAGTGGCACACTGGAAGTCTGCTTGGATGGGGTTCTTTTTTCGTTCTCGCTCATGCGCTATGTGGTTTTTTGCTAAAGGCAAGAATAAGCCATGTAGTGAGGGGGGCTGTCAATTCCCCATCCTTGATTCTTTAAGGAGTTTTTTTAAAAATTGTAGTGCTTAGGAGAAAATTCGCTCGAACATCCAAAAAAGTCCGGCCAGCGCGACAAAGACCGAGCCGACGATCTGCACTTTTTTCGTCCAGCGCCGCAGCGGCCACAAGACCAGGAATGAACAGATCAGAACCGTGATCTGGGCGAGTTCCACCCCTACATTGAATCCTACCAGTGGCAGGGCGATTTGTGCTCCGGAGATTCCGTCCAGCTTATCACCGAGAACACTTGCGAAGCCCATCCCGTGGAGAAGACCGAAGGCGAAAACGATGATCAGGCGCTTCGGCTTGAGCTCCCTGACCAGAAGATTCTCAATGCCGATCCAAGCGATACTGGCTGCGATCAAAATTTCGATCAGTTTCGACGGTAGGGAAATAACTCCGAAAATAGCCAGAGCCAGCGTGATAGAGTGGGCGAAGGTGAAAAGCAGCGACTGTCCCATGAGCGGTTTCCAGCGGGGCGCCAGGAGGAAAAGCCCGATTATGAACAGCAGGTGATCTAGGCCCAGAGGGATGACGTGGCGGTAGCCCGAAATGATCCAGCTTTCCGCAAGTGCGGAGCGGTCGGGAGTGGTGGAGGCCGCCTTGCTGCCATCGTCCGGATCCGCTTCTTTTTCCAGAATCGTGTCCGACATGCCGGTTGAGACACTTAGTAGCCCGAGGTTTTCTCCCTCCTCGATGATGATTATGAGCTCTGATTGCAGATCATCGTGCCAGAATGCTTCGAGTTTTCCTGCTTCAGGTTGCTGTCTGGTGATGATTTCCACTTTCATCAACGCCCAGCCGCCTTCTTCCGGAGGCAAGACCAGCGGCTTTGATTCAAAATCGGGGAAGCGGATCTCCCATGGCAGCGTTTTCCCATTGAACTTCAGTTCGAGAAGATTGCGCATGATGGACTCCGCGTTTTTCCGGATTCGCTCGTGTTCTGCGGGCGGAGCTTCCATCACATCTTTTCTGAAAAGTGGCAGAGAGCCCTCTACTCCGCGGATTTCCGGCAACATGTAGGCGATGTCCAGCAGGCCCTCCAGTTTCCACTCGCCCTCCGGTTGGAGAAATTCCAGTTCCACGGAATCGACCTGATGGGCTGTGGCGGCAAAGTTTCCCCAGAGGGCGAAAATGGTAACGAGGAGAAATTTCAGCTTCATGCGGCGGCCAATCTCATCTCCTAACCGCCGTTTTTCAAGCTTGCTACGTTTCAAATCAAGGTTTGACCTTCAACTCGCGCTAGGCTGATCCTCTCCGCCCCTTCGCTTTCCGATTTCCCATGAGCACACTTGCAACCACCGTCGACGGACTGAACTTCGCCAATCCCTTCGTGATCGCCTCCGGCCCTCCGGGGACAAACGTGAAAGTGATCAAGCGCGCTTTCAAGGAAGGATGGGGTGGAGTGGTTGCGAAAACCGTCAGTCTTGATTCCTCAAAGGTGATCAATGTGAGCCCACGCTACGCGAAGCTGAAGGCGAATGATGGAAAGGAAGTCATCGGCTGGGAAAATATTGAACTGATCAGCGATCGGAAATTCGAGATCTGGCTGGATGAGTTCAAGGCCGCCAAGGATGCATACCCGGATGGAATCCTCATCGCCTCTGTCATGGAGGAATATAATAAGGATGCCTGGTGCGAGATTATCGAGCGCTGCCAGGATGCCGGAGTAGACGCCTTCGAGCTAAATTTTTCCTGCCCGCATGGACTTCCTGAGCGGAAAATGGGATCTGCCATGGGGCAGGATCCTGATATTCTCGAAGAGGTTTGCGGCTGGGTCATGGGCGTATCGAAGCTCCCTGTTTGGGCGAAAATGACTCCGAATGTCACCCATATCGAGGAACCCAGCGCAGCCGCTCTGCGAGGAGGCTGCCACGGGATTTCCGCGATCAATACGATCCGCAGCGTGATGGGCGTGAATCTCGAAACCCTTCGTCCGGAGCCAACTGTTGAAGGTTACACCACCGTCGGTGGATATTCCTCCAAGGCGATCAAGCCGATTGCGCTCCGCATGGCGATGGAGATCGCGCAGCTTATCAAGAAGGATTTCCCCGGCCGTAGTTTATCAGGTTTGGGTGGGGTGGAGACCGGCGCGGATGCCGCTGAATACATTCTTCTCGGTAGCGATACCGTCCAGGTCTGCACCGGTGTCATGAAATTCGGCTACGGCCTGGCTTCCACTCTTTGCGAAGAATTGCTGGAGTTCATGGAGGGCAAAGGCTTCGAGACGATCGCGGATTTCAAAGGTGCCAGTTTGCCATACTTTACCTCCCACGCGGATCTCGTGAAAATGCAGGCGGAGCGGAAGGCGAAGGAGAGAGCCGCCAAGGAGCAAGCGGATATGATCAAAGGTGATGCGGAATGGGACGGCGATGATTTCGTAAAACAATCCAACGCACTTTCGCGCTAAGGGGGATTTCTACGGTTTTTCGTTTTCCTGGATCCATTCCATCGTCCGCCGGGCCAAGTGGTCCATCGCCAGCACGGAGAGCTCGATGTGCTCCTCTCGGGTATCCTCGATTTTGTTGTGACTGATACCGTGCAGGCTCTGCACAAACATCATTACCGTCGGGATGCCTGCTGCCGAAACCTCTGCCGCATCGTGCAGCGGACCAGAAGGCAGGTGGGGAGCCTCGCCGCTCACCTGAAGGATCGCCTCCGTGCAGAAATCCATCAGTTTCGCATGAAATGGTTGTGGAGCAATACCCAGGATTTTTTCCCAGCGCACCGTCACGTTTGCCTCGCTGGCGAACCGCTCGCTGGCGACCTTCGCGTCATCCAGCATTGAAGCGAGCGCTACCGGATCCAGGTGGCGTTGATCCAGCGTGATGCGGCATCCTTCCACCACACTCGTCACAATCCCTGGTTCGGTCTTGCATGAGCCAATCGTGCACACGCCACCGTGGCGCCCCGTGATTTTATATATTTCCGCAGCCATCCGCGCCGCTGGCAAGAGCGCGTCCTTTCGGCGGTTCATCGGCGTGCTTCCCGAGTGCGCCGCCTGCCCGTGAAAGATGATCTCGTGCCGCTCCACACCGTAGGTTCCCTGAACTACGGCGAGTGGTAGATCAAGATCCAGCAGCACCGGTCCTTGCTCGATATGTAGCTCCAGATAAGCGGCTGCATTTTTCTGCTCCACCCTGGCTTGTTTCACATTTTCAAAATCAATCCCGCATTCCCCAAGAGCATCCGGCAGGGGAACTCCGTCCCTATCTTTCAACACGCGGGCCTCCTCCATATCGAGATTTCCGGAAAATGCCGCGGAGCCGAACAAGCTTTTCCCGAAACGTGCTCCCTCTTCATCCGCCCAATCAACCAAGCGCACGGTCACTGGTGGATTTCCGCCGAATTCCTCATGGATTCTTCGCAAAATTTCCACGCCACACATCACATTCAGGCTGCCATCCAGCCAGCCGCCATTCGGCACAGAATCCATGTGCCCGCCGATGATCAGCGCCTTCTCTGATTCCCCCTTCAGCGTGAACCATAAATTTCCAGCCGCATCGGCGTGCTCCTCCGCTGGCAATTCCGCCATTTTTTCCTTCAGCCAAGCCCGCGCCTCTTGCCACGTTTTTGTGAAAGCCACACGCTGCGCCCCATCCTCGGTTCCCGTCAGTGCCCGGAGCTCCTTCAGCTCGGCGACGGTTCGTTTCGGATCAGGAAATGAGGGCATGTGGAAACTAAACACCGAATCCACCGCCAATAAACGGTAATTTGCAGTGTTCCATAGAGTTGAAATTTGAACTCCTCAATTTTTCCCCTCAATATCCGCGCATGAGCCTTTTGATCAAAAACGGAGAAATCATCACAGCAGAGCGCAGGTTTTTTGCCGATATTCTCTGTCGTGGTGGTGTCATCGTGGAAATTGGACAGAACCTCTCCGATTCCTCGGCTGAGATAATCGACGCCACCGGCAAATACGTTTTCCCCGGCTTCATAGATCCACACGTCCACATCTATCTCCCGTTTATGGGCACGGTCTCCAAGGACGACTACGCCACCGGCAGCAAGGCAGCGCTCATGGGAGGCACGACAACGCTTATAGAAATGTGCTGCCCCGGGCGCGATGAAGATCCGCTCGAAGCCATTCGCCTATGGAAAAGCAAAGCCGTGAACATCTCCTCGTGTGACTACACCTTCCACATGGGAGTCACCCGATTCGATGAAACCACCACCGAATCGCTCAAATCCATCGTTGCCGAAGAAGGTATTACCTCGCTGAAAGTATTCCTGGCCTACAAAGGCGCCCTGGGGATCGAAGATACGGAACTTTATAAAACCCTCTCCTTCGCCGCCGAAAATAATCTCATAGTCACCGCCCACTGCGAGAACGCCGATCTAATTTACGAAAATCAACAACGTCTCGTTTCCGAAGGGAAAACCGGTCCGGAATGGCACGAACCCTCCCGCCCTATCTCCGTTGAAGCCGATGGTTGCCACCACCTGATGACCTTCGCCGAGGCCACCGGCGCGGAGGTTTACGTGGTCCACACCAGCTGTGTCCCAGCCGTTGAGGCAATATCCGCAGCGCGCGCCCGCGGGGTGAAAGCCCACATCGAAACAGTGGCCCCGTACCTTACGCTGAACAGCTCCCACGCGGAGTTACCGGATTTCGAAGGAGCGAAGTATGTCATGTCCCCACCGCTCCGCTCCCCGGAGCATGGCGAATTTCTCTGGGAAAAAATAGCCGATGGCACCATCGACACCATCGCCACAGATCATGCCCCCTTCGATTTCGAGACACAAAAGCGTATGGGAGACCCGGCAAACGCGTTGGATGCAGCGATGCAGCTTACCGGTCAGCCCGGAAATTTCACACTCATCCCCAATGGTATCCCCAGCGTCGAGGAGCGGATCAAGATCCTCTACAACGATGGAGTCTTGAGCGGGAAAATCGACCTCCAGACCTTGGTCCGTGCAGCCAGCACCAACGCTGCGAAAATTTTTAATCTCTACCCGAAAAAAGGCGCGATCGAGATCGGCGGCGACGCCGATCTGGTTATTTGGGACCCGGAGTTCTCAGGAGAAATTTCCGTAACGACCCACTCGATGGCTACGGACTACTCCGCCTTCGAAGGTAAAAAGATCAAAGGCCGCGCCGAGACCGTCACCGTCCGCAGCCAAATCCTCGTCAGAGACGGCGGATGGGCAGGGAAGGGCGGAGAAGGTGAGTTTCTATGGAGAAAATAGTCCCGGTGCGAGACTAAGGCACGCGCGGGAATTTTGAGAAATCAGGCTTTCTCTTTTCGAGGAACGCTTCTTTGCCCTCTCTTCCTTCCTCGCTCATGTAGTAGAGAAGGGTGGCGTTTCCTGCCAGATCAAGAAGCCCCATCTGTCCATCACAGTCGGCGTTCAGAGCCGCCTTGAGACAGCGTAAAGCGAGAGGGGAATGATCCAGCATTTCGCGGCACCATTGGACGGTTTCCTTCTCGAGATCCGCAAGTGGGACCACGGTATTGACCAGGCCCATGTCCAGCGCCTGTTGCGCATCGTATTGGCGGCAGAGATACCAGATTTCCCGGGCCTTTTTCTGTCCCACGATCCTTGCCAGGTAGCTGGAACCCAGACCGCCATCGAAGCTTCCGACCTTCGGGCCGGTTTGGCCGAAACGGGCGTTGTCAGCCGCGATGGTCAGATCACAGACGATGTGCAAAACGTGTCCTCCGCCGATCGCATATCCGGCAACCATGGCCACCACCGGCTTAGGCAGGGAGCGGATCTTTTTCTGCAAATCGAGCACATTTAGACGCGGGACGCCGTCCTCGCCGATGTAGCCGGCCTGACCGCGCACTTTTTGATCACCGCCCGAGCAGAACGCCAGATCTCCGGCTCCGGTCAGGATGATCGCCCCCACCTGCGGGTCGTCGTGGGCCATATCGAAGGCGCGCAGCAATTCCATCACCGTCTTCGGGCGGAATGCGTTGCGGACCTCCGGGCGGTTGATGGTTACCTTTGCGATCGCACCGTCTTCGCTTGTTTCGTAGAGAATGTCTTCGAACTCGTATTTTGAAATCCACATATGCTGGAAAAATGACCGCGCATTCCTCCTCTATCAACCGCGAAAAGTTCCGGAGTAAAAACTCCCGTTGCGAACAGGCGGAAACTCCATACTCTGAGCAATGACAAATAGCTGCGAAGGAGGGAATTGCCGGGTGACGCGCTGGATGCAGCTCACCTTGCTCTTCGCCGGGATCGTTCATCTGCTATTTTCTGTCTGGGTGGTGTGTTGCCCGTTTCAGGTTTTCGATCTTCTGGGTATCACGCGGCCGATTCATCCCATGCTCTGGCGCCTGCTGGGAGTGATTGTAGGTGGATTCGGCTTGGCCTTTCTGCTCGCGGCGAAGGATCCGCTCCGTCACTGGCTGGTCATTACCTTCGGGGTTCTGAAATTTATACTCGGCTCGGTGGTGGTTATTTCCGGCATTCTTGGTGGGGAGCTTCCGCATACCGCTTTCTACTTTCTCATCATCAACGACCTGATCTGGATCGTTCCGTTCACGTTGATTTTGTGGACAATTATCCGTGCCCACGCGGGAATTCCTGTTTCACGCAGCGAGCCATATTCCATGGCGGAGGCGGCGCAGACGTATCGGCTATCCACTGGTGAAACTCTGTCGGGTGCATCGGAAGATCGTCCGCTTGTTCTGGTTTTCCTGCGGCACTTCGGTTGTACATTCACCCGCCAGATTCTTCGTGGACTGCAGGATCTGGAAGTTCAGGCGAAGGAAAACAATGCCCAGCTGGTTCTCGTCCACATGCTCCAGTCCGGGCAGGAGATCAATTATCTTGGGAGTCATTCCAATATCCCACGGATCGCCGATCCCCGCTGCGAGCTATACCGTGCCTTCGGCCTCGGAAAGGGCGGGTTGTTGGAACTCTTCGGCCCACACGTGATGTGGCGGGCTGCCATCTCTGTGTTCAAGGGTTGCGGAGTAGGCCATCTGGCTGGCGATGGCTTGCAAATGCCCGGTGCATTCGTGTTCCATAAAAACACTGTCATCGCTGCGCAGCCGGCTCATACCGTTGCAGACATACCGGACCTGCACTCACTTTTTAAGAATTCCACACCCGAACCATGATTTCCCTGAAAGGAAAAAACTTTCTCGTCACCGGCGCGTCCAGCGGCATCGGCGCTGCAACAGGCGCACAGCTTCTCGCACACGGCGCGAACGTTTTCGGCGTCACCCGCCGCCCGAATGCCCTTCACCCGGATATTTCTCCGATCGAGGCGAACCTTACCTCGCGTGAGGAGATTTCCGCTATTTTCAAGAATCTCGGGAAGATCGATGGTCTGATCAACTGCGCTGGCACCGCGTATCTCTCCCGTATCGTCGATGGAAATCCCGCGGACTGGGAGGAAATGTGGCGGGTGAACGTGCTCGCGCTGACACTTTGCTGCCAGTATTCGCTCAAGCATTTTCCGCAGGGCGGAGGCCGCATTGTGAATGTTTCCTCTATGTCGGGCCACCGTGTGCCGCCATCCGGTGGATTCTATGCACCTACCAAGTTTGCCGTCCGCGCGATTACCGACTCACTACGATCCGAGCTGAAGGCGATTCAGTCTCCGATCCAGGTTGCCTGCGTCTCGCCCGGGTTCGTAGATACTCCGCTGCTTGAAAATTATTTCCGTGGGCGTGAAGAGGCGCTTTCCAAGACGCGTGAGAACATGAACATGCTGAAGCCGGAGGATGTGGCGCACTCGATCCTGACGATTCTTACCGCACCGGCGCATGTGGAAATTGGCGATATCCTCATGCGTTCCAGCGATCAGATTGCATGAGAAGGTCCATCGTAAGCTGGCTACTTGTTCTGGTCGCGGCGCTTTTGCTGAGCTCCTGTTTTGATAGCAGGGAGGAGGTGTGGATCAATGCCGACGCATCCGGTGCCGCCAGAATTACCATCACCCTTCCCGCCGTGGCCACGAGGCTGAATGGCGGAGAAGCTGGAGTGAAAAAAATGATCGGTGATTATCTTTCCGAATCCCCTCAGTTCAGCTCCTACATTGTAAAATCCGAGCAAACCGCAGATGGTCTCGAGTTCGATGTCATCGTCACTTTTGATAACGTCATGGAGCTCCGGAAACTGAGCGAATCTCCGGCCGCGAAGAAACTTCCCTCTGGGAGTGCCAGCTTTATGGGGAAGACTCACGTGGAGTTCGAGAAGCTGAATGTGAATTTCAAGCGAAGCGTGGAGCTATCGAAGGCCGTTCCGGGCGCTATATTCATGCCCCGGAGCCAGCTCGCCGGTCACACGATTACCACCATTATCCATCTGCCACTTGCCGCGACCTCGCACAATGCTCATACGGTCTCGGAAGGTGGCCGCACCCTGACGTGGGAAACCCCGCTTGCTACTGCGTTTCTAGGGCCTGTTGAAACCACCTTTATCATGCCGCTTCCGATTCCTTGGAGCACCATCATCATGGTAACCACGCTTCTGGTTTCACTGTCGGTGTTTCTAATCTACTATTTTCTCCGTAGAAAAAAGGCTCGGTCGACCAAGGCGTGATTTACTCCAGCAGCCCGTCCAGCGCCGAGTAGTAGCCGGTGAAAAAGCCGATGATCTTCCATGCTATGAAGATCAGCATCAGGAAATAGAGGATCTTCGGGACCATCACCGATGCCTGTTTCATAGTGGATTCCGCCTGTTCCTGGAAGCGGGCGGACCAGTTGGCCATATCGCGGTCGAGTGTCCCTGCTTCCTCGCCGGTTGCGTAGGATCTGGAAAATTCCGGCGGGAAAGCGCCCTCTCGCATGAATTGCGGGCCCAATGGGTTTCCCTCCTTGGCCACTGCCTCCAATTTTACCCCGGCATTGCGCACTAATCCGCTCTGAGCGGCTCGGGACGATACCCGCACGGTTTCCCTCATGGAAATCCCAGCCAGCAGGCAAGAGTGATATACTTTGCAGAATCGGGACATCGCCATGTTACGCCTGGCTTTTCCGATCCATGGGATGCGGTTGATCAGCGAGTCCAGCTGCGGGCTCTTCGGGGCGGCGTCCCAGATCATTTTCCCCAGAAGAAACAGAACAAAACAGATCACATAAATGAGCAGGAGGGTGAACACGAAGCTCTGGGCGATTTCCGCTTTGGACTTTACGCCCTGCATCATTGCAAGAGGCACCGTGCCGACGAAAACTCCCATGTGGAGAATGATCACAGGATAGATCATCCCTTTGATCATCTCGCTTCTGGCGGAGGCCACCATCGCGAAATAGTCGGCAAGATGCTGGAAGGAACGCCCCAACTTTCCGCCGCGTTCTCCGGCAGTGATGATGTTTCTCTCCAGTTCTGAAATCGCCTGGGTGTTGCGGCCAAAGGATTCGGCGATAGTTTCGCCTCCCTCCAGTCCTTTTCGGAGGTTGTTCAAGAGAATGCGCTGCGAGCCAGGGAGGCGGGTAGTATCCAGCACGTCGGCGGCCTTGCGTATATCGAAACCCGCTTCCAAAAGCTTGGCCATCTCCTCATAGAAAAAGCGCTTGTTGTGCGGGCTGAGTCTCATAGCGGAAAACGTAGCGTTCCGGCGGACTTCCACAACGTCCCTTTCAGTGGGAATCCCAGAAATAAAAAGAGCCGCCAGGAAACCGCAGCAAAGATGGACAAACTACCGTTGCTCCGATCAAGGCCTGGCGGGGTTCGCTTGCCAAATCTCCACGGTTCCTGACAGCGGGGTTAAGGAAACGCAGGCGGGGGCTTGTCGCAAGCAGAAAGTCACACAAGCCGCTGCAGCGAGGGAATACGGGACGCTAGGAAATCTTGGCTTTTACGCCCTCTGCTTCCCACGCTTTTGCGCGGAGAGCCTCGGCAGCAGCGCGTGCTTCCGCCTCTTTCTTGCTTTTGCCTTTTCCGGCCGCGAGTAGGATGCCGCGCCAGCTTACTTCCGCTTGGAAAACGCGGCGGTGGTCCGGTCCGTTTTCATTGATGATATTGTAAACGGGAGCTTCCGGATGGATGGCTTGCAGAAATTCCTGGAGTTCGCCTTTCGGGTTCCGTTCGTCCGGGCTGGAAACCATGCCTTCAATTTCGGATTCGAAAAGACGAAGGATGAAGTCGCGGGCCGCTTCCTGGCCGGAATCGAGGTAAACCGCGCCGATCAGAGCCTCAAAGGCATCCGCCAGAGTGGAGAGCCTGCGGCGTCCGCCGGTGGCTTCCTCGCCCTTTCCTAGTAGCACGTAATCACCGAGGTGGATCATCATGGCGAAGCGGGCGAGCGCTCTGCGGGAAACCACACGGGAGCGGAGTTTCGTAAGATTGCCCTCCGGTTGATCCGGGAAGAGCTTGAAAAGTGCCTCAGTTACAACGAGTTGGAGCACCGCATCGCCAAGAAACTCAAGGCGTTGATTGTCGAAGTGGGGGCGCTGGGATTCGTAAGCGAGGCTCGGGTGAGTGAGCGCCTCTGCCAGAAGGAACGAGTTTCGGAATTTATATTGGATCCTACTTTCCAGCGGTTGCATTCAAAATCTAATGGGATGCACCCCTTTCTTCGATCACAGCCACCGGGCCGTAAACGAAGAAAAAGGTGGGGTGATCGACGGGGCTCGAACCCGCGACAACCAGAATCACAATCTGGGGCTCTACCAACTGAGCTACGACCACCAATTTAGGCGGACGAGACGGTTATAACACTTGGGCTATATTGCAAAGAGAAAAATCATTCGGAAGCGGTTAAATTATGCAAAGCGTCCTCGAGCTTCGCAAATTTGAACTCAAAACCGTGGTCCTGAATCTTCGAAGGAATAGCTTTTTGCCCTTGGAGGAGAAACTCAGCGAACTCACCGAGAGCAATTTTCAGAGCGAATCCGGGAACAGGAAGGAACACCCAACGGTTGACCGCATCCGCGAGTTTTTGGGAAAGATCGATATTCCGCTCCGGGTTTGGAGCGGTGCCATTGATGGGGCCGGTGACCGCATCAGTTTCAATTGCGAAGATCATGGCACGGCGGAGATCCTTGATATGTATCCAGGGCATCCACTGCTCTCCATCGCCCAGCCTGCCGCCGATGCCCATCTTGAAAACGGTAACGAGCTTTTCATAGGCAGCTCCGCCCTTGCCCAGAACCACGCCTGTGCGGACGGTGACGACACGAACGCCGAGTGGTTCTGCTTTTCTTGCGGCCTCTTCCCATTTTACGCAAAGGTCCGCGAGAAAGCCTGTTCCGGGAGTTGATCCCTCAGTGATGAGCTCGTCGCCACGGCCTCCATAGTAGCCCACGGCGGAAGAGTTTAGTAGTAGGCGTGGTCGTTGGCCTTCAGGAAGGGCTGCGATTTTAGCGACGATCTCATCCGTGACGTCGACCCTGCTGGTGTAGAATTCTTTCTTCTTCTCCTCCGTCCAGCGTTGGTCGATTGGGGATCCGGCCAGGTTTACGATTATGTCTTTTCCGGCCATGTCCGCTTGCTCAGGGGTAACCCATGAGAGGATTCCCTTCACATTGCCGTGGCCTTTCCTGCTAACTCCGATGACTTCGTAGCCTTTTCCGGTAAGCATTTTCGCCAATCCGCTACCGACGAACCCGCTTGCGCCATACAACAATGCTTTCCGACTCATGGCAGCACCTTCGCGTATGAAGCCGTTTTGGCAAATGGATTCGAGTGAGGAAGATGACAGGTGTGGGGCGGCCGTTTCAAAAATAGGAAAACTGTTAGAAAAGCTCCATCTGCTCGGTGTCCGATAGATCGTGGAACCTTACGCCAACTCCGAGCAGGCGGGCTGGTTTCTCTTCCGAGCGCGTATTTGCCTCGCGGAGTAGTTCGGTGAATATATCGCGGTCTACGGTCGGGTTGGCGCGCTCGGCGGTGGTGCGGCGGAAATCGGAAAATTTGAGTTTTACGACCAATGAGCGGATTTGGCGGTCCTGGGCGCGGGTTGTGAGTTTTTCCTCCAGTTCGTCGAGCATGAGTTTCATCTCACGCTGCAGGACTTCGATGGTGTGGAGATTTTCAGGAAAAGTGTTTTCTATGCTGAGTGATTTCCGGGGGCTATCCGGTGTGACGGGGCGTTCATCGCGGCCCCAGCAGCGCTCCCACAGATCCGCTCCGTATCCGCCGAGTCTGCGGACCCACTCGAATTTATCGATCCGGCGGTATTGCCCACAGGTTTCGACCCCGAGTGAGGAGATTTTTTCGGACATTTTTCCGCCGACTCCGGGTATCTTTTTCAGTGGCAGATCGTGCATGAAATCAGCGGTTCTTGCAGGTGCCACGGTGAATTGGCCATCGGGTTTTTTCCAATCGCTGGCGATTTTGGAGATGAGTTTGTTGGGGGAAATTCCAGCGGAGGCGGTGAGTCCGGTCTCTTCGCGGATGAGTTGGCGGATACGGGAGGCGATGATGGTTCCTGGCTCCGGGTTGTGGCTGACATCGAGGAATGCTTCATCGAGAGAGAGTGGCTCGATGAGATCGGTAAAACGGGAGAAAATTTCGCGGATGTGTTGGCTATCCCTCTTATAAACGTCGAAGCGTGTGGGAACGATAATGATGTCCGGGCATTTCTCCAATGCCATGAATACCGGCATGGCGGAGTGGCAGCCGAATTTACGCGCTTCGTAATTCGCGGTGGTGAGGACGCCGCGGCGGCTGCTGCCACCCACACCTACCGGTTTGCCGCGTAGGCTGGGATCATCGCGCTCCTCGATGGCAGCATAGAAGCAGTCCATATCGATATGGATGATTTTCCGATGCTGGGAATGGTGCACGAATGAACAAGTATCCGGTGCGGGGATTTTGCAAGCGGGTTTCTGGCTAAAATGGCTTTCGGATTCCTAACGCGAAGGTTCCCAAGGGTTGCAGAAATGGAGTTATTTCACAGGCTTGTTCGCCAGCCCTTTGAATAGTTCCGCAATCTCCGACACATCTGCATATTTTTCCGCTTCCTTCATCGCTTTTTTTCCCACTCCAGCGTCGATGTGGTCATAGGATGAGCCACCGGAAATGCCTTCGACGGTCAAAAACCATTGCATCGCTGAACCGTTACTCGAATTTGAGAGAGAGGATTAGCGCTTTTTCGGGAGATCGCAGCCGCAGTCACTGCCGCATCCTGATTTCTTACCGGACTTCACAGAGCTGTAGAGAAGCGAGCATAGCGTGATAGCTACGATGGTGAGTGCGGTTGTTGTTTGCCATTCCATGAGTGTTTTAGGCGTTAAAGTGAATTTCCACGGGACTTGCAAGTTAGAAACCTAACAGATTTCCTACTTGGTAGATGATCAATGAGGCGCCGTATGCAAAGCCTGTCATGAAGGCAAATTGACCGATTGCCCATTTCCAGGAACCTGACTCCTTGGCGACGACCGCAGTAGTCGGAAGGCACTGGAGTGCGTAGATGAAGAAAACCAGCAGGGAAATGAGAGTGAGCGGGGTAAAGAGAGGGCTGCCGTCCGGCCAGGTCGCGGCGGAGATCCGGTCGCGGAGTAGCTCGCGGGTTTCCTCTTCGTCATCTGTCTCCTCAACGCTGAAGAGAATGGCAGTGGAGGATACAAATACCTCTCGGGCGGCAAAGGAGGTGAGGATGGCGGTGCCCACACGGCCATCGAAGCCGAGAGGCTTTACGACGGGTTCGATGAAATCACCAATGCGGCCCATGGCGGAATGCGCGAGGGCTTCGCCCGGCTCTTCAGAATCGGTTTTCGGGTAGGTGGCGAGGGCCCATAGAAGGATCGAGAGGCCGAGAATGATGGTTCCTGCCTTGCGGACGAAGGACCATGCGCGGTCGAAGACATGGCGGAGAATGTAGGACCATTGCGGGCGGCGGTATGGCGGCAGCTCCAGCATGAAATGGGTGGTGATTTCCTCAGGACCGAGTCTGCCGCGCAGAAGGCGCGCTACGACGAAGGCGGTGAGCGTGCCGAGTGCGTAGATGGCGAACAGGATGAGAGCCTGCTTCCAAGTGCCCTCGCTCTCGTGCAGCAGCAAGGGGATGATGAGGAAATAAACTGGAAGACGTGCGGAGCAGCTGGCCCAGGGTGCCACGAACATGGTGACGAGGCGTTCCTTGGCGGAATCGATGGTGCGGGTGGCCATCACGCCGGGGATGGCGCAGGCATAGGAGCTGAAGTAAGGGAGGAAAGATTTCCCGCTGAGGCCGGCTTTTGCCATGACACCATCCATCAGGAACGCGGCGCGCGCCATGTATCCGGAGCTTTCCAACAGCCCGATGAAGAGGAAAAGAAGGATAATTTGCGGAAGGAACACGAGCACGCCACCTGCCCCTCCGATGACGCCTTCCACGATGAGTGAGCGGAGGTCGCCCTCGGGCATGAGTGATTCCACCCAGCCACCTGCGGCTCCGATTCCTTCCTCGATCCAGCCCATTGGGATCCCCGCGAAGGAGAAGATGGCCCAAAATACGGCGAACATAATGGCGAGAAACGCTACCCAGCCGAAGACGGGGTGGAGGAAAAAGCTATCGAGTTTATCGGAAAGATTGCTCTGGTGGCTGTCCGGCCGGCGGGCTGCGACTTCACAGGTGCGTGCGATGAATTCGCGGCGTCCTTCCTCATCGGAAGCCCAGTGGGGCTTCGTGGCAGGTGGGAAAGGTAGGCGCAGCGCTTGTTTCAGCTCGATGACGCCTTTGGTGGCGTTCGCCTGCATCGGGACTACGGGGATGCCGAGCTCCTCGGAAAGTTTTGAAGGCTCCAGGCGGAGGCCGCTTTTCTCAGCGACATCGACCATGTTCAGAGCGACGACGGCAGGGAGACCCAGATCGATCACCTGAAGGACGAGCTGGAGGTGGCGCTCCAAGTTGGACGCATCCACGACGCACACGACGAGATCGGGCTTGGGAGTGCCCGGGAGATTTCCCGAAAGAGCGTCCAGCGCTACTTTTTCATCGGGAGAGTTCGCGCGGAAGGAGTAGCAGCCCGGTAGGTCGAGAACATTGAGACGCGTTCCGTGTGGGGTATAGGTTTCGCCGGATTTTACATCGACGGTGACCCCTGCGTAGTTGCCGACCCGCTGGTTTTTCCCCGTGAGGGCGTTAAAGAGAGTGGATTTTCCCGAATTGGGATTTCCTACGAGGGCGATGGAGTAGGTGGTATCTGACACGTCTTGAAAAGGGACGGTTTTTGGGGGGATAAAAGTCCCTTAGTTGAGAAGATCGACGATGACTTGCTCGGCAAGCTCACGGCTGATGGCCATTTTCGCTCCGCACACGGTGCAGAGGAGGTTGCGGCCATTGGAGAGTTTGCGCAGTTGCATTTGCTCGCAGAAGCCGAGATCACGGAGGCGATCGCAGGCAGGGCCTTGAATACTGCTGATGCGGACATCGCAATTTACCCGTGCCTCTTTGAGAGTCACGGAGCGTGCCGCCGGGCGGTTTGCTGCGAGTTCGGGTGTCATCATTGGAATTGTTCGGCTAGTTGAGACTGACTTGCAATAACAAAGTGGAGGAAATTTTCACCCCGTTTGGCTGGTAAATGGTGGAGATACAGGGATATTTTCAGGGAATGAATTGCCTCGGTGAGATCAGTGGTGCGGGAACAGCTGCGCTTCTTGTGCTGATTCCTCTTGGTTTCACCGCGGTGTGGGGATTTGTCAGCCTGCTGGTGTCTACTCTATTTGGGTGGGGGCGCCTGGGTAAGCGGTTCCGTTGTATCCGACGGCCGGAGGGGCAGACTTTTCGAATGCAGGGTGCAAGGCTGGGAATGTTCGGGAATTATAATGGGATCCTCACGATAACGGTAGCCGCAGAAGGATTATATATGGCTGTTTTTCCGGCTTTTCGGATTGGCCATCCTCCCATCCTCATTCCTTGGAGTGAAATTCATGATGTTAAGGACGCGCAGATGCTGTGGCAGAAAATGACGGCATTCCGTGTGGGCCGTCCTGAGATGCTTTCAATTTCCGTTTCCCGCAAGGTGGGCAATGTCTTTCCCGGGAGATGATTCCATTTTGCGGGATCAGTATTTCCCGAAACGTTGATTTTTTTCGCAGCGCCGGATCGAGTGCGAAGCTATCGGCCCCGAGGGGTATGACTGCTTTCTTGGCTCTTGTTTTCTGGATGGCTAGGATTCGAAGAGGTGGCTAGTTGGGAAAGTGTGATTTGGGCTTAAATTGACAACTTTCGTGTAGCTGAAGAGGTGGTTTTTTAGAAGTTATCGGTAAAAGTCTAATTTTGATTTGATTTTTTGGGCATTTCGGGCATTTTCCGCGTCTATTCCCTAATCTTTATGAGTAATCAACAGCTCGACGGCGCACAAGCGCTCATCAAAACACTCGATGATCTCGGGATCGAATATATTTTCGGTTACTCCGGAGGAGCGGCAATTCCGATCTTCGATGCATTGGAAACAGTGAAGACGAAGATGAAGTTCATCCTCGTCAGACACGAGCAAGGCGCTGTGCACATGGCGGATGGCTATGCGCGTGCAACCGGCAAGCCTGCTGCGGTTCTTGTGACTTCCGGCCCCGGTGCCGGCAATACGGTAACTGGTCTGATGACTGCGATGATGGACTCCGTGCCGATGATCATCATCACCGGCCAGACTGTTACGTGGATGCTGGGGAAAGATGCTTTCCAGGAGGCTGACATTTTCGGAATCACGATCCCTGTGGTAAAACACAACTATCTGGTGAAGGAGACTGATGCGCTGCCGAGGATCACTCGTGAGGCGTATCATATTGCCACTACAGGCCGTCCGGGTCCTGTTCTGATTGATGTGCCGAAAGATATTTCCCAAGGCCCGTTCAATGGAGATTTGAATCCGGAGTTCGATCTTCCTGGATACCATCCCGAGAGTGCCTTCGATATTGATTTGGATGCGGTTGGCGAGGCTGCAAAGCTGATTGCAAATGCGAAGCGTCCGGTGATTCTTGCGGGTCAGGGTTGTATGATCGCCCGGGCGGACAAGGAGCTAATGTATCTCGCGGAGACATTGAATTGTCCGGTGACTTCAACTCTTCTGGGAAAAGGTGTTTTCCCTGAGAACCACGCGCTTGCGCTGGGAATGCTGGGTATGCACGGCACGGCCTACGCGAACAAGGCGATGGTCGAGTGCGATCTTCTGATCAATATCGGCTCGCGCTTTGATGACCGTATTATTGGACAGCCTTCGAAATTCTGCCAGGAGGCGAAAATCATCCACATTGATATCGATCCTGCGGAAATGGGCAAAATGATCCAGCCCGACCTACAGATCGTGGGCGATGCGAAGGCGGTTCTTACCGAGCTGAACAAGGATATCAAACGTCTGGAAACAGATGGCTGGACGGAGAAACTTGACGGATACAAAAAGAAATTTCCGCTGGGCTACAAGAAACAGGGTGGCTTGCGCATGCAGCAAGTGATCGATGAGCTCTACAAGCTGACAAACGGAGAGGCGATCGTGGCCACGGACGTGGGCCAGCACCAGATGTGGGCGGCACAGTTCTACAAAAACCACGCTTCCTACCAGTGGCTTTCCTCCGGCGGCGCGGGGACGATGGGCTTCGGCTTTCCGGCGGCGATTGGCGCGCAGTTTGCCTGCCCGGATAAGACTGTGATCTCGATTTCGGGTGACGGTGGCTTCCAGATGACACTTTTCGAGCTTTCCACTGCGGCGATTCACAAACTGCCGGTAAAAATCGTCGTTTTGAACAACCATTACCTGGGCATGGTGCGCCAATGGCAGGAACTCTTCTATGAGGACCGCACCTCGGGCGTGGATCTCGTGGGAAATCCGGATTTCTGCAAGCTTGCAACGGCCTACGGTATTCCTTCCGTTTATATCAAGCGACCTGCGGATGTTACGAAGCAGCTTCAGAAGGCGCTCGATTACAATGACGGTCCGATCCTGATTCATGCGGAGTGCATCAAAACGGATAATGTATTCCCGATGATTCCAGCGGGAGCTGCCCTCGAGGAAATGATCATCGAGGCACCGAAAACCCGTATGGAAAAACCTATCGGTTCCACCTGATCCGGGGAGGTTTGAATTTTTAAAATTGGAAAATTTACCATGAACATCACCACTACAGATACACCTGTTGCGCCCGTCCAATCCGGTTCGGTTCATACGCTTTCGATCCTGGTCAACAATGACCCGGGTGTCCTTATGCGCATTTGTCAGGTTTTCTCCAGGAGAGCTTTCAACATTGATTCGCTGGTTGTCTCCCAAGGGCGCGATCCACGTTTCTCCCGTATGACCATCGGTATTAGCGGAGATCCGGCTGGGCTGGAGCAGATCATCATGCAGGTCAGCAAGCTGATCGATGTGATCCATTGCTCAGAGCACACGATGACGAATTCCGTGACGAAGGAGATGATCCTGATCAAAATTCTGTGCAAAAAAGAAGAACGCTCCGGCGCGCTCCAGATCACCGAGCACTTCGCGGGGAAAACCGTGGATCTTACCCCGCATTCCATGGTGGTTATGATCACCGGAAATAGCCCGAAGATCGAGGCGGCGGTGACGATGTTTTCGCAATACGAGATTATCGAGACTGTGAGAACAGGAAAAGTCGTGATGGCACGCGGGGAGTCTGCCACTTGATTTTCGAATAGAGTGCACGGGGTTCTACTCATCCATGCGGGCCTTTCCGAACGAAAGGTATCAAATTTCATTGGATAGAAATGGAATCCGGCAATAGCGGTGTTAAGTCACAGCTACGTCACACTCTTTATGCGAACATTCCACTGCGATAACTGCAATTCACCCGTCTATTTCGAGAACACCCGATGCCTGGGTTGCGGATCGACGGTGGGAATTGTGCCGTCCACCTATCAGGTGAAGTCCGTAAAGGCGGGCAGTGAGGGGGTGTTGACGGCAGGTGACGGGATCAAATACCGGCTTTGTAAAAACTCGATCGACTACGGGATCTGCAACCAGCTGGTCAGGGTGGATAGCGCATCGAGCTACTGCAAATCCTGCAAGTTCACGGAGGTCATCCCGAATGTTTCCTATGAAGGGAATCGCGTTTTGTGGGGAAAGATGGAGAAGGCCAAGCGGCGGTTGCTGTTCTCTCTGGCCTATCTGGGGATTTACCCTCTCTCAAAATCCGAGGATCAGGTGAAGGGGCTGGCTTTCCGTTTCCTGGTGGATAACACAGAAAATATTCTGACGGGTCATCAGGACGGGCTGATTACAATCACCCTGGCAGAAGCGGACGATGCCACGCGTGAAAAACGCAGACAGCAGATGGGGGAGCAATACCGGACGCTTCTCGGCCACTTCCGCCATGAGATCGGCCACTATTATTGGGAGCGAATGATCGAGGATCAGGGACGGTTTGATGAATTCCGGAATCTCTTCGGAGACGAGCGGGTGGATTATCAGAAAGCGTTGAGCGATCATTATGCGAAGGGGCCGGATACCTCCTGGAAAAACGATTATGTCACTCATTATGCCGCAGCGCATCCGTGGGAAGACTGGGCTGAGACGTTCGCTCATTTCCTGCATATGCGGGATGTTGTGGAGACCTGTGAGGCAGTGGGCCTGAGCCGGCAAAACGAGTCCACGGAATCGCTGGAGTTCGATGAAATGATCAAGCTATGGCTTTCCACCAGCTTCCGCATCAATGAATTGGGACGCAGCATGGGTAGTGGCGATCTCTATCCGTTTGTGCTGAGCGATAAAGCGATTGGGAAAATGAGGTTCGTGCACGACTCGATTCGTTCCTTTGCCGGGGGACGTGCTTCCCTCTGAGGAATCTTTGATTGCCAATGGCACAGCCGGCCTCACTGTTATCCATGAATATGACGGGCTGCTTACTATATGATCCTGCCACCAAGCAGGTTACCGCCGGGGGCGAGGAGCTGATCGCGCAGTGGGCGGCAAGTCCGGACCTGAAAATCTGGCTGCACATCAGCGGGGAGATGTCCGATGGGGCCAAAAAGCTCCTGAAAGCGAATTTCCGAATTCATTCGCTGGCCATAGAGGATGCGACGCGGGACAGGCATCCTCCGAAGCTGGAAGAGTTCGAGGATCATACGTTTTTGATTTTCAAGACACTGACGGATGCGACGACTGATACGAAGTTTTCGACCTATCAGAGTATTCTCTTCGTGGGTGATAGATTTCTGGTCACGAGATCTTCGCAGGAGTGCAAGGCGGTTGGCGCTCTCTGGAAGGCCGAGCAGGCAAAGCCGTTCCGGTTCGGGAAAGGGACGGATGCCCTGGCTAGTCGGTTGATGCGTATGTATATCGATAGATACATGGAGATTTTGCTGCAACTGGAGGTGAAACTCGAGGCGCTGGAGGTGGGCTTGCTGGATGAGGTGGATGATGAGGATCTGGCCGTTGTGACGGGCTACAAGGCAAAGTTGAAACGCCTCCGGAGGATTTTCCTCTATCATGAAAAGATGCTGCGCGATCTGCGGGGGGCGAAGTTCAAGGGCTTTCAGAAGGAGCGGAAGCATGAGCTGACGGATGTTTACGAGCAGCAGGAGCGGGCAAGTAGCCTGACATTGCTCTACTATGAGTTGGCTACGGATCTGATCGATGGATACCTCTCGCTCTCCTCGCACCGGCTGAACCAGATCATGAAGGTGCTCACGATCGTGACGGTGGTTTTTGTGCCGCTGGGCTTTCTTGCGGGAATTTACGGTATGAATTTCCAGAATATCCCCGAGCTGGGCAGCAGGAACGGATATTTCATCCTGCTGGGTATTATGGCCACGATTGCGACGACCTTGCTACTCGCTTTCCGCCGCAAGGGGTGGCTGTGATTGCCGGAAGAAGAGAGGTGTGACTAGTGTGCAGGCATGAAATGGCTTCTTATCACGGTCCTCGGGCTGCTTTTTTCTGCCGGGCAGGGTTTTTCCAAAGAATGGCTCACCTATGAGAAGTGCACTTTCGTGGATGAAAAATACTACGACGGAGATTCATTTTATGTGAAATCCCCAACGGGTTACACCTACATTTTCCGGCTTTACGGCGTGGATTGCGCTGAAACGGATAGCCGATATCCGGATAGGCTCCAAGAGCAGGCGGACGAATTCGGGGTGGAGGTGGATGAGCTTTTGAAATGGGGCCTGGAGGCGAAGAGTTTCGTGAAGAAGTTTTTGAGGAAACCTTTCACCGTTTACACTCAGAAATTCAAGGCCGGCGGGCAGTCAAAGCAGGCCCGTTACTTTGCGGTGATTGTCAATGAAGACGGGGAGCGCCTGGATGAAGCCTTGGTGGAGGCCGGCTTGGCGCGGGCCTACGGCTTGGGAGCGGATTGGCCGGAGCGCACGAGCCCTGAAAGGTATCTCCGCAAGCTCCATTCCATCGAGAGCAAGGCGAAGCGTGAGGACGTGGGAATCTGGAAGAATTCCACGAAGTAAAATAGGAGACAAATGCTGGCATAGGTGGACCTGGAGTTATGGCGGGTTTGTCACCGTTACGTACTAGGCTTCGCGTATATTTATGCGATTTTTACTCCGCCGGGTTTCTGGAAGCAATCCGCCTGCTGAATTTCTGTTAGGTTCGCGAAAGAGGGTCGGGGGGCTTCCAGTATTAATTCGGCACATACTCATCGGATAGGACTTGATTTCGCTGGCATGGCAGATGCTTAAGAGATCATGAGTATTCGAAATTAACGTATGACTCACACCCGCTATGAACATTAAAAGCAAACACATACACGCACCGTTGCCCGATGTGGCAACAGTGACGCCGGATCTGACTATGTCAGATGTCTGGGATGTAAGGGCTGTTTCCGAATTGATCCGCTCAAAAAGCGCCAATGGTGAAACTCCTGCATTTCTCTTCCTCGGAAGTAAAGAAGCACAACTACTAAAGGATCACCTTGCCGGAGTTTTCGGAGAGGAGTCTGTCACAACGCTTCACGACACATACTACATGGGCCTTGATGTGATTGTAATCGATTGCGATTCGTTCGTATTCGCAGGTGGTCGCAAGACAGTAAGAACGCTACAAGATCCTATTTCACGCCGTCCACAATGGCGCGACCGTGAATCAGAAGGTCTCTGGCAGTTCCGACTGTAGATGATCGATCCGGACCAGCACTGAAATTGATTCCCATACTGGTGCGGCATCGGCAGAAACCCTAAGCGTCTGCCGATTCCGCTTCAACCAAGGAAAAACTTTCAAACCGAAGTCCGATCAAAATCAAACCGGAGGCGGAGCAGAAATGCTCCGCCTCTTTTATGTGTGTAATCATCTTGTTTCACGATTGCGGATTTCCTCGAAATTTCACGGAAAGCCCTTAGGGTGCCACCACGAATGACCCTTCAAGAACTCGGCTGGAACCAGGAATTAGAAACCGCCTTCTCAAATTTGAGCGAGAAAGGCCTCGTTCCCGCTCGTCTGATTCGCGAGACTTCGATCAATTTCTCGGCTTTGTTGGAGGATGGGGAAGAGATCGATACAATTCTCTGCGGGCGGCTGTGGAATGCTGCGGTATTGGATTCCGATTTACCTGCAGTGGGCGATTGGGTGGCGATACATATGGGAAAAGAGGGCGAGCCTCATGTGATTCGGGCGCAGCTTCCGCGTCGCACGGTATTCTCCAGGAAAATGCCGGGAAACAGCAGTCAGGCGCAGGTCATCGGCGCGAACATCGATGTGGTAACTGTTGTGACAGATGCCGGTTCTGACTTCAATGTGCGGCGGATGGAGCGGTATTTCGCGCTGATCCACCGTAGTGGGGCGAAGGCGGTGGTCCTGCTGAATAAGTCGGATTTATTTTCTAAAGAGGAGCTCAAGGAGGCGGCGGCGGAGATTTCCGCTCTTTCTCCCGATGCGAAGGTTCACATCACTTCCGCCCTGAAAGGAGAGGGCCTGAAGGCGATCAAGAGCCATCTGAAGCCGGGGCTTACGATGTGCATCGTGGGATCCAGCGGGGTCGGGAAATCGACTTTGGTGAACCAGCTATACGGGGATGAGTGGCAGTGGACGAGCGAGGTGAACGAAACCACCGGTAAAGGACGCCATACGACGACCTGCCGGGAGCTGGTGCCTCTGGAAAGTGGTGGAATGCTCATTGATAACCCCGGGATGCGGGAGATCCAGATGTGGACCGATGAGGATACCCTGCGGGGGAGCTTCGAGGATGTGGAACAGCTTTCAAGCCAATGTAAATTCTCAGATTGCAGCCACACGAATGATGCGGGGTGCGCGATACGGAAGGCGGTGGAGGAGGGTGTGCTGGATCCGGCGCGCTATGAATCCTATCTTAACCTGGAAACAGAAATCGCAGCTCTGCGTAAACGTGCGAAAAAGCGGCAAATGGCCGTAGAGCGCTGGCACAAGCGGAACCACCGGGTGAAAGCCCGTAATCTGGATGATCGAATACAGTTAGAAAAAGATGCGCGTGGTGAAATTTAAGAAGTCTTCGTTCTTCGTTCCGTTTTTCCTTCTTTGGTTTGGCCTGGGGCTGGCGAGTGCTCCCGCCCAGCTTGAGAAGTTCCTGAATACAGGGATTGATGAAGATGCGGCGAAGCAAAGCACCCCGGAGCAGCTCAAAGTTGAGCTTCTAGGTTGGCAGAAGGAAATCGAGACCTCCCAGGCGCTTCTCGAGAAGTCTGATCCTGCCGATATGGACGGGATTTCTTCAGATGATGTAGATCGGCGGAGAAGGCTGCTTGAAGACGCACATTTGGCGATCACCAGGCATCTGAGCATCATCGAGATGCTGAAAACAGCAGAGGATGAGCTCACCACTGCCAAGGAGGCCGGGGAAAAATGGAGGAGCTTCGAGGAGTCCCGGCCGTATTCGATCCTGATGCTTGATGGGTTGGTGGACCGGCGGGAGGCACTCGCCGAGAAGCTGACCACCCAGAAGTCGTCACTGAATATTTTCCGCACTTCCCTGGATACACTCCTTGCCGCGGCGAAAAATGCGGAAAAAGAAACGCAATCGGCCGAAGCCGCATTTGCGAAGCTGGAATCCGAAGACAAGGCCGCCAGATGGAAACTTGAGACCGCTCGCCTGGCCCAGCGCGCTTTGTTTGTGCGGGCGAGCTCGCTGAAGGGAAATATCTCCGCATCCGAAGATTTGCTGGCAGCCAGCAAAGAGCAGCTGAAGCTGCTGGATCGAAAAATAGAGATGGCGCGGAAATACACCCTTTTCAGTGAGAAGGATCTGCAGCAGGTCAAACAAGCCTCGGAGGACAGGCAGGCAGATCTTCAAAAACATCTCAAGGAAGCCCGTGGGGAGATGGTAGCGGCATCTGCGCGGAGGGAAAAAACCAGGAAAGCGCTAGAGCAGACTAGTGCGCTGGGAGATCTTGAGGCTCTGGAGATGGCAAAGCTCGAGTATGAGACTGCTGTTACAGAAGTAGAGACCTTGCAGAAAATTGCGGAATCACTGGAATCCTATGTCCTGTTGGAGTCTTTCGTTCCGGAGGCCTATATGCTCCGCCGGACTGCCCTGAAATCGGACGAGGCGGCCGAACGTCAGGCGGCGACCAAGTCACTTTTAACACTTAACGAAAGGCTGGAAGCGTGGGAGATCGTTGCCAAAAACGAGCTGGACGCGGTTGAGGCGAATCTTGCGCGGTTGGAGGGGAGCATTACCGTGCTGCCGAAGGATGATCCTAAATTGACACTCCTCAACAGGCAGCTTGAAATGCTGCAAGAGAACCGGGACCTGATTGAGCGTGCCTACGCGAGTGTGACCAGCCAGCGGCATGTGCTTTCCCGCTGGGTGAATGGATTTCAGGGAGAAACGAAGATCCCCTGGTATCAGCCACTTCTAAATACGGTAAACCGGAGCACCGACTACGTGAAACGCGTCTGGAATGTCCCGATCAGTAGCTATGAGGTGGTCAGGAAAGAGGGAAAAGCGGAACTGACGGAGACGCGGTATGTGTCTTTGGGGACGGCGTTTCTCGCGGTTGTTCTTTTTGTAATTGCCTACTTTGTGGCGATCCGGCTGCTGATCCGGGTGCAGAACGCGATGGTGGAGCGTCACCTGATAGGCGAAAACCAGGCCCGCACGTTGCGGAACTGGGTTTCCTTTGTGGTGGGGCTGCTTCTTGCGCTGGCTACGCTGAGTTGGCTTAGCATCCCGTTGACGATCTTCGCGTTCCTTGCAGGTGCGTTGGCGATTGGTGTTGGTTTCGGCACGCAGACGATCATCAAGAATTTCATCAGCGGAATTATCCTGCTGTTTGAGCGGAAGGTGCGCGTGGGAGATATCGTGGATGTGGGAGGCACGCTCGGTGTCGTTTCCGAGATCAATACCCGTTCCTCGATTGTGCGCGGATTCGATGGGATCGAGAACCTGATTCCCAATTCGCTATTCCTTGAAAATACGGTGGTGAACTGGACTTTGAGTTCACGATTCCTGCGCAAGGAGCTGACGCTTGGCGTGGCCTACGGTACCCCGCCCAATACTGTGATCGATCTTATGATCGAAACGGCGGAGCGGCACGGACTGATCCTCAAGGATCCGGCGCCCTTTGCTATCTTCGAGAATTTCGGAGATAACTCATTGGATTTCCGGATGTATTACTGGATCGAGATGAACGATAAAACCAATGGCTTAGTCGTAGGTAGTGATCTGAGAATCATGATCGAGAAGAGGCTGACAGACTTGGAAATCGGGGTTCCCTATCCGCAGCGTGATATCCATCTGGATATTAGTAAACCCTTGCAGGTAGAGCTAAAGACTCCCGAATCGGATCGGAATATACCAAGTCAGAAACTGCCTTGAAATACTCCATCCCGAAGTTCGGGAGCCTAGCCTAACTCGTTTATAGTTAGAGAACTTTAGAAAGTAAGACCGGCCCATGCGCCGATTACGACGGCATCATCGATATCACCAGTGCCACCCGGATTCTGGATGTATTGCACGGATGGCTGAATGTAGGCAGAAGGTGTGAGCTGGATCCTGTGACCTACCTCATACACGATTTCATAGTCCGGTCTGCTTGCACCTGCGGCCACTTGGACTTGATCGCTGATGTCACCGTAAGTGAAGAAGAAGAGGGTGCGATCATCCGGACGGCATGGAATCAGTCCGGTGTAGTTCGCTCCGAAGCTCGCCTGGATAGGTGTGAAGGCTACTTCTTTATCCGCGGAGTAGGTGAAGAATGTGAAGAGCTGAAGCTGATCGGTCACCTCCATGTCGATGTGGCCGTAGAAGCGGGTCAGGCTATCTTCTGTTCCGGTTCCATCGAGTCTGGCGAGGTCATAGCCGAGGGCTTGGTTCAGACCTACATAGGCGTGGGTCTTCCTGCCGAAGAGCTCGGAGTTCCAATCGTATTGAAGCATAATGGCCACGCCATCATCTCCATTAATGTCGAAGTCCATCCCATGGGCTCCAGCGTCATACAGACGGTCATGAAGCTGGAATACACCGGCCTGGAACTGGTGTTCCTCGGACGGCGACCACTTTGCCCGTGCGCCCCAAGTGGCGAACGGGAATGTGAAACTCGCTCCGTCCAGTAGGAGGGCGCGGATTGGGCCGTTGATCGAGGTGCTCAGTGAGTAACGATAGAGATCGGAATTCGCGAAGTCCTGGTCCGAGGAAAAGCGGCCTGCCTTCAGGGCAAATACGTCGTTCCAGTTTTTTTCAACCCATGCATCGTAGAGCCAGGTTGTCTGGCCGCCGTTGATCGTCATCGGATCGTAAATTCCACCGACTGATTGGCTGATTGAGGAGCCGTGGCGGTTGATGAAGGAGAGTTTCGCGGTAACGCCGTCCCAGCCGGCCAGTTTCTCCATATCGAAGATCATTCCTCCATAGACTTGGGCGGTGTAGTCGTTTTCTCTGTTAATTCCGCCGGAAACGTTGCCTGCAAAAATGGAATCATAATAGAGAAACGGTGTGATTCCGCTATCGATCATGTCGGTGCGGAGTCCACCCCAATCACCGGTGAGGTAGTCACCCGCGTTGAAAGCATTGTCATCAATCGTGTTCGCAGTGACTAGGGCGGAGTTCGCCGGCGGCTGGGTTGATGGATCGATCTCTTGGCCGTTTGCGGAGATAACTCCGGCGGAGGCTAGTGCTGTTGCTAGTATTTTGGTTTTCATTTTCGTTTTTTATTTCGTGGGAAATTTGAGTGCTTATTTTGGTTATAGGGCACAGGGGGTGCGCTACGCCTGATTTCACAGGCGTATGTGGATCGTTTTCCTTCGGTTTGCGGGGGTTATTCCCAGCCGAAGAGAAGTGCCTGCATGAGGCGGGCTATATCCGGGTTTTCGTAGAGAGAATCGACCATATGGATGTATTCGTCCGTAAAGCCCTTCTGTTTTGCGAGATCACCGAAGATGGGTTTGATTCTCAGGAATGAGAGTTTGTCGCGGGATGTTTCCGCAGCTGCCTTATGGAGCTCGGCTTTCATCTCGTCCACGACCTCGAGCTTTTTGCCGTTCTTGTCGGTGCCTTTGTCCGAGTAGTAGCACCAGGCGGCAATGACGAGAGCGGCGAGCTCGGTGCTGCCTTTGCGCTCTATGTTCTCATTGATGGTGGAGATGAGGAACTTGGGTAGCTTCGAAGAGCTTTCGAGACAGATCCGTGAAAGCGCGTCCTTGATATTCGGGTTGGCGAACCGGGCGAGAAGGGAGTCTTTGTATTCCTCGATATCGATGCCGTCCACGGGATCGAGAACTGGGGTGACCTCCACATCCATGAAGCGGCGGAGATAGGTGGCGAACAGGAGATCGTTCACACAGCCGTCGATTGTCTCGTGGCCATGGATGGCACCGAGTAGGCCGAGCACTGAATGGCCGGCATTGAGCAGCCGGATCTTCATGGTTTCATAAGGAGTGACGTCCGGCACAAATTGGGCGCCAACTTCCTCCCAGTGTGGTCTGCCATTGCAGAAATCATCTTCGATAACCCACTGGCAGAACGGCTCGCAGGTAACCGGCCATTCGTCCTTCATCCCGAATTCGTCTTCCAGCAACTGAACATCCGAGGGCGTGGTGATGGGCGTGATACGATCGACCATTGCATTCGGGAAAGTAACATTTTGAGCGATCCATCCGGCGAGCACAGGGTCTTGTCTTCTAGCGAAGGCCAGCAGCATCTTGCGCGTCATATCGCCATTGTGCTGGATGTTATCGCAGGACTGGATGGTGAATCCGGGTAGGCCGGCGTCACGGCGTTTCCTCAGGGCCTCGGTCAGGTAGCCGAAGATCATCTTCGGTTTTCCGGGATTTGCCAGGTCGTGCTTCACCTCGGGATTTTTGAAATCGAATTCACCGGAGGCATTGAAGTTGTAGCCGCCCTCGGTGATGGTGAGTGAGACGATTTTCGTGGTTTCCGCTGCCATGCGGTCGGTGGCTACTTCCGGGTCATCACAAGCTAGGATGAAATCGATGATCGAGCCGATGACACGGTTTTCGATTTTGCCGTCCGGGTGCTTGATGATCAGGGTGTAGAGGTAGTCCTGACGTTCCAGAACCTTTGCGATCTTGCCGTCTGCCGAGCGAAGGCCGATGCCGCAAATACCCCAGTCTTTGGTTCCGGTTTTTTCCAGAAGTTCATCCGTGTAGTATGCTTCGTGGGAGCGATGGAATCCACCTACGCCGATGTGGACGATGCCTGCCTTGAGCTCGCTGCGGTCGTAGGTCGGGCGCAGGATTTGCGCCGGTAGACTTGCTAGATTCTGTTGATTTAGGAGAGTGAGAGTTTTCATGATCCTTGGATTTTTTGAATTAGAGGGTCTTGCGGTTCTGGAAGGAATCGAGGCCGACGGCTAGAAGCAGGACGGAGCCTTTGATAACCATTTGCACATATTGGCTGACATCCAGCAGGACGAGTCCGTTGCTGAGAACCCCGAGGATGAGGACACCTGCGAGGACGTTTGAAATTTTACCTACACCACCGGCGACACTGACTCCGCCGAGAACACAGGCTGTGAGGACATCGAACTCGAAGCCTTTTCCGGAAATGACCTGTCCGGAGTTTGTCCGGGAGAGAATCACCACACCGGCGACACCGGCGAAGAATCCGGAAAGGGTGTAGACGAGGTATTTAACCTTTTTTACATCGATACCGGAGAGCTTGGCTGCCTCTTCATTGCCACCGACCGCGTAGAAGTAGCGGCCGAAGAATGTTTTCCTGAGGATGTATCCACCGATGGCCATGACCACGAGCATGATGATGACGGGAATGGGGATGGGACCGACGTAGCCTTGGCCGATGACCGAGAAGCCTTTCGAAAAGCCGTAGATCGGCAGGCCTCCGGAAATGATATACGCGGCGCCCTCGATGATGATCAACATGGCAAGTGTCACGATGATGGAGGGCATCTTGAGGTTCGCTATGATCCATCCGTTGGTGAAACCGATGGCACTGGAGAGAACCAGAGCTGCGAGGACGGCAAGTGCGGGATGCAGGCCGGAATTCACCATAAGGTAGGCTGCCACGATGTTTACCAAAGTGATAACAGAGCCGATGGAAAGATCGATTCCACCTAGCAGTAGCACGAAGGAGAAGCCGACGGCGGCGATCCCCATCATGGATACCTGGCGGGCTACATTCAGGAGGTTGTTGCTATTGAGGAAATTCTCCGAGGCGATGCTGAAGATTACAATTAACAGTAATAGAACGAGATAGATGCCGAATGTCTTCGCGAATTCGGTGAAGTTGGATCCTGCGCGGTTTAGAGCTGTGGGTTTGGTCATGGTGGTTTTTTAGTGAGAGTTAGTTTTGGGAGGCAAATCCCATGATGGTTTCCTGGTTGAAGTCTTTCCGTAGAAGTTCTCCGGTGATTTTTCCCTGATGGAGGACGAGGATGCGGTCTGACATTCCCATGACTTCCTCCATTTCAGAGGAGATCATAAGGACTGCTTTTCCGGATTCCACGAGGCTGTTTACCAGCGCGTAGATTTCGGATTTTGCGCCGACATCGATGCCGCGTGTTGGTTCATCGAAGATGACGAGCTCGGGATGTGTGGCCAGCCACTTGGCGATGATGACTTTCTGTTGATTACCTCCGCTGAGGTTTTTGATCTTCTGCTTAAGATCGGGAGTCTTGATATTGATCGATTGCTTGTAGTGTTCTCCGATCTTCTTCTCCTCTTTTGTATCGACGGTGAAAAATTTCGAGATCCTCTCAAGGACAGAGACGCTGATATTCTCCCTGATGCTGAAATCCAGCAGGGCTCCAAGTTTTTTCCGGTCTTCCGGGACTAGAGCAATGCCTGTGGCGATGGCGTCCTTGGGAATGCGTGGGTTCACCTCTTTTCCTTCCAGTGTCACACGACCGGTCTTTCTGATTTTGTAGCCGAAGAGTAGCTCCGCAAGTTCCGTGCGGCCGGAGCCGATGAGTCCTGCCAGGCCGAGAACTTCGCCCCGCTTGATTTCCAGATTGATACCATTGACGATTTCACCGGAGAGATTCTCCACGGTCAGCAATACTTCATCGGTGATGCAGTGTTTGCGGGCCGGGTAGGTTTCCTTGAGTTCGCGGCCAACCATGAGCGTCACAAGATCGTCCAGGTTTGTATCCGCGGTGTTCATGGTTTTGATCATCTGGCCGTCACGCAAAACCGTTACACGGTCGGAGAGCCTGAAGATCTCATCCATGCGGTGTGAGATGTAAATGATGGTGACGCCGTTTGCCTTGAGCTTTTCAACCATAGCGTAAAGTGCATGCACTTCCGTATGAGTGAGAGGAGCGGAGGGCTCGTCCATGATCAGCAATCTCGCATTCTGGGAGATGGCCTTGGCGATTTCCACAAGCTGCTGGAAGCCGAGAGTGAGGTTTCCGACTAGTTCCTTCGGATCGATATTAATATCGAACTGTTCGAAGATTTTAGCGGCTTCGCTCTCCATCGCTTTTCTATCGATCGCAAGGCCTTTGCGGATTGCGCGGCCAAGGAAGATGTTTTCTGCGACGGAGAGTTGGTCCACCAGGTTGAACTCCTGATAGATGACCCCAACCCCGTTTTCAGCGGAGGTGATAGGAGTCAGACCCGTGAATTCCTTCCCTTTAATCACGATCGTGCCTTGGTCCGGAGTGATCGCGCCGGTGCAGGTCTTGATCAAGGTGGATTTACCGGCGCCATTTTCGCCGACGAGGGCGTGGACTTCACCTTCGATGATATCGAGGCTGACGTTGTCCAGAGCGACCACACCCGGGTAGGTTTTGGTGATGTTTTTAAGTTGTAGGAACATGGGTTTTTGGAGTTCGGATTGTGGTTACTTGCCTAGGAATTCATCCACGTTGTCGATGGTGACCGGGATTGGCTCGCGGTAGACGCGGTCCTCGACCTTTTCACCGGCGAGTAGTTTTTCGATGAAGCCGAACATTTCTTTGGCGATCTTTGTATTGGTGCCGGTTACGATCACACTCATTCTGACGCCTTCGTTGTCCTTGATGGCCTGAAGTTCAGGTGGTGTGGCGTCGACTGCGAAGATTCCGAAATCGTCTCCGATTTTCCCAGCGGCTTTCGCAGCTTCGTTGGCACCTACTGAGCCACCACCGCCGATGCAGCAGACCACTTTCACGTTCGGGTTTGATTGGAAGATGGTTTCCATTTTAGTGATGCCTTCGTCCGGATTGATAGCACTTGTAGCGGCTACGATTGTAGCGTTCGGAGCTAGCTCGGTGAGTGCTTCCTTGATGCCATTGCCGCGGGCGAGCAGGACAGGAAGCTGGGGATAGTTGAGAATGGCGACTTCGGCTTTACCGCTGTGCTTTTCCTTGATGAAGGCTGCGGCTTGCTTGCCGATTTCGTAGCCGAGCTTTTTGTTATCGATGAGCCAACGGGTATCGGCGTTTTCGATATCGTCATCCCAGG
Organism: Luteolibacter sp. AS25; assembly: GCF_046736275.1. Lineage (GTDB taxonomy): Bacteria > Verrucomicrobiota > Verrucomicrobiia > Verrucomicrobiales > Akkermansiaceae > Luteolibacter. The sequence goes on from NZ_CP151837.1 coordinate 162,965, forward strand.
AAATGATTTTAATCCCGGCTTCACGTGCTTCCCTGCAGACGTTCTCGATGCCAGCCGGATCAGCCGGATGAACAATGATGACGTCCATGCCGCGAGCTATGAAGTTCTCGATCTGGACGATTTGTTTGGAGACGTTGCTCTCGCAGGAGACGTAGTTGAAATCGCCACCATTGGCCTCGACTTCTTTTTCGATGGCTTTGCAGTAGCCGGACCAAGCCGGGTTGCTCAGATCCTGGACGGTCATGCCCACTTTCAATTCGGCATTGTCTCCTCCTCGATTGCAGGAAACGATGGCGAAGCTGGCGGTAATGGCTATTAAGCCTAGTAGTATTCTTTTCATTGTTGGTGTTTTTGGATTCTAATTTTCGTTTTCGTAAAGTGGTCGATCAGCGATCAGCTGACGGCTTTTTCCCGGGTTAGGTTTTCCGGGAGTAGTGGCGTGGCGCCTTGTCTTGAGCAGACGAACGCTGCTACCTCATTGGCAAATTTGTTGGTTTGGCCAAGTGACCAGCCGTTGAGAATGCCGGTGCAGAGAGCGGCAGTGAAGGAATCGCCGGCGCCCACGGAATCGACCATGGTGGTGCTTATACCGGTGGTTTCGCTTATTTCCTGGGAACTTAGTAGCAAGCTTCCCTGGCAGCCGCGGGTGTAGGCGATGAGATCGAGATCGAAAAGGGAGAGCAATGCCCCGAGCTGGGTTGTGACATCTCCGGTAAGGTTGAAGAATTTCCCGATGAGAACGAGTTCCTCATCACTGAGCTTGAGGATGGTGGCGAGCTGGAGGGATTCCTCGACGAGCTCCTTCGTGAAAAATGGTTGGCGGAGATTCACGTCCAGAATCTTCAGTGAGCTTGCCGGCATGCTGCGTAGGAATTCGCGGATGGTCTGCCTGGACTTGTCCGAGCGCTGGGCAAGCACCCCGAAACAGGTGGCATCGAGTTTTGTGGCGAGCGCTTCGAGCTCGGGAGTGAACTCGAGGTGGTCCCACGCGACTTCCTCGAGGATCGAGTAGCAGGGTTTCCCCTGGGAATCGAGGGAGACGAAGACCCGCCCGGTAGGATAGGAGGAGGTTCTCTGGATGTATTGTGTGGAATTTCCGGCTTCCTCCAGTTCGGCGATGGCCTGGGATCCGAGTATATCCGTGCCCACGCTTGCTACAGGAAATGCGATATTTCCAAGCTGGCGGCAATGGCTGGCGAAGTTCGCTGGAGCGCCACCGAGACGGTTTCCGCCGGGTAGGATGTCCCAGAGAATTTCACCAATTCCTGTGATAAGATGCTGTTTGCTCATAGTGGGTTTTTCGAGCTTGTCGTTAGACGAGTAGAATGTTGATACAGGAAGCTTTTCCAAATGTAAATATGCGTCTTTACAAATGAGCTCAAAGGGCAATACAAATCACTTACAAATAAGCCATGAGTGACTCAGGACCAAGATACTTACAGATTCACAAAGAAATTCTCCAAAAAATACACAGCAGGGAGTACACGGCAGGTGATTTACTGCCTACAGAGGCGGCATTGTGTGAGTTTTACAAGACATCGAGGCCTACCATCGCTAAAGCGCTGAAGATGTTGAGCGATGAAAAGCTGGTGCGGAGACGGGCGGGGTTCGGCACCCAAGTGCTGCCTCCACGGAAGAATGCGCTGCTGGCCGGTGTGTTGGTTCCCCAGCTATCGAAAGTGGAAATTTTCGATCCAATCAGCAAAAGGATAGCTGAGAGAGCTGGCGTAGAGGGTATGCGGGTAATTATTCCTTCCGAGCTGGAATTTACCGATGATATCAAGCGCCGCTGTGACTCGATGGCGGATCAGCTGATACAGGCGCGGGTAAGAGGGGTGTTTTTTGCTCCCGTGGAGCATACGGAAGACCAGCAGGCATACAATGAGGAGGTAATCGGGCGATTCACCAGCGAGGGGATCCATGTGGTGTTGCTGGACCGCGATATCTACAGGTGGCCGCGCCAGACGGGCTTGGATTTGATCGGAATTGACAATATTGAGGCAGGCTACGTGGTAGCTACACACTTGCTGGAGCAGGGCTGCGAGCGTTTGGTCTTCGTTACGCGGGGTAATCCGGCGATGACCGTGCAGCTGCGGAGGATGGGGTGCAGGGAGGCGCTTAATCAGTTTGGCCGCCAGCCCAACAATTTACTTACGGTGAATGATTCCACTGAGAACCCGGGACAGGTCGCGGAAGAGATCTTCAAGAGCGGGGCGGATGGAATTATCTGTGCGAATGATACGACGGCCGGTCCGATTCTGCGGCGTCTTCTAGATCTGGGTGCGGATATTCCGGGAAAGGTGAGGATCTGTGGTTTCGACGATGTGCAGCATGCCTCGTTATTGGGAGTGCCGCTTACGAGTTACCAGCAGCCCTGCGACGATATCGGGAGGGTAGCCGCGGAAACCATGATCCACCGCATAAGGCACCCGGATACTCCTGTGCACCGGATTTCCCTGCAGGGAAAATTGATTATACGGGAATCATCTTCCGGAAGGAGGTAGTTCGCTATCGGCTCAATCGAATTCTCCGATTGCCTTGAGGAATTTGTTGGAGCGGCGGAGTTCTTCCTGAGACCAGCCGTCGATGGCCATTTCCTCATCGGAGACCCAGTTGAAACCGAAGCTGTTATCTTTTCTTTCCACATACTGGTCTTTCCTATCCTCCTTCTCTGCTGATTGGAAAGGAATCGGGGGGAGGTCCAGTGGAGAATCCGGGAAATCTGAAGTGAGTTGCCAATAGGATTGAAGCTGCGACGGGCCGGATATATACTCCAGTTTTTCCGTGTAGGGGGCGATTTCAAAGATCCTGTCGCGGAGTTTCAGGGATTCCGCGAATTTGGCAGGATTTTTCTCCAGAAGTGTCAGCAATTTTTGGGCTGCGTTGAAGTATTCCGGATCTAGTTCAAAGGCGCGGCGATAGGCCAGGATTGCCTGTGCTGGATCGTCTTTTTCGGAAAGAACCAGTCCTAGTAGGTATGGAGCACGGGCGTTATCCGGATGCTCTTTTTCGAAAGCTTCCAGTAACGGGAGGGCAATTTCGATCACACGTGGATCGCTGAATAAGCCTTCGCAGCCGAAGCAGTGGCTCTCGCGCGGGCCGAAGCTGATCGGCATGAGCTCGAATGCTTTGGTGAAATGGACGATGGCCTCGTCGAATTTTCCATTGCGGGCCAGGGTCAGGGCGAGGCGGGATTGGAGGCAGTAGGCGTCTTCGAATTTACCGAGAGCTTTGCGATAGCGGTCGGTAGCTTCCCGGATGAGGCCGGCGTGGAGGAAATCATCGGCAGCTTCGCCTTGGCGGATGGATTCAACAACAGAGCGGAATTTTGCAGCCAGCTCATCCCGGCCGGCGTCTTTGTGAATCCTTGCGAGGATCTCGTAGCAGAACATCCGCGAATCCTTCCCGTGGTCTCCATCGGATGGGTCCAGAGCAATTGCCTGTTGGATTGTTTCCTCCGCGAGCTTGAGATCGCCACCGCGACGGGCGATCTCCGCCAGCCAGATGAGTGGGCGCTCCTCGAATGGATCGTAGACGCGCAGGGACTCTATGAATGGTTTGCCTAGGGCAGGATCGTTTTCGATAAGCGCCTCGTAAAGGGCATCAACGCCCGGGTTTCTGGCGAGGAGATGTTGGAGATAAGCGGAGGCCTGTTGCTCGTCACCTGCTTCTTTCAGGAAATCCACGAAAAGTATTCCCAAAGGTGGCTGACCGGGAAGAGCGATGGCGAGCATCGAGAAAAATTCCTCCGGATCATTGAGAGCCAGCTTCTGTGCATTCTGTATTTCTTTACCGAATTTTCCAGTGTCGCCCGAATTATAAAGTGCTGTGAGATAGGCGGAGTGGATTTGATCCAGCTTGCCAAAGTCATGGTAAATGCGGGAATCCTTGTTTTTCGCGGAGCTGGCGAGAATCTCAGCAAATGTGTCCAAGATGCTCTGCCAGTCTTGCAGCCTGGCGGCGGTTTTAAAGATCTGATCGTATTGATAGTTTGATACGTAGGGCTCCGTTTCCAGTTCCTTCAGGAGAATAACGGTCAGGTCGGATGTGGCTTTTTTTGCCAAGGGAAGACGGTCCAAAACGACTGCGACCTCAATTAATTTCTGGAGTAAATCGGCTTTTTCCGAGTGGTCTTCTTCAAGGGAAATTGCCTGCTGGAGAAGCTGGATACCTTGATCGATCTGGTTTTCCGCGAGGGCTTTCTGCCAATCGGCAGGTTCTTCCTTTTCGCGTTGGTGACGGTCGTCCTTCGCTGTCAGAAGCTCGGGTTTGTTCTTCTGCAGCCATTCGACGGTGGCTTGGGGATCTTTGCTGGCAATCAGCATGGCGGAAAGAGCATCGTCATATCTGTATTCCCTGATTTCGCTATCTTTGATTATGGTGCGGACGAGTGGCTCGGTATCGGCATTTTCGTCTTTGAGAAGGGCGCTGAAGATACGCAATTTATTGGCGAGATTACCGCTCTCAAGGAAGTCACGGTCTTTGTTCAGGTTTTTATCGTTGGCGATGATCTCGATTTTTTCGGCGATTCCGGGCCACTGATCGATGGGTGGTAGCTCCGAATAGAGAGTGGTCAGGAAATCCGAGGAGGTGCTTCCATGGGAGATATCAAGTTTGAGGCGCTCCAGCCATTGTTCCGCATTATCAGCCGGCTGGAGATGTTGGCGCTCCTTTGATACGTAAACAGGAGCCGATCTATCGTCGCACGAAGTGAGAACAAGGGCACCGGCAATGAGGAATCCGGTTGCTAGAAAATGAAGGTAAACGGGATTTTTTCGGGATACAGGCATGATGATGGGATTTCATAGAAATCTCATGCATGCAGGTGGCCAAGACGAGTAAAAAGGGGCGGGTATGGCCGGGCCCCGGAGGATCAGGCGCTTGCGTCGGCGATGGCTTGGAGTTCTTCCCAGCGGGTGTAGAGGGCGGCAGCGGATTTGCGGGCGGCTTCTAGTTTTTCCATTTCCGCGGGGATTTGCTCGTAGTTGTTGAGCTGGAATTCGGGGTCGTTCATGCGGGTCTCGATGGAAGAGACTTTGTCTTCGGCGGCGAAGATGAGGTCTTCGATGCCTTCGAGTTCGACGCGTTCTTTTTGGGAGAGTTTGCGGGGTTTTTCCTTGGGTTTGGTGGGGGCGGCTGTGGCTTTGAGGGATTTGTAGGCTTTTTCCTGGGATTTTATGGTAGCTTCGCGGATTTGGCGTTTTTCCAGATAGTATGAGTAGTTTCCGGGGGTGACGTGGATGCCATCGTCCTCGAAGGCGATGATCTGATCACAGATACGGTCGAGGAAGTAGCGATCATGGGATACGCAGAGGATGGATCCGCCGAAGGAGGAGAGTGCTTCCTCGAGCATGCGGAGGGATGGGAGGTCCAGGTCATTGGTGGGCTCATCGAGGACGATGAGATTGCCGCCGGTTTTGAGGACTTTTGCGAGCATGAGGCGGGCGCGTTCGCCACCGGAAAGGAGGTCGACGCGTTCGTTGATGCGTTCGTTGTTGAAGAGGAAGCGGCGGAGGTAGGCGCGGGCGCCGAGCGTTTCGGTGCCGAACTGGACCTTCTCGTTTCCATCGGAAACCTCGTCGAGGAGGGAGCCGGTGCCATCGAGCTGCATGCGGTTCTGGTCGATATAGTTGACTTTGACGCGTTTCCCGAGGACGGCGGAGCCTTCGGAGGGCTGGAGCTGATCGAGGCAGAGCTTGAGGAGGGTGGATTTTCCGACGCCGTTTTTCCCGACAATGCCGGTGCAGGTGCCGGGGCGGATGGAGAGATCAAGATGGCGGAAGAGCCAGCGGGGAAGTTTTTCGGTGCCGACATTAACACCTGCCTGCTCCAGCTCGATGACGATGTTACCGAGATCTGCGGCAGGTGGGAGGAGGAGATCCATTTCGCGCTCCTCGGGCGGGCCTTCCTGGCCTTCGACTTCGTAGAATGCATCGAGGCGGGAGCGTTGTTTGGTTCCCCGTGCCTTGACTCCGGAGCGCACCCATTCCAGCTCTGATTTCAGGAATTTCTGACGCTTTTGTTCGGATTGCTCTGCGATTTGCTGGCGGATGGCTTTCGACTCGAGGAAGGCGGTGTAGTTCCCGGGGTGGGAGTAGGCTTTGCCGTTATCGATTTCGATAATGCGGGTGGCGATGACATCGAGGAAGTAGCGATCGTGGGTGACGAAGATGACGGCTCCGGCGAAGTTTTTCAGGACGTCTTCCAGCCAACGGATGGATTCCGCATCAAGGTGGTTGGTAGGCTCATCGAGCAGGAGTAGATCCGGCTGGCAGGCGAGTGCGCGGCAGAGTGCTACGCGGCGTTTTTCTCCTCCGGAGAGCGGGCCTGTGGGGGAATCAAGTGGAGGAGTGCCGAGTGCGTTGGAGAGGGAAACGATGCGGGAGTCCAGGTTCCAGCCGTCTGTGTGGTCGATGAATTCCAGGAAGTCGTGGAGCTCGGTCTCGGTGCCGTCGCCATTCTCGTAGCGGTGGATGGCTTCGACAATATCTGCGGCGCCTGCGGCGATGTTTTCGTGGACGGAGAGTTCCGGATCCAGCTCGAATTCCTGTGGGAGGTAGCCGGTGCGGATTTCACGGCGGATGGATATTTCCCCGGAGTCAGGTTGTTGCTCCCCGGTGAGGATTTTCAGAAGAGAGGATTTGCCGCAGCCGTTGCGGCCTACGAGGCCTACTTTTTCACCGGTGGCTACCGCGAGTGTGACGCCATCGAGCAGGGTTTGGTAGGAGTAGGCGAGGCGGATTTCGTTGGCGGAAAGGAGTGTGGACACGGATGTTTGCTTTAAATCTTAAACTCTGAGCTTCGTTGAAGTAGGAGAGCTTGAATCACGAATGCACCCCGAAGGGCGGGAAGATTCGAATGAGCGCGAGTGGAAAGGGAAACCGGGAGAAAGTAAATGGCGAAGGGTGTGGCTGCAGAAGCGGACGATCCGCCGGCCACGATCCGTGATGACCTACCCCCCGCTATCAGGAGCCTCTCTTGAATTCGTACATTTCGCGCCCGTAGGTGGTTTCTCCGAAGATGAGGATTAGCTGGTTTTTCCCGACCCTATAGAGGTAGCCGTAGCTGTTACGGTCAGTATCTACCTTTGTTCCCTCATCTTGTGAGGCACTATAGCCTTTGGGTTCTTCATCGGAATAGTATTTCCCGCCGATGAAGACGAAATTGCCCTTACCATCATCTGCTACCAAGCCGGAGCGGCGCTGTGAGCCGGAGTCTTTGAGGAGTAGTAGTCCATCTTTGCCTACTTTCCGGAATTCACAGGGGAAAAACGGGTAGACGTAGGCTCCGAGATTCCCGACCTGAAGGCTGCGGACTTTCCATTTCCCGGCAAGAGCCAACCTATCACCGAGTGGGAGACGGGGAAGGGCGAGCAGTGCTTCCATTTCCTTCGCGTTTGCCGCGCTATCACTTTCCTGTGAGGAGATGTGATTTCCAACAGTTGCTTTCAGGCCTTCCTCAGCAGTGGCCAGGGCTTTGATTTCCGCGGGCTTGAGGACGGAAAGTGTCTCATCCGGGCTGGCGTAAGCGAGGGAGGAAAAGGCGGCGATGGCGGCAACGATGAGGAGAGGTCTCATGATGGTTTTGTGGAGAAATTCGGAGGGCGCTTGGCGGAGTGCTTGATCAAAGCTTTTGGAAGGCGTCCATACCGCCTTCCACGTTGACCACGTTTTCGTAGCCGAGAGAAGAGAGGTATTCGCAGGCTTTCGCGGAGCGCATGCCGGCTTTGCAGTGGATGATGATCTGCGTGTCCTTCGGGAGATTTGGCGCGTAGGTGGGAATGGTCTGGAGTGGGACGAGCTTGGCCTGCGGGATGTTGACGAGGTTGTATTCATCGATTTCACGAACATCGAGGAGGATGGCGTTGAGGTCGTTTGCGTCGAGGCGGGCTTTGAGATCTGCTGCGGTGATGGTTTGCATATTGGGGTCTGTGATTTGGCAGGAGGGGTCTGCGGTGGTTTCAGGATTGTTTACGGAGTGGATGGTGGGGTTTTCCCCGCAGAGGCGGCAAGCGGGATCGTGGGGAAGTTTCAGGGAGCGGAATGAGGTGTGGAGAGCATCGTAGATGAGAATTTTACCCAGAGGTGGCTGGCCGGTGCCGAGGATGATTTTAATGGCTTCCATGGCCTGGAGGGAGCCGATGATGCCGGGGAGAACGCCGAGGACACCGGCTTCCGCGCAGTTGGGGACGGCGCCGGGGGCCGGGATTTCAGGAAGCAGGCAGCGGTAGCAGGGGCTGCCGAGGTGTGGAGCGAAGACGGTCATCTGGCCATCGAAGCGGTGGATGGCGCCGTAGATGAGAGGTTTTTCCAGGAAAAAGGCTGTGTCGTTCGCGAGGAAACGGGTGGGAAAATTATCGGAGCCGTCGAGGATGATATCGTAGTCTCGGGCAATCTCGATGGCGTTTTCCGGGGTGAAGCGGACGGGGTGGAGATCGAGTGTGAGGTGGGGATTTGTCTCGCGGAGGCGGGCGGCGGCGGATTCGAGTTTCGGCTGGCCGATGGTGGCGTCCGAGTGGAGGAGCTGGCGCTGGAGGTTGGAGAGATCGACTGTATCGGGATCTATGAGGCCGAGTCTGCCTACGCCAGCTGCGGCGAGGTATAGGGCTGCGGGTGAGCCGAGGCCGCCGGTGCCGATCAGGAGGACGGAGGCGTTTTTCAGCTTCAGCTGGCCGGTTTCGCCGATTTCCGGGATGAGGAGGTGGCGTGAGTAGCGGGCTTTTTCTTCCGAGGTGAGCACGGAGAGTGGTTACACCTGTTCACGTTGCTTTCAAACTGTAAATGCGCGGACAAGGTAGCGTGAAAATAGTATCGGAGAAATGAAGCTGATGTCTTGCTAAGGCGGAAAGTAGGAGTACCAATTTCCGCGGTAGGTCCAGATCATCGGTTACGATGAAGGAGGCTACGGGCTCTTGTTCTTATTTATCTATTACCTAGGTGATCTATATAGCTGTTGGGGTGTTGTTGCTCTATTTCGGTGCTGAAAGTCTGGTTCGCGGGAGTTCCCGTTTGGCCGCCTATTTCGGTATTCCTCCGTTGATTATCGGGCTGACGGTTGTGGCCTTCGGGACGAGCGCTCCTGAGCTGACGGTTAGTATTTCTGCAGCTTTCAAAGGGGCTGCGGATGTAGCGATCGGGAATGTGGTGGGGTCGAATATTTTCAACATCGCGGTGATTCTGGGCATAACCGCGTTGATCCGGCCTCCGAGTGTTCATCTGGATCTTATCCGGCGTGAGATTCCTTTTTTGATTCTGGTTTCGGTTCTCGGATTCTGTCTGGTGAGCTACGGTGAGGTGTCCCGTTTGGTGGGGATGGGACTTTTCACGATCTTGTGCGGATACATATTTTTCTCTATCAGGGCTGCACGGGGGCAGGGTGAAGAGGTGGGAGTCGTGGAGCCAGGGTTTAGCGTTTGGATGTGTATCCTGCTGATTTTTGCCGGTTTGGGGATACTCGTTCTGGGATCGAATCTCTTTGTTCGCGGAGCTGTGGTTATGGCGCGTGAATTCGGGATCTCAGAGGCTGTGATAGGGCTGACCATAGTGGCGGCGGGAACTAGCCTTCCCGAGTTGGCAACGAGTGTGGTAGCTGCTTTCAAGAAGGAGTCCGATGTGGCGATCGGTAATATCGTGGGCTCGAACATATTCAATATCCTCTGTATCCTGGGGCTTACCGCATCAATTCAACCAATTGAAGTTGGCGGGATAGGGATCCGTGATGCTGCATTCATGTTGGGATTGAGTATTTTACTTCTGCCATTTGCGTTTACGAAGCGTTCGATCTCAAGGGGTGAGGGCTGTGTGTTTTTGAGTATCTACGGGGTGTATTTGTTCTTGCTGTGGCCCAGGTAGCGCGCGACGCGGGGGGGGATTTGTTGTGGGGTTGCAATATAGGTATCTCCGTATTTATATGGCGGTATGGCTGAAGTTTTATCTACATTTGAACTGAAATATCAGGATTGTGCCCCGGGTTTCGAATTGCCGGATGCGCGGGGGAAAAAGTTTACCCTGAGAGATGTGGCGGGGCCGGAGGGGACGATTGTGGTGTTCGCGTGCAATCATTGCCCGTTCGTGATCCATCTGGCGAAGGAGCTGGGGGAGCTGGCGAAAGAGGCGGCCGTGAAGGGGGTGAATACGGTGGTGATCAATTCGAACGATCTGAAGAATTATCCGCAGGATGGACCGGAAGAGATGAAGGTTTTCGAGAAACAATACGGCTGGGATTTCCCGTATCTGCTGGATGAAACGCAAATGATCGCAAAACAATACGGGGCTGCATGCACTCCGGATTTCTATCTTTTTGATGCGGAGGGGCTGCTTTCGTATTCGGGGCAGTTTGACGATACACGGCCGGGACGGGGAACGGCTACTGGCGTTGATTTACGCTCGGCGGTGGATGTGATGCTCTCGGGGAATGTCCCGAAAAAGGGGCTGCCGAGCAGTGGCTGCAATATCAAGTGGAAGGCTGGCAATGAGCCGCGCTATTTCGGATGATTTCAGGACAATAAAAAAGGGACGGTTGTTAGCCGTCCCTTTTTTGTGAGTCAAATCTGGATGCCGGGATCAGTCCCTGCGGCCGAGCAGCATGGATGCGTAGTAAATGAGCATGGCGAGTGAACTGATCGCTGCGACAACGTAGGTCATGGCGGCCCAGAACAGCGCGTTTTTAGCTTTCTCATGTTCCATTGAGGAGGATACGCCGGAGTTCTCTAGCCATACGAGCGCGCGCTTGCTGGCATCGAACTCGACTGGGAGTGTGACGACGGAAAAGAGTGTGGTGATGGCGAAAAGTCCTACCCAAACGTAGAGAAACAGCGGGGTCTGAAGGAAGGCGGAGGCTACGAGCATAGCGATCAACAGGCCGTTCATTGCGGTGCTGGCGAATTGTACTGCCGGGACCATTTTCGAACGGAGGGTGAGCCAGGTGTAGGCTTTCGCGTGTTGCACGGCATGGCCGCACTCGTGCGCGGCCACGGCAGCGGCTGCGACATTGTTCATGGCGTAGACGGATTCGCTGAGATTGACGGTTTTCGTGCGTGGATCGTAGTGGTCGGTGAGTTTTCCTGGAGTGCTGATGACCTGGACATCATTGATGCCGCTCTCGCGAAGCATGGTCTGTGCGATCTGCGCGCCGGTGTAGCGAATGGGGATCTGCGAGTATTCCGCGAAACGCTTCTTGAGCGTGTGGCTGACGAGCCAGCTGGCAAGTGCGGAGCCGACCATCAGAATGATGAGAGTCGGGGAAAATCCGTAGATGAGGGAGAGTTGGAAAAATTGAAGATGATCAGGTGTCATGGAGGTAGTTTAGAGGGATTTTTTCCCGCTGCAATGGGAAGCGGTGGGGTTAACGAAGTTTGTTCAGGAATCGGTTCCGGTGATTAGAGCGTCTTTCTGACGAGGCGGAATTGGTCGTGATACTGGCCTCCGTTCTTGGCTTTGCAGCAGGTGTGACATGCGACGGCGCGGCGGAAAGGGCGAACGCGCTGGATGGTGGAGGAGCAGACAGGGCAGGTGTAGGCGTAGCGCCTCTTTTGTTTCCGACCGGTGAAGGGGAGTGTGTGACGGGCGGTTTCTCCTGCGATTCCAAGATCCGCGCAGGCCGTTTTCCACTCGGTGCCGTGGGGTTGTATACGTTTCCGTCCCGCGCGGTGGTAGGCTATGAGGTGGGCTAGCTCGTGCTTGAGGGTGCGCCAGATTTCCTGCTCGGAGATTTCACGAAGCTTCGGGTTCAGCTCGATCTGGCAGGCCGGCCACCAGGCGCGACCTGCGGTGGTGCGCATGCGTGGGTTCCAGCAGGCGGTGATCTGGACAGAAAGCTTCGGGAGGTCCAGCTGTTCGGTGGCCTTCCTCGACCAGTCGGTCAGGTCTGGATCTATCGGGTAGCCTTCCTTGGTATGCGAGGGTTCGGATTTCGGCTTCCTGGGGGGGAAGAGAAATTCGAACTGCGGGAAGGGCTTGCGCATCGCGGATGATTTTGAATTTTTTCAAGAAAATCGCAAGGCAGGATCAGGTTGTTGCAAAGGGTGCGCCGTTCGCTAGCATTCCGGCATATGAAGCTTTCGGAAATGGTTTTGATTTCGTTTTTCGGTCTGTTGCCGGCGTTGTCCGCGCAGGAGGAGCCGAAGGATAGTCCGCCTGCTGCCCAGCCATTGATAAATCTCGACATTCCGGATGACGGGGTGCGGGTGTCCGTGCTGGGCTACCACGATTTCTCCAGTTCCGAGCGCGAAACAGCGATGCGGATCAAGACTGATAAATTCCGCCAGCAGATGCAGGCATTGCATGATCTGGATATTCCGGTGATTTCCATGGCTGATTTCATCGGTTGGAAAAACGGGGGGAAAACGATCCCGCAGAAGTGTGCGGTGATCACGATCGATGACGGCTGGAAATCGGTTTACACGGATGCCTACCCGATTCTGAAGGAGTTCGGCTACCCGTTTACCGTTTATCTATATAAGAACTATGTCGACGGAGGCGGGAAGGCGCTGACGACTGCGATGATTACGGAGATGATGCAGAATGGGGCGAACATCGGGAGCCATTCGACCACTCATCCGCTGCCGCAGCAGGTGAAGACAGCGCGCGTTGGCGGCGAAGAAAAATACGGAAAGTTTCTCGATGTGGAGATGGCGGAATCAAAGAAGTTTCTGGAGGGGAAATTCGGCGGGAAGGTGCTCACGTATGCATATCCGGGTGGCTATTTCACAGAGGAAATGCTGAGGAAGGGAGAGGAAGTGGGCTACAAACACATGTTCACTGTGCAGCCCGGGAAGGTGAAAATCAATATGCCGAACGGGAATCTGCCACGTTACGTGATTCTGGGTAACTATGACCGTATCTTTGAGTTTGCGACGAGTTTCCGGGATTCCTCGGTGGCGGGCGCGGGAAGCGCAGCCGGGCTGCAGAAGGAGTTGCCATTTCCTGTGGAGCCGCTTCCCGGAGCGATTATCAATACACGCCTGCCCGAGATTTCAGTGGACCTGAGCAGTGCTGAAAATATCGATCCGGCTACCCTGAAAATGCACGTTGCCGGCTTCGGGGAAGTGCCGGCGAATTATGCAAGCGAGGGGAAATTGTTCACGTGGCGGGTGAACCGCAGGCTGCGGCAGGCTGTCTGCAAGGTGAAGGTCACTTGGAGCGATACGGGCGGAAATCCGACCAAGTCTCCGCTTGAGTGGGGTTTCCAGATTGATCGCGGTGCGGCGTATTTGCCGGATCAGTAAGCAAATCTGGTGGGGCGGATTTGAATTCGCAGTTGAGCTTTAAATTTTAAAATTTAAGGTCTTTCAAGATTATGTTTTCAGCACTCAGCGACAGCCTCGACAAAACCTTCCGCGATTTGCGCGGTGTGGGAAAAATTTCCGAGAAAAATATCACGGATGCATTGCGGGAAATCCGTATTGCGTTGCTTGAGGCGGATGTGGAATTCGGTGTGGCGAAGAACCTGATTGCACGGGTGAAAGAGGCCTCGATGGGTGAGGATGTTTTGAAATCCATCAAGCCCGGGGAGCAGATCGTAAAGCTATTCCAGGATGAGCTGACGCGTGTGCTGGGTGGCGACAATGTGCCGCTGGACCTGAATCCTCCGGCGCGGATTCTGATGGTGGGCCTCAATGGTGCTGGTAAGACAACAACTTCCGCGAAGCTTGCGCGCCGCTTGAAAAAAGATGGCCGTCGCCCGTTGTTGGTGGCTTGCGATCTTTATCGCCCGGCGGCGGTGGAGCAGCTCCAGACCTTGGGGAAACAAGTGGATGTGCCAGTGTTCGCTCCTGAGGCGGGGGAGAAAGATTTGATCAAGGTGGCGCGTGAGGCGATCGCCTTTGGCGAAAAAGAGGGTGCAACGGTTCTGATTTTCGATACCGCGGGCCGCCAGGAGATCGACAATGTATTGATCGAGGAACTCAAGGAGCTGAATAAATTCCTGAATCCGAAGGAAACTTTGCTGGTGGCGGATGCGGCGACCGGACAGCAGGCGGTTTCGGTAGCTACCCATTTCGATGAAGCAGTGGGCATTACGGGTATTGTGCTGACAAAGCTGGATGGTGATGCACGCGGTGGTGCTGCGCTCTCGATGCGCGAGGTGACCGGTAAGCCTATCAAGTATTCCGGTGAGGGTGAAAAACTCGATCAGCTCACAGAATTTCACCCATCGCGCATGGCTGACCGGATTCTCGGCATGGGCGATATCGTGGGCATGGTGGAATCCGTGGCCGATAAGGTGAACGAGGAGGATGCGCTACGCTCGATGAAGCGCATGCAGTCTGGAAAATTCGATTTCAATGACTTCCTGGACCAGATGAAGATGATTCAGAATCTCGGGCCGCTTGAGGGTCTGCTGGGTTTGATGCCCGGATTCAATAAGATCAAAAAACAGCTACCTGCGGGTGCGTTGGATAGCAGCAAACTGAAACGCACGGAGGCTATCGTGCTCTCCATGACTCCTTACGAAAGATCCCGCCCTGAGATCATCAAGGCTTCCCGCCGCCAGCGGATCGCGGCCGGATCCGGGACTTCGATGATGCAGGTGAACCAGCTTATCAAACAATTCGGCGAGATGCGGAAGATGATGAAATCTCCCGGCAAGATGAAGAACATGATGAAGCAGATGGGCGGTGCCGGTGGCATGGGCGATCTGATGAAAGGCATGGAAGGAAAGTTGCCTCCCGGCATGGGAGGAAAAGGCGGGAAATTTCCGTTCTAGAAAGTAGCTACTGCCATTCAGTAAGTGCGCTGATGGAATGAAAGCAGCGGAATATCCGTCCAGTCAAGTGATGCCATCGATGATGGGGAATTTTCGTCACCAACGGTGAGAGATTTGAAAGATTTCTGGAGTTCTCTCGTATGTCGGTGAATCATCTGTAAAACGAAGAAGTCCGCTTTTTAGGAGCGTTCCATGGTAGTTGCCAGGTGATTACCTTTAATTTTATGAAATTCCCAAACACCCTTCTCGCTGCTTTCGGCCTTGTTTATTCCGCTGCCTGCTTATTTGGGGCGGAAAGACCAAATGTCATTCTCGTTCTCACCGATGATCAAGGATACGGGGATCTCGGCTGTCATGGGAATCCTGTGCTAAAAACGCCGGAATTGGACAAGCTTCACAGTGAGTCCGTGAGGTTTGATGATTTCCACGTCAGCCCATTTTGCACCCCTACCAGGGCCTCGCTGATGACGGGACACCACGCCGGGCGCACGGGTGGTTTCCGGACCACCGGGGGCCGCTCCTCGATGCAGGTGGATGAGTATACAGTTGCAAATCTCTTTGCCGATAATGGCTATGCCACCGGTATGGCGGGGAAATGGCACCTGGGGGACAATGCTCCGCATCGTCCGCAGGACCGTGGTTTCCAGGATGTGGTATGGCACCGATGCGGAGGAATCGGCCAGGGTTCCGACTATTGGGGGAACGATTATTTCGACGATACCTACGAGCGGGTAACTCCGGGCAGCAAGGTCGGGAAATTCGAGGATTTCAAGGGTTACTGCACTGATGTTTTTTTTGCCGAAGGGCTCCGTTTTATTGAGGAAAACAAGGAGAAGCCATTCTTTCTCTACCTTCCGCTGAACGCGCCGCACGGCCCATATCATGTGCCGCCTGAATGGGCTGCGCCGTATAAGAAAGACCCGAAGTGGGCGCAGTTCGCTAATTTCTACGGAATGATCGCAAACATCGACCATAACATGGGAATTCTACGCGAGCGGCTCGAGGAAATGGGTCTTGCAGAAAATACGATTCTGATTTTCATGACCGATAACGGCACTGCCGCCGGAGCGAAATTCAGGGGCTTGGCATCCGAAGCTATCGCGGGATACAACGCCGGAATGCGCGGGAAGAAATCCTCCGTATATGAGGGCGGCACTCATGTCCCGTTTTTCATCTACTGGCCGGAAGGAAATCTAAAAGGCGGAAGGGATATTAATACACTGGCCGCTCATATTGATGTATTGCCCACCCTTGCGGAGCTCTGTGGAATTTCGGCGCCTGAGGGATATCAATCCGATGGGGAATCGCTGGTTCCGCTACTGGCTGGAAATTTAGAAAATTGGAAGCGTGATCATCTGGTTGTCCAGTATCATGGAGGCTCTTACGGGCGCACGCCGCTGGATACTCCATTTGCTGATAGTACCGTGCTCACGGAGCGCTGGCGCCTGGTGAATTCCAAGAAACAGGAACTCTACGATATCGAAGCTGACCCGGCTCAGCGAAATGATATTTCGGAGGAATATCCGGAGGTCGTCGAGCAATTGCGCGGCTATTATCTGGAGTTCTGGAAATCCGTTTCACCAAGGTTGAAAGA
Source organism: Luteolibacter sp. AS25 (assembly GCF_046736275.1). Lineage (GTDB taxonomy): Bacteria > Verrucomicrobiota > Verrucomicrobiia > Verrucomicrobiales > Akkermansiaceae > Luteolibacter. The sequence goes on from NZ_CP151837.1 coordinate 179,262, forward strand.
GCCGGCGAGGATCGATCTCGGAAACCCTACGGACAATCCCACCGAGCTTTGCTCACAGGACTGGTTCATGAACGATGAGGGATACCCTCCATACTCCTACGCCAAAATTGCAAAACTGCCACGGGTCACCGCTCCATGGCGGGTGAATGTGAAGCAGGCTGGCAGATATCGCATCACTCTCCGACAATGGCCGATTGCAGCGGATAAGCCTGTGGTGGCAGAGCGTGCCAAGGTCGAGATAGCCGGTAAAATGGTGGAATCAGAAGTAGAGCAGGGGACTAGAGGCGTGGTTTTCGAACTGGATCTTCCCGCAGGGCCTGCGGAATTGAAAACATATCTCTACGACAAAGCAGGCAGGGCCGGTGGTGCTTATTTCACGGAAGTGGAAGCGCTATAGAATGGATGGCGACTGTGGAAATATCTTGAGTGAAAAACTGCGTAATCAAGTGCCGCAGAAGGTATTCTGCACACGCTCTTCCGGCAGTGGTGCGGCTTCCAGGTCCGCATACTCTGCTTTTTCCGTGAAGGGATCGCTCATCCCCTCCACCATTCGGTGAAATGGCGCGAAGTCATCCCGGTAGGCGGCTTGGATCACCTTTTCGATCTGGTGATTCCGGGGAATGCGGATCGGATTTACCGCCTTCATTTTCACCAGGGAATCCGCCGGTCTTTCGATTGATTGCCATTCGTTTAGCCAAGTTTTACCTGATTCGGGGTTCTTGAAGAGGGCAATGAGCTCCACGTGATTCTCTGCTGCCAAGTGCCTGAAAAATAGGGAGAAATCCACCTCCTCGCGTGCCATCGTGCCCAAGGTGGATTTCAGGAATGTTCCGCTTTTTGCGAGATCCTTTTCCGTGGAGAGGCCCAGTTTTTCCCGAAAGGCATTGAGGTATGGCTCTTGGAAATGACCGATGAATTGGCCTAGTGCTCCCTCGGCCAGTTCCTTCGCTCTTTCGGCATTCGGATCGAGAATCGGAAGTAGGGTTTCTGCCAGACGGGTCATGTTCCAATGGCAGATCGTCGGCTGATTTCCCCATGCATAGCGTGCCTGCCTATCGATATAGCTGAAGACGCAATCCGGGTGAAAATCGTCCATGAAGGCACATGGGCCGTAGTCGATGGTTTCTCCTGAAATGGAGCAGTTATCCGTGTTCATCACTCCATGGATGAATCCCAGCGGGAGCCACCTGGCCATCAGCATTGCCTGTGCTTCGATGATACATTCCAGAAATGCCAGTACTGGATTCTCCGCCGTGGCTGCCTGCGGGTAGTGGCGTGCGATGCAGTGGTTTACCAACTCCAGCACCGCCTCGGTATCCTGCTGCGCTGCGAAGAACTGGAATGTCCCGACCCTGATATGACTCGCTGCAACCCGCGTGAAAACTCCGCCGGGGGTTGGCTCCTCACGCATCACCGCTTCCCGCGTGGCTACAGCGGCCAATGCCCGGGTGGTCGGCACGCCCAGCGCGTGCATTGCTTCGCTAACTATGTATTCCCGCAACACCGGTCCCAAAGCGGATTTTCCATCGCCTCCGCGGGAAAAAGCCGTGCGGCCGGAGCCTTTCAGCTGAATATCACGCCGTTTTCCGTGATCATTGACCACCTCACCCAGCAGGATTGCGCGTCCGTCTCCTAGTTGGGGGTTGAATCCGCCGAACTGATGTCCCGCATATGCCTGAGAGATAGGCTGTGCTCCTTCCGGTAGATGATTTCCCGAAAACATTCCGAGGTCCTCCGGGATTCCCAACTGTTTACCCAGTTCATCATTGTAGCGTATCAGCTGCGCGTCAGGCACTTTTGCCGGCATCTGGCTGGAAAAAAAACGTTCCGGAAGCCGGGCGTAAGAGTTGTCGAAGGCGATTCCCATAGGGGGAAGGTGCGGCCGCTGGGGTGCGGGTCAATTTGATAAATTGACCGATCCGGTTCCTTGGCATTTCTATTGGCATAGTCATGCCTTCCTTTCCTGCTCCCATCTACGTCTGCGGGGCCACTGCGTCCGGTAAAACGGCCCATGCCCTCCGTCTGGCGGAAGAGCACGATGGAGAAATCGTAAATGCCGATGCCTTCCAGCTTTTCCGGAGAATCGAGATCATTAGTGCGGCGCCGTCCGAGCAGGAAAAATCGCTTTTCCCCCATCATCTTTTCGGAGTTCTGGAGCCAGGAGAGCACTGCGATGCCGGCCGCTACTGCGAAATGGTGGCTCCTGTAATTTCCGAACTACAGGCACGCGGGAAAACGCCGATTATTGTGGGTGGTTCCGGATTATACCTGAAATTCCTCACCCACGGTCCCTCGCCGCTGCCGAAGGGGGACGAGGTTTTGCGCACTAAGCTCGACGCAAGGACGACGGAAGATCTACTAGAGGAACTGGAAACTCTGGACCCGGTGGAGGCCGCTCAGGTGAATCGTGGCAACAAACGCTATGTTTCCCGCTCGTTGGAAATCTGTCTGCTGACCGGCGGAAAAGTTTCCGAGTTGCGCGATGGCTGGGAGCTGAAAACACGGGAACTGGATCAGAATTTGACCGGTTACTGGCTGGTCCGCGAGCGTGAAGAGCTCCACAGGCGCATCGCCCTGCGCACGCATCAGATGCTGGATGAAGGAGCAATCGAAGAGGTGGAGAAGCTGGATGGAATCGGCGGGAACTGGGAGAAGGCCATAGGGGTGAAGGAAATCCGGCGATATCTGGGAGGTGAAATTTCCCGTGACGAATGTGAGGAACTAATTGTTTTTGCCACCCGGCAATATGCGAAACGGCAGGAGACCTGGTTCCGGCGTGAAAGATGGCTGCAGAGGATGGAGCTGTAGTTTTAAAGAAATTACAGGAATAAACGGTGGAGCTTGCCGCTCTTATAACAGTGATGATGCGACCGATCAGATTTCCAGTTCGATTTCTTAAAGCTACCAAGCAGCTCTCGCTTGTATTCGCGCTCAGTGCGATGGGGGTTATTACCGCCCAAGCGGCGGGTGAAGCCATGGGCCGGGCGCGTGCCGGTGCCGTGACAGATTCAGCGGGTCACGTCCGCATCCCGATACAGGTGAAAAAGGATCTGAAGATCGTCTACCAAGTCAGCGACGACAAACTCAAAGGTGAGAGCGGGCGTGCACTGGTCTACGCGAAGAAGCTTTTGGATACCTACAACGCGAACGATGTTCCCGACGAAGAAATCGATCTACATCTGGTCTTCCATGGCGATGCGATCAAAGCGCTTGTCAATGATTCCACGCGGAAGCGTCTCAAGGCGGAAGGCGCTGCCGGAAATCCCAACAAATCCTTGATTAAGGAACTCAATAAGCGCGGTGTGAGCATCGAGCTGTGCGAGAGCACAATGGAGCAAAAAGAGGTGAAGTCCACCGATCTGGTCGATGGAGTGGCTACCGTTCGCGGCGCGTTCCCGCGAATCATCAATCTGCAGCACCTCGGTTACGCTTACATCAAGTTCGAGTAACCCGCGGCCCGGTTCACTCCTTGTGGCCGCCCGTATCGAGGGAAAGGATTGCGTCCACCATTTGGCTGACCTGTTCCTCGTTGTATTGCGGATGCGGTGGCATCGGAATGTCTCCCCAGACGCCCGATCCCCCGTTGCGGATCTTATCGATGAGCGTTTTTTCTGCTCCAGCGGTGTCCTTGTAGCGGTCCGCTACGTCAACATAGCGCGGGCCGATGGATTTATTTTGTGTCTGGTGGCAGGAAAGGCAGGTGGCCTCCGCAAGTAGTGCTGCGCCGGGGTGTTTCATGTTAAGGCCTTCCAGGCGCGGGTCAGGGCCATCGTCATCGCCTCCAGCGAGTTCTGTAGCGGAGTAGGTGATCTTCTTAAGCTTCCCGTTTTTCGAATCATACCAGCCGGATCCGTATTCGAGCACATACATTGCTCCATCCGGGCCTAGTTCAACATCGGAGGGATGGATGAATTTTTTTCCGGAGAGAAAGTCCTCTTTCCAGATCATTTTACCTTTTTCATCCAGCTTGGTCAGCTGCATGTGGCCGTTGTTCCAATCGTAGGTGATGAGGCAGGAATCGAGCGCTTCCGGAAGTTTGTCTCCGCTCTCGGGGTAGTCGCTGTGGTAATAAACCGGGCCGGCGCAGTAACAGGAGCGATTCTCAAACCATAGCGGTGTGGTGGCGGGAGGTAATTTTTCAAGGCCGGTATTCAGGCGCGATTGATTGAGCGGGGCTTTCGGATTGAATTTTTCGCCCAGCTCGTTGGTTTCGAAATTGAAGCCCGCGTAGGCCTTGTTATCGGCTACGAAGTAGGGCCAGCCGTAGTTGCCTGCGGTGGCGGCCTGGTTGATTTCGCAATAGCCCTTCGGGCCGCGCGGCCCTGTTTTTCGGGCGTCCGGCCCCACATCTCCCCAGTAGAGGGTATCGTTGCGCTTGTCCGTGCCGATGCGCCATGGATTACGGCAACCCATGACGAAGATTTCAGGGCGGGTATCGTCTGTTCCCGCAGGGAAAAGGTTTCCCTCTGGAATTTTATAACCGCCATCATCGGTAGGTGTGATCCTGAGGATTTTACCGCGCAGATCGTTGGTGTTTCCGGAGCTGCGCTGGGAGTTCGCCTGTTCCCGGCCATCCCTTTCGTCAAGTGGCGGGTAGCCGTCGGAATCGAAGGGGTTTGTATTGTCCCCGGTGGAGAGGAAAAGGTTTCCCGAGCCATCAAAGGCAAGTGAGCCGCCTTCGTGGCAGACCTTTTTCTCACGGGTCTGGGAGATCTCCAGCATGACTTTTTCATCGCTGATCTCGCCTTGCTTGAAGGTGAAGCGGGAGAGTCTGTGGATCTCCTCCTTCTTCGGGGAGTAGTAGACGTAGATCCACCCGTTTTTCATGAAATTTGGATGGGCTGTAATTCCGAGGAGCCCGGTTTCCCTGGATTTGTCGCCGGTTTTTACGGAAACTTCGAATTGCTTCACAAGTTTAACCTCCCCGGATTTCGGTGAATACCATTTCAGTGCTCCGGTGCGCTCCGTGATGAAAATATCGCCGGAAGCGACGATCGCCATTTCCATCGCATCAGTGAAACCCTTCGAGAGTATTTCGATCTTGAAATGATTCTTATCAGGTAGATCCGCAGCCAGGGCGGAGCCTAGCGCGAGGGTGGCAGCTAGGGGAACTAGAGTGAAATAGGGTTTCATAAAAGCAGTGTTAATAATCAGCGCAACTCGCAGACCTTCAAGTTTTAAAAACGGACGTTTCCAGAAGGTTTGACGGCGATCTGCCGGGGTCTGCTACTCTCCCGGAAAGGGATTGGCGGTCAGCCTGAGTTGTATTTCGGCCGCATCCGGGGTGATCCCTTTTGGTTTCTCGCTTCCGATTGCGGAGAGGGCGAGTGCGGAGAGCAGGCCGGTGATGGCTGCCACGGCCACGGCCAAGGATTTCCGGCGGTTACCGCTCTCCGAGATGCGTCTCACGCGGAGTTCCAGCGAGGATTTATCCGCCATGGCGAAGGCGAATGTCGGGGCTGCCTTTTTCTGTGCCACATCGCAGAGGGTGTGTGCGTAGGCGCGCGGATTCGCTCCGCTACGGATCACGGACTCATCACAGGCGTATTCACACTGGATGATGTAGCGTTTGGACATCCAGTGGACCAGAGGATGATACCAGTGGACCGCGCAAACCAGCTCCACGCAGAGACGCCAGAATGGGTCGTTTCTACGATGGTGGGCGATTTCGTGGGCGATGACCATTTCCCTGCGGTTCTCTTCCCAGAGGTGCCAGTCATGTGGGACGAAAATAAGTTTGTGGAAAATCCCGGCGGCCACGGGACTCTCCAGCCCATCGAGTAAACGGATGGAAATCCCATTTTTACGATCGGTTTCGTGGGATAGTTTTCTCCAGCGGGAAAGGCACTTCACTGCAAAGACGAGGCGTGCCAGCTGGAAGACGAATCCGGCCAGCCAAATGCCGAAAAGAATACCCAACCACGGAAAGTCCCCGCCTGGGGTGGACGCTTCTGTAGCTGGAAGCAGGGAGAATTTAGGCATTGCCACCGATAACAATGGGAAGGCCGCCAAGAGGAGGATGAGGCAAACGGTGAGCTTGGGATCACGTGCCGCATCTTTCCGGCCCACGGCATAGACAAGCAGGCTGGCAAAGAGCGAAAATACTACAAATGCGATCATCAGCAGGGAATTTTGATCAGGAATCGGTGCGCTCGTCGATGAGTTTTCGGATGCCGGTGATTTCGTCTTCGCTGAGCTTCTGATCCTTTGGATCAAGTAGGGCGGCCACTAGTTTTTCCGGGCTACCGTCGAAAAAAGTAGCCATGAGCTGCTTCAGGGCGGAGCGTTTCGCTCGCTTTTCCGGGACGGTGGCTTCGTAGACGTATTTCCGGGAGGATTTCGAGTGTGTCGCCAGACCTTTTTGTTCGAGAGTTGCCAGGAGAGCGCGCACGGCGGAGTAGCTGGGTGGATCCGGAAGCTCTTCCATTACTTGCTCGGAGGTACATTTTCCTTTGCGGAAAAGGATGTCCATTACCTGTCGCTCTCTACGTGAGAGCTGGCCTTCTTCGAATCGTTTCACACTACGCAGTTTGGCGGATGCTGGGAAAACTGCAACTTAAATGCTGGTAAAGGTGCATTTGATGGTTGACCGGGAGGTTCTTAAGTGCTGTTTTTCTAGCATTATGAAACCTAGAACTTCATTTGCATTGGGAGCCATGCTCGTCGCCGCGTTTTTCAGTTCATGCTCGCAGCAGCCGTCCTCGATGGCTCCTGCGCAGGCTGATTCGGTATCTCCCTCGCCAGCAAAGGAACGATCTGGTCTGGCAACAGGCTGGGGGGATGAGAAAAGAGCGAAAACCCGGCAGGTAGGCTTTACCCGTAGCTCCTCGAAGCCGGCGGGAACAGATGTGGTCTATTACAATGATCCGGCGGGGATTGATGGTATGTCGAGTCGCCCGAGGAAGGTTTCCGGGGCGCAGACTGCAGCTGGAAATATGGTGGAGTGGGGCATCAAGGGCGGTTTCGGATTTCTCCCGACCTACAAGGAAAATGGCTACGGCCGGCGCCTGGTAGCAGGGAAAAAAGGATCGGACTATTCGATTTACATCAAAAACAGGACAAAGAGCCGTCTGGAGATCGTGGCAAGTGTGGATGGGCTGGATGTTCAGGACGGTAAGACCGCCAATTTTGCCAAACGTGGATATATTATCGAGCCGGGCGATTTCCTTGAGATCGAGGGATTCCGGACGAGTCAAAATAGCATCGCGAAATTCGAATTTTCCAATGTCTCGAATTCCTATGCGAATCTGAAATACGGGGATACGCGGAATGTGGGAGTCATCGGGATTGCGGTGTTTACGGAAAAAGGTAGCAATCCGTGGGTTTCCCCTGAGGGGCAGAAAAGGGGCGATGCCCAGGCATTTGCGACAGCTCCGTAGTCGGTAGAGCTTGCATGATTCGCCGGTAGCGGCGATGGAGAGGGGGTGGACCGCTGGTTTCTCATCGCTGCTACTATCCTCGCCGCCATTGCAGGTGTGCGGGGTCTTCTCGTGCTGAGGCATGATGAGCGGAGCCGGTGGACGGTTTACTGGATGGGTGGGGTTATGCTCTGCCAGATCGGCTATCTCTTGCTGCGCGGGGAAATGCGTGGGGCGTGCCCGTTGCGGAGTATTGCGGAAATCTCTGTATTTCTCGCTTGGTCTCTTACGTTGTTTTATCTGCTGATCGGGCCTGTTTACCGGATCTCGTTACTGGGTGTTTTCTCCGCTCCACTGGTCTTTATTTTCCAGGGTTTCGCGCTATTGCCCAACCAACTGGTATCCGACCCGATCAAAGTGCAGAACACCACCGCATGGGGGGAAACGCATTCCGCTATGTCCGTGCTGGCCTATGGTGCTCTCGCTCTTGCCGCAGTAGCAGGGGTAATGTTTCTGGTGCTGGATCACTTGCTGAAAAAGCACGATCTTACCGGAGGGCTGTTCAATTTTTTACCACCTGTGAGGGAGCTGCTAGTGTCCTTGGAGCGCCTGCTTTGGCTCGGGATGTTTCTTCTCAGTATCGGGATCATCGCGGGGCTGCTGATGCCCCACGAGGATGACGCGTGGGGTCACGTATATGCCGCTTTGGGCGTATGGCTGTGCTACGCGGTGATGATGGTTGTTAAGCGCGTCCGCGGAATCACCGGACGGAAGTTTGCGCTGGGGACGGTGATTCTTTTCGTCCTTTCACTTGGGGTTTTCGCCTTCGTCTGATGGAACTGGTCTGCCTGGGAGTGAATCATAAGACCGCGCCTGTAGAAGTGCGTGAGCGTTTTGCCGTGGGTAATACCAAACTCGGTATGGCCTCAGCGGATTTGTTGAAACTGGTCGGCGCAACCGAAGGTGTCGTCGTCTCCACCTGCAACCGGACTGAGTTTTACCTGGCTGCGGAGAGCGCGCCGGAGATGTTCCGCAGGCTTGAGGAAAGTCTGGCGGAGAAGGTTCATGGCCATGAGGAGCCATTCTACCGCCATGATAAACGCGATGCCGCACGGCACTTGTGCAAGGTGGTGAGCGGGCTGGATTCCATGTTACTGGGAGAGACGGAAATCTTCGGCCAGGTGAAGCAGGCATACCAGCAGGCACATGCGGCGGGCACCACTGGTCCGATGCTGAACAAGCTCTTCCAGAAGGTATTCAGCGTCGGTAAAAAAGTCCGCACAATGACGCGTATCCAGGAGGGTAGCACCTCGATCGGGAACGTGGCAGTGGAGCTGGCTGAGAAAATTTTCGGACACCTGAAGAATAGCGAGGTGATGGTCCTGGGGGCAGGAGAAATGAGCCGCCTTACCGCACAAGCTTTGGTTTCGCGCGGAGCGAAGTCGATCATTGTGGCGAACCGCACGCACGACAAAGCCATCGAGCTGGCGAATGAGATGAAGGGTAGGGCTGTCCGTTTCGATGACTGGCTGGGAGTTCTAGAAAATGTGGATGTGGTAATTTCATCCACTGGTGCACCCCACACGATCATCCACAAGGAAGAGATCGAATCTGTCCGCCGTGCCCGGAAGTTCCGTCCTTTGTTCCTGATTGATATCGCTGTTCCCCGCGATATCGATGCGGCTGTGGGCGAGATCGAGGAGGTTTATCTTTATGATATCGATGCGCTGCAGCAAATCGCGGAAGAGGCGAAGGCTAGGCGCCAGCGTCAGATCATAGAGTGTGAGAATATCATCGAGAACGAGTTGGTGAAGCTGATCTAAGCCAGCGGTCCCGTTTTCCCTTTGTGAAGAGGGCATTTTCTGAATGAATCCAAGGCATGATTCATAGATTGATGCTGGTGATGTTTTTCGTGTGCGGACCTTTGTATGCAGGTAGTGGTTCGGCAATTATCGAAGGGAAAACATCTTCCGGGCGCACTTCCGTGAAGATCAGCGTGCAGGATATCGTGGGGACCTTTGAACACGTCGAACTCACGATTGATGGAAAGTCCTACAAGATCACAAATAACGGGGCAAAGGAGACAGTGATCCAGGATAAGGAGAACAAGGTCTACTTTCTCACGTTGGAAAGCGAGGACCGCATCTTCCGCATGTGGATGGTGCCAGGTAGTGAAAAGGTGGTTTCACAATCCGATGGAAGCTACAAAAGCACCTTTGCCGCTGTGATCGAGGCCTCCGATCCAAGGAAAGAAGGAAAATGGGATTTCGCGCCGCGGATCACCATTGGCTGCACCTTGGACTACAGTATTTAAGTCTACAAATGCGCCGGGATAAGTGAATATCCGGCGCAGCCGAAATCAGTAGCTGCGGCCCCAGATGGCTATGCCGTTGCTGGCTTTTCCGCTGAGGAAGCATTTGTCGCCGACTTTTTCCAGAAGCTCAGGCGGGAGGCCGGATTTCTCGATTGGAAGGCAGCGGATGGCGATTTTATGATGCTTGGAAAGTGTTTCTTCCTCCATTGATGTGCCGGCCCATGGGGTAAGCAGCCAGCCGGGATTTTTCCCTTCCCAATGAGCGTCGAATTCATCCGCGTCATTGCATGCGATGATGTTCTCGTTGCGGAACTCGGTGGCGCGGGTGAGGAGATTCTCGTGAATTTCCTGAAGCGTTTCCGATACGTTCTGCAGGAAATCTTCCTTATCCATGAAGCATTTCTCGTTCGCAGGTTGATCGCGGCGCTGCATGCAGACCTTGCGGGATTCAATATCGCGGGGCCCTATCTCGATACGGATCGGGGCTCCTTTTTTAACCCAGTCCCACTTTTTGCCGCCTTTTACATCGCGGGTATCGACGTGGGCGCGGATAGGATCGCCGTGATAGGTTCTGGTGGAGCGGAGAGTTTTCGCGAGTGCATCGCATGCTTCAAGCACGGCATTTTTGGTGTCATCCTTCGGGGTGATCGGGATAATCACGACCTGCTGGGTGGCGACTCTAGGTGGCAGGACCAGACCATCATCATCAGAGTGGGCCATGATGAGGGTGCCGATGAGGCGGGTGGAAACGCCCCATGAGGTGGTATGGGCGAATTCGACATCACCTTCACGCCCGGTGAAGGAAATGTTCTGCGCTTTCGAAAAATTCTGGCCGAGGTAGTGGGAGGTGCCCGCTTGGATGGCTTTGCAATCCTGGACCATGGCCTCGACGGTGAGCGTCATATCGGCGCCGGGGAATCGCTCGTTTTCCGATTTTTCACCGGGAACGCTAGGAATCGCAAGGTGATCGCGGAGAAATTCCTCGTAGAGGCCGTGGATCATGCGGGTTTCCTCGATGGCCTCTTCCTTGGTTTCGTGCGCGGTGTGGCCTTCCTGCCAGAGGAATTCCGCAGTGCGGAGGAAAAGGCGTGGGCGCATTTCCCAGCGCATGACGTTTGCCCATTGGTTGATGAGCAGAGGGAGATCGCGGTAGGACTGGACCCAGCGTGAGAAGGCTGCGCCGATGATGGTCTCAGAAGTAGGGCGGATGACATATGGCTCGGCGAGTTCACCGGTTGGGATCATCTTGGTTTTGCCGGTTTCCGGGTCCTTCTGGACCTCCAGGCGGTGATGTGTGACGACCGCGCATTCGGTGGCGAAACCTTCCGCGTGTTCGGCTTCCTTTTCCAGATAAGACAGTGGAATCAGAAGGGGGAAATAGGCGTTCTGGTGGCCGGTTTCCTTGAAACGGCGGTCCAGCTGCTGCTGGATGAGCTCCCAGATGCCGTAGCCCCAAGGCTTGATGACCATGCAGCCGCGTGTTTCGGAGTTTTCCGCAAGATCAGCTGCCTTGATGACTTGCTGATACCATTCTGGAAAATCCTGCTCTCTGGTCGGGGTGATGGCGGTCTGCTGCTTGGACATATTCTTCCGCAGACTGTGACCACAGCGGCGTTTTCATTGCAAGCAGCATGGTATGCGGAATTGCCTACCGCACTTCTTCGCGCTTTATCACGGCGCTGGCGTAGACAGGTGCGTAGACCAGAATGCAGAAGACGGAAGTGGCGAAAAGGACGAGTTTGGTGTGAGGAAACTCCGCTGGCATGAGGAACAATCCGAGGAGGCCGACGCTTTCCGCAAGAGCCAGCCCGATGATCATGAGTGGGAGGAGTTTGACGAGTTCGGAGGCCTTGGGGATGAGGATGAAGCGGATCGCAAAGGAGGCGATTGCCGGGACGATGGCAAGAATTAGAGGTAGGGAAGGTGCGTCTCCGGAATCCGAACCTGTGGGAATGCCGCCGCCGATGGCGAACTGGATGATGAAAATCCCACAAAGGATAGCGAACCACATGATCCAGAAAACGAAGATCTGGGGCTGCTGCGACTGTTCTTCCATGGAGCGTTTCATGAAATAGAAATTCATCGCTTCATCATCGTGTGGCAAGCCGCGAAACGTAAAACCTGGTTGCCAGCGCACCCTCTACCGACACCATCCTGACGGAATTGTGCTTACTACCAGTCTCCGAAAAGGGCTGGCTCGTGCTCTTGGGTAGCGGCCAATGAACACCACATGGCTAGCTCGCCTTGGGCGGGGATGTATGCTATATAATTGTAATTTCCGCCGGCGGGGCAGGTGGGGACGGAAAGATAGCTATCGGGTCCGAGGATATCGGTGAACATGTTGATGGTGGTCCCTTGGCTGAGTCCATTTACGTTCTGGTGGGAGCGGAGGCAAAGCTGGGCCTGCCGGATATTCATTACACAGGTGGCGCGGTCGGATCCCCTCTTCCAGCCTCTAGCACCTACGAAAAGGATGCTGATTAGGGAAAGTAGCACGAAAATTACAACGGTGAGCTCCAGCAACGTCATGCCGTTATGCCTGGTGCTTTTCTGTTTGGTAATAATGTGCATGGGGAGAGTTGGATACGCATAGTATGGGTTTAAGTGGGATTCGCAATAACGTCATGACGTCATGCTTGTGGGACCTATATTTTCATCAGCTGTAAGATCTTAAGGGTGATCTCCGAGCGGCCTCGTCCTTCTCTCTATGTCAGGCGAAAACTACGTGTAATGCTGTGGTGGTGGTTTTGTGGCCTGATCGAATTCTAACCTGAAGAAAGCCTGTGGTGATCATCAATGGATATATTTTTGCCAATATCTTTCGCTGCGATAATATTGATATGAAGCGGGCCGAATCAACGATTGCGGGATTGTTTGCGAAGGCCAATTTGTTGGTGGGACCGAAATAGCGTTTAGAATTTTAGATTTAGCGGGTAGGGTTTTGCGAGATGCTTGCCTTCTCTACCTGCTGGAATAACGCGCGCCACACGGATGGCGAGGCGATGGTTCAAGAGATCCTCGATCTTGGATTTCAGAATCTCGAGCTTTCCCACGGGATGACTGTGGCGAAGATCCCGGGGATCAGAAAGGCCTTCGCCGCCGGGATGTTCCGCTGCGCCGGGGTTCACAATTATTTCCCTTCGCCTGTGGAGGTCATGATCGATGCGCCGGATGCGTATGAATACACTTCCCACCGGCCCTACGATCGGAAACGGGCGATGGATATGACTTTAAAAACCCTTGAGCTGGCAGCTGAATTCCGTGCGGAATATGTGGTGCTTCACATGGGATCCACTCCATTGAACGCGAAAAAGTTCACCAAACCACTCACCGCCAAGGTATCTGCCGGGGAGGGGAGAACAGAAAGTTATGTGAAGGATAAGATCAAGTTCATCAAAAAACGCGAAAAAATCGCTCCGCTCTATTATCACCGGGCGATTGAGGCGCTTGAGGAGATTGTGACTAAGGCAGAGGAATACGGGGTGAAGCTAGCGGTGGAATCCCGCTCCCGCTTCGAGGATATGCCGAATGAGCGCGAAATGGTGAGGCTTCAGGAGCATTTCAGGGATAATCCATGGATCGGTTATTGGCATGACTTCGGTCACGTGCAGTTAAAGCATAACCTGGGTCTGCTGGATCATCATGAGTGGCTGGAGACGATTTCCCCACATCTCATTGGCGGGCATGTCCACGATGTGCAATGGCCGGCCCGCGATCACCGGGTTCCGTTCACCGGCACGCTCGATTACGATTCATTGCTACCATTTTTCCCTGAGAATTGTCCGCTGATCTGGGAGCTCAGTCCGACTCGTGAAACTGAGGAAATCAAGGAATCCCTCGGTATCTGGAAGGCAAGATACGCAGACCGCTGCTGAGTGGTTGGGCTTCGTACTGCAGGATTGGTTCACTTGTGGCCGGTGATTTCCAATGGAGTAGAAAATCAATCTTCCGAACGATAGGGGTGTAAGGGTCTTATTTTTTGATTTCCCCATTCCCTTGCGCACACCGCTTGTGTATTCGTGGAGGCTAGTAATTTATTTATGAACGATAAAACCCCACCCGAACCTTCGGCTGCCCAGCTCGCTGAACAAGGCTCCCGATATTGGAAAAAGAATATAACGATACTTAGCTGTATTCTGGTGGTGTGGTTCACGGTCAGTTTTGGTTGCGGTATTTTGTTCCGCGACTGGCTGGACGTTAATTTTCCGAAGGTTGGAAGTGCTCCCTTCGGATTCTGGATGGCCCAGCAGGGCTCGATCATCAGTTTTATCCTGCTTCTCCTTGCCTACAGCTTTCTGATGAACCGCCTGGACAAAAGCAGTGGCTACGTCTCTCTGGAAAAAAACCAATAAACTACAATGTCCCAAGATACCTGGAACTTCATTTTGATCGGCATTTCGTTTGCCATTTATATCGGCATTGCCGTGAAATCCCGCGCGGTTTCCACCAAGGAATACTACACAGCGGGTGGTGGTGTATCACCCTTGGCCAATGGAATGGCTACGGCGGCGGATTGGATGTCTGCGGCCACATTTATCTCCATGGCCGGCGTTGTGGCCTCATCCGGCTATGACGGATCCCGCTTTCTGATGGGGTGGACCGGTGGTTTTGTTTTGTTGACGGTGCTGATGGTTCCGTTTCTCCGGAAATTTGGAAAATCCACTGTCCCTGATTTCATTGGTGATCGCTTCTATTCCAAGACCGCACGCTTTGTCGCGGTGCTATGCGCCATATTCATCTGCATGACTTATATCATGGGGCAGATGCGCGGAGTGGGAGTGGTGTTTTCCCAGCTTTTTGGGATCGGGATTCCACTTGGCGTGGTTATCGGTGCTTCGATTGTTTTCTTCTACGCCGGCCTGGGAGGCATGAAAGGCATCACCTACACGCAGGTGGCTCAGTACTGCGTCATGGCTTTTGCCTATACTATTCCTGCGGTATTCATCGCGATCATTCTCACGAACAATGTAGTGCCGCAGCTCGGTCTGATTGGTGATTATACACAGGGAAACGCTCCGCCGGTCCCTTTCCTTGAGAAGCTCAACAATATCAATACTTCCATCGGTTTCTCGAAATACACGGATGGATCGCTTTCCAAGATTGATATGTTCTGTATCACCGCAGCATTGATGTGCGGGACAGCGGGCCTGCCCCATGTGATTGTCCGGTTCTTTACCGTAAAGGATGTAAAAGCCGTCCGTAAATCCGCGTGTTGGACGCTGGTTTTCATCGCGGTGATCTACCTCACAGCGCCTACGATCGGCGCGTTTTCCAGGGTAAATCTGATCGAGAAGCTCAACAATACCCCTTACGTAGAGGCTCCGTCATGGCTCGCGGAGTATGAGGCCACCGGCCAAATGGCATGGGTGGATAAAAACGATGATGGGATCATCAATATATTTGGTCCCGCAACTTCAAGCGCGGCTAAGAAAAACAACGAGGTGTTCATCAGCGACGATGGGAATCCGAAATATCCCGCCGCAGATGCGGATGAATCCCTGAAAACAGGTAAGCACGGGGAGCGCTTGCTCTCCCTGAAACCGGATCTGACAAATCCCAACGAGCTCTATTTCGGGACGGATATCATGGTTATGGCAACTCCTGCGATGGGCGGGCTTCCGAAGTGGGTTATCGCACTTCTGATGGCTGGCTGCATTGCAGCTGCCCTATCGACAGCCGCAGGCCTGCTACTCGTGCTTTCCACATCGATCTCCCACGATCTGATGAAGAACATCATCAAGCCGGATCTCAGTGATAAGGACGAAGTAAAATATGCCCGGATTGCTTCATTCGTAGCCCTCGGAGTAGCTACATATTTCGGCATAAATCCACCATCCGCCTTCATTGCGAAAACAGTGGCGTTCGCGTTCGGCCTCGCGGCCTCTTCGTTTTTCCCGACCCTTCTGCTGGGTATTTTCTACAAACGCATGAACAAGGAAGGCGCAATCACCGGTATGATCTGCGGAATTCTTTTCACCATGGGATACATCATATATTTCCAATTCCTCGGCGGCACCGCGGATCAGCGCCTCTTCGGCATATCACCGGAGGGAATCGGTTTCGTAGGTATGTTGGTGAACTTCGCGACCGCCTTTATCGTCAGATCGTTCACACCGGAACCTCCGGAACATATTCAGCATATGGTTGACCGGATTCGCCGCCCCGTTGCTGCAATAGGAGAGGAAGATATTGCACCGCCGTCCGATCATTGAGCGAATGCAGTAATTTCCCGGAAAATTCGCATTCATCGCCGTGGCATCGCCAAGTTGGAAATCCCGTCCGCTGACCCAAGGTGAGATCGAGATGTCGAAGCTGGTCCTCACTGATAAGATCGATTTTCACAGAGTCCGGCTGATGAGAGAAAAGGCTTATTTTTTCCAGCCTCGAAACACCACCATGGCACCGGATGGGAATATATGGTTCCACCCGGACAGCGAGCTTATCAACGGACCATTTGCGGATGATTTCTCCCAGGCTCCGTTGCCTGTTCGGGCTCATCTGATACACGAGCTTACCCATGTCATGCAGTTCCAGCAGGGTGTGGACCTCTTACTGGAAAAGCTTCTCATGTTTTTCCGATACGGACCATATGGCGGCTATCAATATTCGCCAGGTCAGGCATTTGAATCCTACAATATCGAGCAGCAGGCCTGCATCATGGAGGATCACTTTCGCGACCGATTTTCCCAAAGCCTCGGATAGGATTTGAAATTTTTTTCAGCAGCTTGGTTCCGGTGGTTCTTTTCATTTGACCCTGAGATAATAATGTCCACCATCGCCGCGGAGTTGAGACTCATTCTCAATAAGAAATTTATGCACCGTTACGCTATCATATTCCTCGTGTTGGTTACAGGTCTGCAGGCGCAGACTACAGACCCTGCTGTTGTCGAACTGCGGGAAACCATTTCGAAAATCGTCGATACCCAGACGCTGGAATCAAAGGAGCGAATTGACTGGGAAGTGCGCAAGGCGGAGATGGACGAACTCCTGAAACTTCATGCACAAGAGCTGAAACTACTGAACGAAGAAATGGACGAGGCTGGGAACTCCGCTCAAGGGCACTTGGAATCCACTGAGGAACTACAGGCGGATGTCGCCGCACTGAAGGCCACCCGGAGTGTTATGGCGGAGGCGATTTCCCGAAATGTCCCGCGCACGCTGGCATTGGCAAAGAGCTTTCCAGGCCCGCTCGTCAATGAATCCGAAGAGGACCTGGCGAAGCTGAAATCCTGGAAGCCAAGCGATGAGCCGCGCGAGGTTCTCCGCTCAATGCTTTCACTTCTGGGAAAAGCCCACGATTTCAACCGCAGGTATAATCGTTCTACGGAAATCCACGATTCCCGCCAGGTGCAGGTTCTTTACCTCGGCCTTGCCCGCGCGTTTTATACAGATGGGAAGTCCTCTAGCGGGATTGGTCAGCCGGGGCCTGATGGTTGGGTCTGGACGCCACAGCCGGAAATCAAGGGAGAGCTTCTTAAAGCATTTGAAACCCTGGAGAAAACCCGCCCGCCTTCCATGGTCGAGCTCCCGCTGAAGCTCGACTGATCCCGGAGTAAGAAATTCAACTGATCGAACCTTTTTTACCACATGTTCTCTACCAAACCGTTTCTCGTTCTCATGGCGCTCAGCATTTCGCTCAGCGCGGAAACAACCATTCCCGAGGCGCTCAAATCGGCCGAAACCGATCTCACCCGCGCACTTTCAGCCTTGGAAAAGACCCGCGAAGAAATCGCCGCGGAGAAGCCGGAACTCTCCGCGGAATACCGTAAGGTAGAGCAGGAGCTTCAGGAAAAGCGCAGACTCATCCGTATTGCCCGCCAATCCAGGATGGATCGTGCCGAAGAACTGCGCGGTCTGCAGCGTGATTACGCCACACGCAGCCAGGATGCCGGATATATTGCCGGAATGCTGAAAGACTACGCGTTGAAATCCGATACCCAGGCGCCAGCGGGCACTCCGGCGATCGAAGTTTCTCCGGAAATCATCGCCGCCACCGCGGATGATCCTGCCGAGGCACTTGAGAGTCGTTTGGTGATTCTTGATGCTGCCCTTGCCCAAATGGAGGAAATCATGGGTGGCTCGAAAGCACCCGGCCAAGCAGTAGATTCCGATGGGAATGTGATTCAGGGGACGATTGCAGCAGTAGGCCCGGCTTCATACTTCCTGGCTGAAGATAAATCAACCGGAGGCGACCTGCTTTCCACGGATTCCGCAGGCATGCATACCTTCATTTCCGGCGATACCGGCACAATCGGAAAACTTTTCTCAGGAAGTGAGGCGAAATTGGCGCTTGATCCTACCGGTGGCGATGCACGTGCCATGGAAGAAATCAACGGCGGCCCTTTGGAGCTGGTTCGCAAAGGCGGACTCTGGATCTGGCCGATTATGTTCCTTGCAGTGCTTTCGCTGTTCTTCGGAATCGTGAAACTCGCGCAGTTCCTCCGCTACCGGGAGCCGAGCGAAGCCTGGATCACCGCGATCCTTGCCGCTCTAAGGAATGGGGATCGTGCCAAGGCTGCAGAGCTTGCCGCCTCGCAGAATCACCCGGCTGGAGCAGTGATGGAGAAACTGGTGGCCGTTTCCGATCAGTCACAGGATCTGGCTGAGGAGACTCTCTACGAGCAATTGATGGGAGTTCAGGAGAAGGTGGGATCAATGCTTCCTGTTGTTGCTATTACCGCTGCCACCGCTCCGCTGCTGGGCCTTCTTGGTACCGTTTCCGGGATGATCTCGACTTTCAATCTCATCACGCTTTTCGGCTCAGGGGATCCAAAACCACTCGCGGGAGGTATTTCCGAAGCGCTCATCACCACGCTTTTCGGACTAGTTGTGGCCATTCCGGCACTAATCCTCCATGCCTTTCTCTCCCGCCGTGCTACTGGAATCACCCAGAAAACAGAACGCCTGGGCCTTTCGTTCATTAACGGACTCCGTGTGAAATGATCCAAGCCATCCAACAGATTATCCACGAGGGCGGGCCGACCTTGATCGCGCTGCTTCTGCTTGCCGTAGCGATCTATTCCACGCTTTTCAGCACTTGGCGCAACTTACTCGCCACCCGGAAAACAGTGGATGAGAGCCATCGGCCGAAATCTTCCGGCGTGGGATCATCCATGCCATGGGAGAGGCGGGAGCTCTCCTCCCGTGAAATCATCCGCGGCCACGCCTCGTTGGAACTCGATCAAATCGCCTGGGTGGAGCGCCGGCTACCGTTTCTCACCATTCTTATCTCAGTGGCGCCATTGCTCGGCCTACTGGGCACGGTCGCCGGTATGCTGATCACCTTCTCGGGGATGGCGGCTGGCAGCGAGGCTCCGTTGGACACCATTTCCACCGGTATTTCCCGGGCGTTGGTAACGACCCAGGCCGGACTGATCATCGCGATTCCGGCCGCGTTTCTTCTGGCGCTGATCAAGCGCCAGGCGGAAACCACACACCTCACGTTGCAAAAGCATCTGCACAGCGCTCTTGCAGGAAACTCCAGCCCGACCTCCCTACCATGAGAAGATTCCGTCATAGCATGAATTCCTCGGAGGCTTCGGGGATAGATATATCACCATTGATCGATGTGGTGTTCCTACTGCTGATTTTCTTCATCGTCACCACTGTGTTTGTGGAGGAAACAGGGATCGAGGTTTCCAAGCCGCGTGCTGCAAGCTCCCAGGATCTTGAGCGCCAGAGTATTCTGTTGGCCATTACCGCCGAGGGGCGCGTATGGCAGGGTGGCCGGGAAATCGGTCAGGACGGAGTGCGCGCGGTAGTTTCCGCGCTTCTGGAGGAGACCCCGGAATCTCCCGTTATTATTCGTGCGGATTCCGCCACACCCACACAAGCCACCGTGCAGGTGATCGATTCCGCCAAACTCGCAGGAGCGGGTTCTGTCTCATTAGCTACCGAAGAGTGAATTTCAAATCCACCATCATCGGCATCGTAGCATCCGCCATACTTCTGGCGGTGCTCGGAGTGGCGCGCTTGTTCACCGTTTCCTCGGACGTGCCGGAGCTGAAGGTCCG
This sequence comes from Luteolibacter sp. AS25, assembly GCF_046736275.1. Taxonomy (GTDB): domain Bacteria; phylum Verrucomicrobiota; class Verrucomicrobiia; order Verrucomicrobiales; family Akkermansiaceae; genus Luteolibacter. The sequence goes on from NZ_CP151837.1 coordinate 198,947, forward strand.
TGAAATAGAAACGATCAATTTCGAACCTCCACCACCGCCGCCTCCGTCCGAACCCGAGGAAGAGCAGCCTGTAAGTTCACCGCCGGCACTCACCACGGTCAGTGAAATCCCGGATGCCACTCGGGTTCCTATCCCACAGGCCCAGGTGCCTATGAATATCACGGCTCCCGTGGAGGAATTTTTCACAGATGTGGCACCCGCCCCTCTGCCGACACCGCCAAAGCCCGCCACACCGAAGAAATCGAACTATTCGAAACCGTTTTTCAAAAAGCAGCCGAATTACCAGAAGCCTACGCCAAAGCCTGTGGTGAAATCCCACTACACCCCCAGTGAGCTGGACGGCACGCCACGTTTGATAAGGCATGGCTCCACGAGTTTTCCCAGCTCGCTCGCCCGGCAGGGAATTACCAAAGGCACGGTTGTCTTCGAGGTGGAGCTCTCCACATCGGGGGGCGTCAGTATCCGCCGCACAATTTCATCCACGCATCCTGATTTGGTATCGGCAGCCCGCCGGGTAGCCTCGGGAGCGCGGTTCACAGCACCCAAGCGCAATGGCCAACCAGTGAAAGCAATCATGCGCTGGCCAATCGTCATCCAGAAATAGAAATTTTCAGAAGTTACCGGTTATGAGTTATTTTTCATCCAACAACAGCGGGTTCAAAGCCCACGCGGGCTTTTCCGTGATCTACCTATGTGCATCCGCATTCGCACTTTCGGCGGAGCCCTTGCCACTTTCCTCGTCTTATTGGAAAGATCCCGCATTTCAGAAATCGTTCAACGGATCCTATCGGATCGAGGCCAGAATCGAGCCGAATGTCAGCACGGAAGAGCGCGGTTTGCTGGTGAAAATCCAGGAATACATGGCGGACGGGAAACGGACGGTTTCGCTGGATACATTGAAATCCTCGTCTCTCACCGCGAAGTCTCCGGCGCTGCTTTTCAATTTGGGAAATCTCCATTTTGAAAAAGGCGAACACAAGGAAGCAATCGAGAGCTACAAGAAAGCGCTGGATGCTTATCCATCTTTCCGCCGGGCACACCGGAATCTGGCCTTGGCGCTGGTAAGTGAAAATGATCTGGAGAACGCGCTGAAACATCTCACCGAAGCTGTCCGGCTCGGCGATTCAGAGGGCACAACCTACGGTATGCTCGGCTACTGCCGGCTTTCTCAAGGTGAAATCGCCAGTGCTCTTCAGGCTTACCGGTTGGCGCAAGTTACCGAGCCGGAAGTTCCGGAATGGAAAGCGGGAATCGCCCAGTGCCTCCAGAATATGGGTGACGACAGGGAGGCGATCACCCTACTGGATGAAATTATCCGGCAGCGTCCACTGGAGCCGTCCTATGCCGTCCTTCAATCGAATCTTTACCTCGGTGTAGATAAGCCGGATGCGGCTGCGAAGGCGTTGGAAATGCCCTTCCGCCTGAACCTGCTCTCTCCCGATGAAACCCTCCAACTCGCTGGTCTGCATTTGCGTGCGGGTCTTTCAGAAGTGGCGAAAGACAGGATCGAGACTGCATATTCCGGTGAGGAAAAGCCGGGAACCGATGCGGTGCTGAGGTTGGTGGAAACCGCATCGGCGGATTCCGACTGGCCGATGGTGAAAGATCTTTTGGAAAAGGCGGAAACGGAAAATCCTCCACGCTCGTTGAAATTGGCGAAGGCGCGCTATCTCATCGGTTCGGAGGAGAGCCCGGCGGATGGTGAAAAAATTCTGGAGGCGTTGATCGACGAAGATCCTACGGATGGAACCACGCTGCTGATACTTGCGAAATACCGTATGCAAGTTGGCCAGAATGGTTCCGCAGAGCTGCTTTTGGAACGAGCCGTGACTGATGTTTCCACCGCCTATGAGGCAAATGTGGAGCTGGCACGTCTGATGGTTGCCGCACAGCGTTATGATTCCGCTTTGGAAGCAGTGGACGCCGCACTTGAGCTGAAGAAAAGCGAACAACTCACGCGCTATCGCGAGGCGCTGGCCAATACTCTCTCCGCCTCTAAATAGAAAAAAGGCAGTAACTTGCGTTACTGCCTTTTCTGTTGTTGTTTGTTCCGGCTGAATTAACGGGATGCAGCGCCTTCGATGGCGTTTCCTGTATCCTCCACGTCATTGCCAAAGCCCTTCACTGTCTGGCAGGAAGGTGCAGCGGCTGCCGCGAAAAGGATTGAAAGGCCCGCATACATGAATGTGCGGGAGAATTTAGTTTGTAGTTTATTCATAACGTTTGTTTTGTGGATAAAGATTGGATTCATAATACCTAAGCTATTGCAATTTCTGATCCACTGACGCTTTATTTGGATAAATCCTTTATATTCAAAGGTTTGCGGTTAGGTCTGTGGTTTGTTGGAGCCGGGTGGGGATTGCAAATTGCGAGGTTTGATTCCGTGTGATGACAGTTTGCAATGAAGCCAATTCGAATTGTGCATTCCGGTGCTCCGGCTAGGCTTCTGTTCAGCTATGGAAAACGATTCCAACCCAACACCAGGCACTTCACCTCCATTGTTACCCGCCATCCAGCAGACACCACCGCCGGTTCGTCCCTCGGGAAGTGATAATCTTCTGATTATTTTCTGCCACGTTTCCGTTCTGCTTGGGGTCGGGCTACTGGTGCCGCTGATTGTCTACATCGTTTCAAAGGACGACTCCCCGGAGGTGGCATATCACGCGAAAGAGGCGTTGAATTTCCACATCTCCATTCTGATCTACTCCTTGATCTGTGTGATCACCTGCGTGGGAATTATCCTGATCATCCCGCTCAGCATCGGCTCGATGGTGCTGGCCATTCTCGCCACCATCGCGGCGGCGGAAGGGAAGCGTTACGAGTATCCGATGACGATGCGGTTGGTTTCCTAGCGCTGGGCGTAGGCTTCCACTGTATCGCAGGTGCAGACGAGATTGCGGTCGCCGTGCACGTTGTCGATCCTGGAGACTGCAGGCCAGAATTTGTGAACCTTGAGATAAGGTAGCGGGAAGGCTGCCTGCTGCCGGGTGTAGCCGTGCGGCCATTCATCCGCGCACATCACACTGTTGGTATGTGGTGCGTTCTTTAGCGGGTTATCTGTGGCGTCCATTTTCCCATCGATGATGTCCTGGATTTCTCCGTGTATGGAAATCATCGCATCGCAGAAGCGGTCGAGCTCGGTCTTCGATTCCGATTCGGTAGGCTCGATCATGAGGGTGCCGGTGACCGGGAATGACATGGTCGGTGAGTGGAAACCGTAGTCCATCAGGCGTTTCGCGATATCCTCCACGCCGATTCCGGATTCCTTGGAGAGCGGACGGCAATCGATGATGCACTCGTGCGCTACAAGGCCGGATTTACCGGTGTAGAGAATGGGGAAAGAGCTGCTGAGACGTTTGGCCACGTAGTTTGCATTCAGGATCGCGATTTCCGTGGCATTTTTAAGTCCGGCGGCGCCCATCATGGCGATATACATCCACGAGATGGTGTTGATGGAGGCACTGCCGTATGCGGCTGAGCAGACGGCGTGAGACTTATCTTCCATCGAGAAATGCCCCGGAAGAAACGGAACAAGCTGCGGGGCGACTCCGATCGGGCCGACACCCGGACCTCCGCCACCGTGTGGAATGCAGAAGGTTTTGTGTAGATTGAGGTGGCAGACATCAGCGCCGATGAGGCCGGGGGAGGTGAGGCCGACTTGGGCGTTCATGTTTGCGCCATCCATATAGACCTGGCCGCCGGCCTCGTGGATGATATCGGTAATTTCACGGATGGTTTCCTCGAACACCCCGTGTGTGGACGGGTAGGTAACCATCAGGGCGGAGAGGTTGTCACGGTGGGTTGCAGTGAGGGCTTTGAGGTCCTCCATATCGATGTTGCCTGCGTCATCGCATTTCACGCCGACGATTTTCATGCCGCACATGACCGCCGAGGCAGGGTTGGTGCCGTGGGCGGAAACCGGGATGAGACAGATGTGGCGGTGACCCTCGCCGCGTGATTCGTGATAGCGGCGGATGGCGATGAGACCGGCGTATTCGCCCTGTGAGCCTGCATTTGGCTGGAGGGAAACGGCTGCGAAACCGGTGATTTCAGCAAGCCAGTTTTCCAGTTGCGTGAGCATCTCGATGTAGCCGGTGGTCTGGTTTGCCGGGGCGAAGGGGTGGATGGAGGAAACTTCCGGCCAACTGAGCGGAAGCATTTCCGAGGTGGCGTTCAGCTTCATGGTGCATGACCCAAGGGCGATCATGGATTCATTCAGCGTGAGATCTTTTGTCTCCAGACGCTTGAGGTAACGGAGCATCTCCGTTTCAGAATGGTATGCATTGAAGGCCGGAGCGGTGAGGAATTCCGAGGTGCGGGAGAGGCTCTCTCCCCAGGAAACGTCCTGTGGTTTCTCGGAAGGCCGCTCGATTTTGAAGAGTTTGCAGAGATTCCAGATATCCGTGGAAGTGGTGGTCTCATCGAGAGAAATGCCGACGTGACTGCCATCGATGAGGCGGAGGTTGAAGCCGCTTTCCGGCGCTAGCATTACCAGCTCTTCAGCACGCTCCGTGCATACGACGAGGGTATCGAAATACGCGCCGTCTTCGACAATTTCTCCGCCGGCTGTGAGTGCATTCTGAAGCTCGCGGGCTTTCGAGTGAATGCTACGGGCGATTTCCTTGAGGCCTTTCGGGCCGTGGTAAACCGCATACATGGAAGCGATAACGGCGAGGAGAACCTGCGCTGTGCAGATGTTCGAAGTAGCTTTGTCGCGGCGGATGTGTTGCTCGCGTGTTTGAAGAGCAAGGCGGTATGCTGGCTGGCCTTGGGAGTCGACGGAAACTCCGATCAGGCGGCCCGGCATTTTTCTTTTCAGTTTATCGATGCAAGCCATGAAGCCCGCATGTGGACCACCGAAGCCGAGTGGGACGCCGAAGCGTTGGGAAGAACCTACGCAAATATCCGCGCCGAATTCGCCCGGAGCTTTCAGGAGAGTGAGAGCCATGAGGTCCGCCGCGCAGATTGTGATGGCTCCTGCTTCCTTGGATTTCGCGAAAAAATTGGTGAAGTCGTCAATGCGGCCACGGGTATCCGGGTATTGAACGATGACTGCAAAGAGTCCTTCCGCCGTTGTTGGATCGAAAGTTGCCCAGTCACCGATGATGACTTTCATACCGAGCGGCTCAGCCCGGGTGACCACTACATCGATCGTTTGCGGATGGCAGCGGTCCGAGATGAAAATAGCGGTGCCTTTTGGTTTGTTGGAGAGTGCCAGAGTGACGGCTTCGGCTGCCGCTGTTCCTTCATCGAGTAGGGATGCATTGGATACATCCAGGCCGGTAAGATCTGTCACCATGGTCTGGAAATTGAGCAGCGCCTCCAGGCGGCCTTGGGCGATCTCTGCCTGGTAAGGCGTGTAAGCTGTATACCAGCCGGGATTTTCCAGCACGTTTCGCAAGATGACACCCGGTGTGAGGGTTCCGTAGTAACCTTGGCCGATGAAACTTTTCACCACCACGTTCTGGGACATCCAGCTTTTCAGCCAGCTGAGTGCATCATTTTCGGAAAGTGGCTCCGGGAGATCCAGCTCTCTGTCCATTCGGATCCCGTTTGGAACAGCTTCGAAAATTAGCTCATCGAGCGTGCCGTGGCCCACTTGTTGGAGCATTTCGGATTGATCGGCGGGAGTGGGACCGATGTGGCGGGGTAGGAATGAGGAGGTGGCGGCCATGGTTGCGGGAATTTCTTGCCCCAGAAATGGACGACCTGCAACCCTGATCGAATGCATGGACTCTTCCATTTGACCGCGGGCAAAGCTTGTTGAATACTAAAGTATGTCAGACACAAAAAATCTAATCTCGGAGGAAGCAATCTCGAAGCTTCAGGAAATCGTTAAAAACTCAGACACCTGCATGTTTGCGACCAACCTCGGCCAAGTTCCAGCCCACGTATGTCCGATGCGGGTCCAGGAAGCTGACTATGAAGGCCGTTTGTGGTTCTTCAGCAGTATCGACAGCACACATAATGCTCATATAAATGCGGATTCACGCGTTCAGCTAAATTTCGCAAATACTCCTGATATGGAGTTCATGACTATCTACGGTACGGCCTCGATTTCGACCGATAAAGATTTGATCCAAAGGCTATGGAACCCGCTGGTAAATGCGTGGTTTGAAGGCGGCCAAGATGATCCCAATGTTTCGCTGATCTGCGTGCAGCCAGCGGTGGCCCACTACTGGGACACGGAGGACGGCAAACTTATCACCATGGCTAAAATGCTGGTGAAGGCCGCAACCGGCGCGGATATCCAGACAGGAGTGGACGGAAATTTGAACGTCTAGTCGAACGCTTCAGCAACCTACAGCCGCTGTAGATTACAGCTGGCTGTAGGGCATTGAAAAGGTATCGCCGTCTTCGATCCTGCCACTTTCGAGGCCTTTTTTGAACCAACGCATGCGTTGATCCGAGGTGCCGTGTGTGAAGGTGTGGGGGACGACTCTACCTTGGGATTTCTTCTGGATGGCATCGTCACCGATGGCGTTGGCGGCGCCCATTGCTTCCATGATGTCTTCACGGTCGATCTTGAAATATTCCATGGATTGCTTGGCCCACATGCCGGCGTAAAAATCCGCCTGCAGTTCAAGGCGAACGGACATTTCGTTTTGTTTCGAGGTGCCTCGTGCCGCGTTGACCTTGTTGGTGGTGCCTAGCAGGTGCTGGACGTGGTGTCCTACTTCGTGGGCAATCACGTAGGCTTGGGCGAAATCTCCCGGGGCATTGAAAGTTCGGGCAAGTTCATCGTAGAAGCTAAGATCTATATAGATTTTCTCATCACCGGGGCAGTAGAACGGTCCCATGGAGGCGCTGCCTTGACCGCAGGCCGTGCGGGTAGCGCCGGTGTAGACCTGCATTTCCGGAAGCTTGTAGGTTTTGCCAATTCTTGAGAATTCCTCGGTCCAGACTTCTTCCGTGCCGCCGAGCACCGTGGCGATGAAGGTGTAAAGTTCCTGTTCTTCGGGGCTCGCATTGACTGGACTACTGCTGCTGCTGGTAGGAGCGCTTCCGCCGAGGAGCATGTTCGGATCTACGATGCCGAGTTTCCAGAGGACTACTCCGGCAACGATGGCGATGAGAATGCCTTTGATTCCGAATTTCCTGCCGATTAGTGAGAGCAGCCCCATTCCGATTCCGCGACCTCCACCCATTCCGGCGGTGCTTCTGCGGCCCCTGGCATCTTCAACATTTGAACTCTGGCGTCGACCTTTCCATTCCATAAGGAAAATAATGTGCTGTTAATTAACGAAGATGCAAGCTGGTGCTGCGGAAAGGTGGGAATCCGGTTCCGAGGACCATAAGCAGGTCGATTTCCTCGCGGGTGGCGACCAGTCCCTCCGCCAAGCAGAGTTCTGCTTCACGGATGATGATGCCGGAAAGGATTTCGGCGGTGTTTTTCGGCGTGTCATCGGTGCCGGTCTGGAACCCGATGACTTCCGCGTTCACGGCCGGGAAAGGTGTGTCGTAGACGAAAAATCCGCTTCCGGTGTTGCTGCCCTGGTTCCCTGCGGAAAGGAGTTCGACTACGGTTTCCGGGATCGGAATGCGGTCGGGGAAGGCTTGATGGAGGATTTTCGCGTGTTCGAGGACGGTTTGCAGGCCGATCAGATCGATCAGGTGTAGCGGGCCGATCGTCATTCCAAACTCCAGCATGGCATCGTCGATATCTTCGGGATCCGCGCCGTTCTTAAATAGATCCGAAGCAGCGGAAAGATATGAGATCAGCAGGCGGGAGATGACGAAGCCGGGCGAGTCATGGACGATAACCGGGATCTTTCCGATCGAGTGGACGAGAGCGGTGATCGCATTGAGCGATTCGGTGGAGGTGAAATCGGTGCGGATGACTTCAACTACCGGGCAGTTGGGAAGGAAGTTCGGGAAATGTAACCCAAGGTGGCGCTCCGGATTTTCGAAATATTGCGAATTAGGAGAAATCGGGAGGGCGGCGGAGTGGGTTGCGATTATCGCTTTGGGGTTGATTTCCGAAGGGGATTTTTCATCCGCTGAGGTCACGATTACGAGATCACTACGGAGTAAAGATACCGGCGATTCAGCTGGGTGAATACGGTCGAGGGAGCGGTCTGACTGAATTTGCGAGATTCTGCTCGCCTTTACCGATGTGGAAAAGGAATCGGAAATTGTCTGCATTGCCTGCGCGAGTGTTTCGATGGAATCTTCACGGAGGATGGTCTGAATCTCCGCCAGGCTCAGAATTCCGGCGATATCGCAGCCGTTCGGACTGGCTCCTATGACGGCTGCGTGATTGAAACCGTGGGGACGAATCGAGAGCTGGTGGCTGCGCTTGTTTGCGGAAAATCGCAGTAGGTTCCGGGTCGTCGGTAATTTCAGCAGGGACTGGAGGGCCTCGAGTTCGGCTTGCTGGGATTGCACGCGGGTTCTACCGATGGATGTGACGGCAACTTCGAGGGCGGCTTCGATGGATGCGGTGTGCTCGGTTTTCCGCTTCTGCAGCTCCTTGAGAAATTGCTTTTTTGTCAGCGTGGCTACGGCCTGATTGTGGACGATGGGGTTGTGCGTATGATGGCGCTTCCCTTTATCAATAAAATCGAGGGCGCGATCCGCGAGTTGCTCTATGTGTGAAATTTCATCGATCAGGCCTTTTTCACGGGCTCTTTCCACGGAGTAGGATTGTGAGGAAAGTAATACCGGAAGGGAGTCCGGCAGTCCTAGTAGCTCTGGGAGGCGGGTGGTGCCTCCCCACGCGGGGAGAATGCCTTGTGATACCTCGGGGAGCGAAATTTCCGTATCTGATTCATTGCTGCCGATCCGCCAGTCACAGGCGAGTGCCAGCTCGAACCCGCCGCCGATGCATGGACCATTGATGGCGGCAACGGTGGGGAACTCCATATCCGATATCCGATTGAAGATGCTCTGGCCGGTGGCGATGAGCTGGCTGGACTCCTTCGGGTTTGCGGTGGCGAGTTCGGCAAGATCAGATCCGATGAAATAGGGAAAAACGATAAGTCCATCGACAGCGTGGCAGGAAAGTTCGTCGAGACGCTCTGACAGTTCCGCTAAAGTTCTGGCGCCTAGCACACCCGCGTTATCGCCGTCTTTGGAGAAGACCAGATACGCGATGGATTTTTCGAAATGGAGAGAAATGTTTGGCAAGTTGCGGGGCGGTTAGGGTTTCTCCAAATAGATCGCAGCTCCTTGGCCGCCGCTGATCGAGGTGGTGACCAGGGCGCGGCTGGTGGTGTTTTCCCGGAGTTGTCCCAGTGCGCTGAGAATCATGCGCGGTCCGGAGGCGGAGGTGGGATGGCCAAACGCGATGGAGCCGCCGTGACGGTTGATCTTCTCTGCCGGAACTTCGTAACCGAGGTCTTCCAAAGCTGAGATGATGGCAAGTGCCTGAACCGCGAAGGCCTCGTGAATTTCTATCAGGTCCGCACTATCAGGGGTGAGGCCGGAGAGTTGCTTGGCTCTTTCAATTGCCGCGAGTGGGCCTAGATCAGGCGCCAATGGATCGCATCCGGCGTATGCGTAGGTCGCCACGCGTCCGAGAGGATCGAGCCCCAATCTTTGGGCAACAGCCTCGGTGCCTACGAGAAAAGCGACGGCTCCGTCAGCATTTTGGCAGGAATTGGAATGGGTTACGGATTGTGATGTAGGTCCGAAGCTTGAGTCTGATTCATCGGGCGGATTTGATGGAGAGTCGTGCTGGATTGCGGTGCCGTTTATGAAAACCGGGCAAATTTCTCCGGAGAGAGCCATGCGGGAGGACTCGGCTTTTGCGCGGGATTCTGCGGCGTAATTATCCTGGTCCGTTTTCGAGATGCCGGATTCGCGGGCTAGTTTTTCCGCGATTTCCACGGATGTCTTTCCGGTGAACAGATCACGCTGGGTCATCTCAAGTCCGCTTTTCGGCCGGAAGTCGGATAGGTTGAAATTGGCGGCGGCGGAGAGTTTTTGGCCGGAAGATTTCGCACGGCTGAGATCGGCGAAGTGGAGTGCGGCTTCGTTCGGGAATAGCAGGGGGATATTGCTCATACTCTCCGTGGCGCCGACCAAAAATAGCTCGCCCTGGCCGGCGGCGATGCGCTGATGCGCGGAGGTGAGGGCCTCAAGGCCGGATGCACTGTTCCGCTGCACGGTGCTTGCGGGGACGTGCCCTGGGATGCCCGCGCGGAGTGCGATGCTGCGGGCAATGTTCGCGGATTCGATGGGCGGATAGGCGCAGCCGAAGATGACCTCCGAGATTTCCGCTGGATCGATTCCCGTTTTGAGAAGCAGGGAGGAGACAACCGCGCGCCCGAGATCGGAGGCGGAGAGAGGAGACAGCTCGCCGCCGATTTCATAGAATGGAGTGCGTGTGGCGGCGAGTATGAACACGTGTGTGTTCTAAACTTTATTCAGCTAGAATAAAATCCTAGTTTTGTGGCTGTGTGAAACTTTGGGGAGGTGGGTTTCCTTAGCGTTTCTTTGCGTTGTTCATGGCTTGGGAAAACCAGTCGTTGCCGGACGGGGCGGGGCGTGAGTTTTCACGGCGCTGTTGTGGGCGGCGGTTTTGGTTGTCGCCGGGGCTGGAGTTCCGCTGGCGTGGCTCGAAATCTGGGTTGAATTTCATGGAGAGGCCGATCCGGTTGCGTTTCAAATCGACTTCCATGACGGTGACCTGGACTTTCTGGCCGACTTTGACGACTTCTGATGCATCGCGGACGAATTGATCGGATAGCTGGCTTACGTGGACGAGGCCGTCCTGGTGGACGCCGATGTCGACGAATGCTCCGAAAGCGGTGACGTTGGTGACGATGCCGGGGAGTTTGAGGCCCTGGGTAAGGTCGGATGGTTTCTCGACTCCTTCCTGAAAGGAGAAGGCTTCGAAGGCTTTGCGGGGATCGCGGCCGGGTTTTGAGAGTTCCGCAAGGATGTCCTGAAGGGTAGGGAGGCCGACGTCTTCGGAAACATAGTTCTGAAGGCTGATTTTTTTCCGCAGGGAGTCCTGCTGCATGAGATCCGGGACGGAGCAGCCAAGGTCTGCGGCCATTTTTTCCACCAGCGGGTAGCGCTCCGGGTGAACGGCCGAGGAATCGAGCGGGTGGGCTGCGCCGCGGATGCGTAGGAATCCCGCGGCCTGCTCGAAGGCTTTTTCACCGAGGCGGGGGACTTCCTTAAGCTGGGCACGGGATGTGAAACCGCCTTTTTCCGTGCGGTAGGAGACGATGTTTTCCGCAAGGGTATTGCTGAGGCCGGAGACGTAGGCGAGGAGGTGCTTCGAGGCGGTATTGAGCTCTACTCCGACGCCGTTCACACAGGATACGACGGTATCATCGAGGGAGGTTTTGAGGGCTCGCTGGTCGACATCGTGCTGGTATTGGCCGACGCCGATTGCCTTGGGATCAATTTTCACGAGCTCCGCGAGGGGGTCCATGAGGCGGCGGCCGATGGAGACTGCACCGCGGACGGTGACGTCCTGATCGGGAAATTCATCACGGGCTGCTTCCGAGGCGGAGTAGATTGAGGCACCGCTTTCATTGACCATGATGACCTGGATGGAAGAGGGGAGTTTGAGCTTTTTGACGAAGGATTCCGTCTCGCGGGAGGCGGTGCCGTTGCCGATGGCGATGGCCTCGATGTCGTATTTCTTGAGAAGTGTGGCGAGCTCGGTGGCGGCTTCGTATTGCTGGCTGTTGGAGCCGGCGGTGGCGTGGAGAACGGTGTGGTGGAGGAGTTTTCCCTGGGCATCGAGGACGACGGTTTTGCAACCGGTGCGGAAGCCTGGATCGATGGCGAGGGTGCGTTTCCCGCCGAGGGGGGAGGCCAGCATGAGCTCGCGAAGATTCTCGGCGAATACCTGAATGGCGGTTTCATCGGCACGTTTTTTACCGAGGAGGCGCATTTCCGTTTCCATGGATGGGAGGAGGAGGCGCTTGCAGCCGTCTTCAACAGCAAGGCGGATTTGCTCGGCGGCTTCGCCTTTTCCGGAAACCCAGGATGGTACGGCGATGTTGGTGATGCGCTCGAGTGGGACTTCCACGCGCATGAACAGGAATGCTTCTTTTTCCCCACGTCGGATGGCGAGCATGCGGTGGGATGGGATGGATTTGAAGGGTTCCGACCACTCGAAGTAATCGCGGAATTTCGCGGCGTCCGCCTCTTCTTCTTTTCCATACATGATCTTGGAGGAGACGGTGGCTTCTTCCTCGTAGATCTTGCGGGCTTGGCCGCGGAGTGTGGCATCGTCTGCAACACGCTCTGCGATGATATCGCGTGCGCCTGCCAAGGCTTCTTCCGCGGTGGTGACTTCCTTTTCCTCGCTAATGAATTTCGCGGCTTCCTCGGCGGGGTCCGCGTTTTGGTTTTCGAGGAGGAAATCGGCGAGTGGCTCGAGGCCTTTTTCGAGGGCTTTGGTGGCGCGTGTCTGGCGTTTCGGGCGGAAGGGGGCGAAAATGTCTTCGAGCGCGGTGAGGGTGAGGGCTGCGAGGACCTTTTTCTTTAGTTCTTCTGTGAGAAGTTTCCTCTCGTCGAGGGATTTGAGAATGGTGGTGCGGCGGGAGTCGAGCTCGGCGAGCTGCTGCATGCGGTCACGGATTGTCTGGATCTGGACTTCATCTAGCTCGCCGGTGGCCTCTTTTCGGTAGCGGGAAATGAAGGGGATGGTCGCGCCTTCAGCGAGGAGCTCTGCGGTGGCGGTGACGGAGGAAAGCTTGATGCCGGTTTCTGCGGCGATGAGCTCAAGGTGGGCTGAAGAAGTGGCGTTGGACATAAAACGGGGGCTGGTTTTATGTTGGGAGGTGGGGGGATGGCAAGCGGTGGTGGTGCTTTTTTGCCAGCCATTTCAACTCAAGCATCAGGTGTGCGGATAGGGAGGGAGTGATTTCACCCCGAATGTGCAACCTCTGATGGTTAAACGAAATATCTGAAACGAATCCACCAAGTGGTGTCCTGACCCATAGATTTCAGTCGTTTGTGCGACTGAAGATTTCCTCAAACGGAACGTCTTGGTCCAGGATATCCTGAAAGGCTTCCACCGGCATGTTATCGATGTGTATCTCTACCAAATACCTGTTTTTTACGAGTAGCTGGATACTGCCGCTCTCTTCGACTGAATCATACTCTTGGTTCATCCGGTATCCGGGTTCGTCATAAGTAGTCGTGAATCCGCTTTCTGTATGGGTTTCTTCAAGGTCATGGTTGAATCCGAGGCTTTTGACCAGTTGTTCATCAGCCATCTCCCCGATATCGGATATTTCTAACTCCATTCGTCCGCTATCATCCCATTCGTAGCGGCCCCGGGCGCGAAGGACGGTTTGGCCGTTGATTTGACGGCTATCCTGGAATAGCTCGCCATGCTCACGTATCCATTCAGGTAGGAGTTCACATAAGTCCTCGGGTGTCTTCTCGGTTTCCACGGTCTGGATCGCGTTCGTTTCGGCTTCCTCAACGGGACTATTATTCGTTGATAGCTCCGGTTGTAGTTGGAAGCTTTTTTGGACTTTCAATGGCTTCGGATTTGGTGACGGGACCGTTGCTGGCACAGAAACCTGGACGAGCGGTGGAGAGTCCCCGGATCTGAGTAGAAGAAGACTTCCAGCACCGAGCAGGAGAGCGAGCAGGAGGGCCACGGTAAAAACTTTTTTAGTTTTAGTCATGCTTGGTTGTATTTGGTGAAACGAGAACCGGCACCCGGATGGATGCCGGTGCAAATGGATTCTTAGTTGTTCAATCCGGAGAAATCGATCCCCTGTATCCAGGCCGGGAAGTTCTGGCCGGAATATCCGCGGCTTATGGTAACCTCATCATTGTCCGTATAACGGCTCCAGAGCTTCGCCCTTGATACGGAATCACCGGTTGCATTACATCCGTTGTAAACCCAGCCGAAACGAGCGCCTGATGGTGCGGAATTAACTGTAACAGCCAAGTCAGTATCGCCTACGTTGCCATCGGTCTTGAAACGATTATCAACACTCAAGTCAGGGTGAGTCATGGTGTAGACATCAAACCAATAGGTATCCGTGTATTCAGAGCCCACTGCCACTGTGCTCTCGGTTGCATTTTGGTTTACACCATTTCCTAGGGTTACAAGGCAGCCTTCTGCTCCATCACCGACACCGGAGTCCAAGCGGGTTCCTGTTCCCCAGACCCATGTGTTGTCGCGCGAAACCGGATTGATCGCTACAGAAGTATACTCACCAGTCGCATTGGCTCCGTTTCCTCCGTTGCTTCCTGTAACTAGGCTATGTTGAACATTCCATTCGGAGCCCCATTCTACGACAAAGGTTGTTGCTGTGACGTCCAGCAAGGTCTCACCCGCAGAATTTCGGTTCCAGCTGATTGTGTTGCTACCGGTGGGGTAGAAGCGGGTGTGAGCGCTCGCGTTGTCATAGCCGGTTGTTGGAGTGCCTGTGTAACTCACGCCGCCACCACGATAGCCACCGAAGAGGACGACTTGGTTGATGTCATTCCAAGCTGTTCCTACTTCTGTTCCTGAATTTCCGGATATGTCTACTGAAGCGATGTCGACAAGGTCAAAGCCGGCTGCGCTTGTTGGGTTGGTGCATTCAACCACGGTGACGACACCTTCCCAATCATAAGCCGCGGTGGAGCGGGTGAGTATGATTTGGTTGTTATTGCCGCTTCCCACCATATCTCCTGCGTATCTGTTGCCTCCATAAGGCACGCCAGTAACACGGGCGTAGTCGTTGTCAGGAAGAGATGTCCCGTTGCCATCACGTGAACCGCGCACAAGGATGAAGTAATCATCTGCCAGGTTTTGGTCTAGAACTAGGGTTTTCTGAGTTCCTGTGAAGTCTCCTGTAGTCAGGTAGTATTCTGTGACTCGGATTCCTGCGGGGCTATCATTCACTGCTGGGTCAGTCCCGTTCTGATATTCCTGCCAGTTTTGAATGCCATCACCATCAGTGTCGGCCTGCGCTCCAGTGTCAGAGGCTTCGATCCCATAGCTCGCCAGCCACTCTCTTGGTGTGTTGTTGTAAACGAGGGCGCTGACATTCACTGATAAAGTCACCTCACGGCTTCCTGCCATTCCATTAGAATCGCTCAAGATCAGATCAAACGTATAGGACGTGGAATATACATCAGTTGGAACTCCACTGAGAACCCAGTTACCTGAGTTGCTCGGGCTTTCAGAAATTGAGAGCCACGAAGGAGCATTTCCAGATGGAAGGATTGCTGTAATATTATCACCTTCCGGATCCCAGAAGTCGGTGTTCTCAACTAGGGTATGATTGTAATTTGAATCATCGGCATCAGGAAGCCAGGTGTAATGCCGCGCCCAGCTTGGTGGACCGGGGTTTTGGAATTCTGCCAAATGTGCATCGAGTTCCTGCAACTGTGTAAGCGCCCAGCCGCGAAGTGTTTCGGGGCCTCGAACTATGGAGCCCTCCCACGTCATATGACCGCCAGCCTGCATGGCTTCCAGATTCCACTGATTAAAATCTGCTTGAGTCCATGCCTGGGTCCCGCCGTATTGCCAATTTGCAGTGCCTAGCTTGGAGTGGAAGTTTCCCACGACTCCATCGTCCCATGTGTAAATCCCTCCGTCGTGGACGAAACCGTTCTTTTCCGTCATTTTTTGGACGTGCCTGTAGTTGCTCACAAAAATGCTTTCATTTCTGGTTGGGTTCACTGCCGTGCTGGCGTGGCTGCTATTTCCGTTATAAGCATGGCCAAATGTAAAATCATCAAATCGTGATGGGCGGGAATACGGGAAAGATGAATCGGTGATAAGATCATCGCCCATCCGCCCGCGATTGAAGGAAACTGGGATTTCAGGGTTTCCGGCATGAATAGCATTGGCAAATGCCTGGAAGATTCTCTCTTGCTCAATCACTCCTGTTCCTGCGCTATCTCCATTTTTTCCCATATCGTCCGCAGAGTCAAAAACCCATGAACTTACATATTGGCCGTAACGTAGTGCGTATTCCTTCAGCACATATTCCGCATAGCAGAACATGTATTTCCTATCAGGAAACGTTGCTGTAGCATCCTCGTATTGCTGGGTGGTGCTGTTCCAAATCCCGGTGTGGTAAGGCTGGCTATTGATAAACGCCTGAACTTCCGGGTTGGTGTCACAATAGTTTTTCCAGCGATCAGTAAAGGCCTGAAGGGCGACTGTATTGGTTCCGTTGAAATTCTCAGAATTGGAGTAAACCTTCACGCCAATCCCGACCTCTCTAACGCCCAGGATCTCCGCGAGGAATGGATCGTTTTGTGGCTCACCTAGACTCAGGTCGCCCCATGTAGGGACTGGTGCGTCAATTTCAGCACCGCCAACAGATGAGAGCCCTAATGCAATGCTTTCCAATAGGTTATGCGGAGCGTTGTGTGTTCCTGAACCGATAGCACCTTCGTTAAGTCGGGCTATCGTGGAGTGAATGGTTTTGAGTGTCTTGATGTTCTCCACATCACCCTGTCCACCAGTCCAGCCACCTCTTATACTCTCAGCGCGTTCGCCTTGTGCATAGGCAGTTTCAAGCTGGATGGATTGGATCGATTTGGCACCGCCGTTGTCATCTTGGCCGTAGACTGCCACATGGTAATTCTTACTTAGATCAAATCCTTCCGGCAAAGCACCGGAAGCCTCGTATTCACCATTGATGCGGTAGCACCAATAGCCGCCGACACCGATCTCGATTGTCACCTCGCAGGTTTCACCTGCTACGAACTGAGTTCTGGTTCCAGATTGATCTAGTGTGACACGTGTTGATCCATTGGTGAAGTTGAGCCCTTGGGAAGCCACTCCGCCAACAGCTGTCACATTGGCACCGATGCTATATACACTGTTATTTGCACGGAAGGGATTATCACCGCTCAGAGTGGAGATATTCGTGTCGTCACTGATAAGTCCGAATGCGAGGCTATTTGCTCCTGTGCTGGCAATCGAGCCAGCCGTGTATTGCACTGTAAGCTTGAACCCTGTGTCCGACTGGAATGTATTGGCCGAATATAGGATGGCTCTGGCCCCGGATCCTGTCCCATTTATAATGAAATTTGCATCGCCTGTATCATCCCATGCATTTGTATTTATTGTTCGATTGACGGCTCCTCCGCCCGCTCCTGAGTTGGTACTCAGTCCATCACCATCGAATTTGTCTTGGTAGATGGTATCCGCTTGAGCAAGTGCCCCGCTAAGGAGGAATGCCGAAACTGTGTATATTCGTTTATATTTCATTGTGTTGGGTTTTTATCCTGGAAAGAAATTTAAATTTTTTCAGAAAAACATAAAAGGATGCGACCTGATAAGGTTTTTCCCTTTGAATATTAAATCACTCCAAGGGGGAGAATCATACAAGGCCAAGCCAATATAGCCACTGGTCAAATGACCGGTTTGCGATTGCCACCAGTCGCTCTTATAGGAGCTCGCGGGTGCTGCTACTCTGGAGTATATGGCGATAAATTATTCGGATTTTTGTCTGAATAAAAGTCATAGTCCACCACGATCAAAACATTTATATAATTAATAAAATAAAAAAGCAGCAGTCTTGGTGACTGCTGCTTTTGTTTTAGCGATTAATTATTAAGACCAGAGAAATCAATTCCCTGAATCCACGCCGGGAAGTTCTGCCCGGAGTTACCACGACTTATGGTCACTTCGGTGTCGCTTGTATAACGGCTCCAAAGCTTTGCTCGGGAGACTGAAGTCCCCGTCCCATTGGATCCATTATATAGCCAACCGAAGCGCGCGCCTGATGGTGTAGAGTCAACTGTGACAGCCAGATCAGCGTTCCCGCTGCTTCCATCGCCTTTGAAACGATAGTCAACATTCAAGTCTGGATGGGTCATGGTGTAGACATCGAACCAATAGGTATCGGTGTATTCGGAACCTACTGCCACGGTGCTCTCAGTCGCATTTTGGCTTACTCCATTTCCGAGAGTTACAAGGCAGCCTTCTGCACCGTCACCTACACCTGAATCGAGACGAGTTCCAGTCGCCCATACCCATGTTTTATCACGAGAGACGGGATCAATGGCTACGGTAGTGTATTCACCAGTCGCATCGGCTCCATTTCCTCCGTTGCTTCCTGTAACTAGGCTATGTTGAACATTCCATTCGGAGCCCCATTCAACGACGAAGGTTGTGGCTGTGACGTCCAGCAAGGTCTCACCCGCAGAATTCCGGTTCCAGCTGATTGTGTTACTGCCGGTTGGGTAAAACCGGGTGTGCGCACTTGCGTTGTCATAGCCGGTGGTGGGAGTGCCTGTATAACCTACACCGCCGCCACGGTATCCACCGAAGAGGACGACTTGATTGATGTCGCTCCATGCCGCTCCTACTTCTGTTCCAGAATTTCCGGAAATGTCTACTGAGGCAATGTCGATAAGGTCAAAGCCGGCTGCGCTTGTTGGGTTGGTGCATTCAACGACAGTGATCACACCTTCCCAGTTATAGGTCGCAGCAGAACGGGTGAGGATGATCCGATCGCCGCTTCCGCTACCGACCATATCTCCTGCGTATAGATTAGCACCCCATGGCACTCCTGTAACACGAGCGTAGTCATTGTCAGGAAGAGAACCTCCGTCGCCATCACGTGAACCACGCACAAGGATGAAGTAGTCATCAGCCAGATTCTGATCAAGAACCAGTATCTTGCTAGTCCCGGTAAAGTCGCCGGTAGTCAGGTAGTATTCTGTAACCCTGATACCTGCAGAACTATTGCTTACAGGATTATTATTAACTGTCGGATTTGTTCCGTTTTGGTATTCCTGCCAGTTGGCAACGCCATCGCCATCGGCGTCTCCCAGGGAACCAGCGTTGGTGGGTTCTATCCCGTGGCTGACCAACCAGGCCCTTGGTGTACCATTGATGGTCTTATAACTGTAGGCCAGATCCGAAACTTCGCTGGCACTCAATGCAACGTTGTAAAGCTTCACTTCGTCAATGATTCCAGCGTAAGATTGATTGTTAAGATCGTTGCCTAGTATAGCAGTAGTGATTCCTGCCATACTCCGTGTGTTGCCTGTGCCACTTAGCCAGAGACTGCCGTTCAGATAGATCGCCATCTGACCTGTAGAGGCGTTCTTGGTAAAGACCCAGTGATTCCACTGATCTTTGTATTCCGAAGGAGAGGCGGCTTTGAGAATACGATCGTTGGCTGAACCTGTATTGCCAGCATGCCAGTAGACGAAGCCATTGCTCCAAGGGAGGCTAATATTGACAACTCGATTTCCAGATCCGTCGGTCGCATCGAAGAGCGTATCCGCTCTCGCCTGAGTCGTATCCCCGTAGACCCAGAAGGCCATTGTAACCTCATTATTGAGATAATAAAATGGCTCTGAAGGAAGCGTGACACTGGAGCTGCTACCATTGAATGCAATGGCTTTCCCCTCTATTCCGGCCACTCTGGTGCCATTTACTGAAGACGCGTCAAAGTTATTGCCAGAATCATCGGCTATGTTCACACCGGAGTTTTCATCCATCGACCAGTCCGCGATAAGGCCTGATGCGATTTTATCTAACGAGAGATGCTGTATAGATTTCTCACCTCCGCTGTCATCCTGAGCGTAGACCGCAACACGATAGCTCTTCGTCAAATCAAAGCCGCCTTCAATGACGCCCGAGGCTTCGGTCACTCCATTGATTGAGTAACTCCAGTGGCCACCAGGAAGGATCTCAATGACAACCTCCGTGGACTCATTCACTGGGAATTGGATGTAATCGCCGGATCGATCTAAAGTGGTTCTCGTCGACCCATCCGTGAAGGTGAGTCCCTGTGCAGTATTACCACCATTCTCAGTCAGGTTCACCCCTAAACTGTAAACACTGGTATCCACCTTGAACGGGTTGTAACCTGAATAGGTGGATAGATCCGTATCGGTGCTGATGAGTCCAAAAGATAAATTATGGGCAAGCACATCACCGATCGAAGCTGTTGTATAGTATGCAGTTAGTCTGAAACCAGTATGCGACTGCTGGGCATCAGTTGAATAAGCAATCGCTCTTTTGTAGAATTGTGAGCCACTATTATTATAGACCAACTCGCCGTCAGCATCTTCTGACCAATACCCGTTCTGGATTGAGTTATTTGTCCATGGTAAGATCTCCTTGTTCGCGAGTGGAGTATACGGCGTATTGAAGGACCAAACGTCTCCAGTGATAACCCTTCTGCTGGCCATAACAGTGTCGACTCGCCAGTAGTAAGTCGTGTTATTGTTCAATGTGGTATGATCCGACAAGGTGACGATATTTTCTGGATCAGTCTTGCTGGTCAGAAGTGACAGAGAATTGGGATTTGTGCCGAAGTAAATATTCGCGCTTACACCATTTAGTCCGATGAGATACATCAGGTCTGTATCAAGTTTTGCATTACCTCTTCCATTTCGTGGAATTGGCATGGAAGCCTGCTCCTCTTGTCTACCAGGAATCCAGTATGTGTTGTCGCCATACTCATACGCTCCAAGATCTGGAGCGGAACCTAGATAACCCTCGGTGACATTGACACTGACTCCATCGATCGTGCATGTGATTGGAACGCCTTGGTCGATCAGTTCGACCGCATCTGCCCGCGGGCGGAAATCCCAGTTATCAGGATCGCGCAGTAAGTCATGCATAGTTCGTGAACTAGTAGAAAATGAAGGAGAATAGTTATTTGAATCAATTCCGGTCAGCCCCCAATCGTTCTCTGCGCGATCGCTACTACCGAGAGCCCACGCACCACCCGCTACAAAATAGTCGGGATCAACGGACTGCTCAACAATAGTGCTTAATACATCGGCGGCATTGTTGCGGGAAAAAGTATTTGCGTTTCCACCTTTGTCTTGGGCGACATTGAAATTCGAATACTCACCAACCGCAATGTTATGATAGACCTCATGGAAATCCCCTTTTAATCGGTAGGCATTATCTCGATGAGAATATTTGATTGAATGTGAAACATTGCGATATATGTTACCATCGAGAGTGCCTACGACACCGGCATTGAGACCATCCCAGCGGAAGTCCCGTCGTAGATTCTCCATAAACCAGTTATTACGGGCAACGGACTCCCATACGTGCTCCAGAGGTGAATACATGCTAGAAGCGTCTCCTCCAAGTAGGCAGCATTCGGTATGGAAGTTATATTCTGCAACAAAAGGATGAATCTCATCTGCATTCACATAGCGACGTAGACGAACCGATTGTAGCGCTGAAGAGTATGAAACGGTGTTACGGCGGTAGACAATATCCATCGCGTTATTAAAATCCACGGCATGAAGTGCACGTCGCTGACCATAATCGTCCCGATCATCAATTTGATAATGGGTAATCTTATAAAACAAACAGTTTTCAACTGTAATCCCATCAATATAATTAGCATTGAAGCCCGTGTCAGTGGCATATTTAAAGCTACAGTTATAGACCCTAATATCTTCGCAGAAATCGGTGGATCCTCCCGTGAAATCTGTCGTCTTAGCTTGCTTCTCGGAGGCTATTGCTCGTTCAGTAGATGAGTAGTAATCAAAGTCACAGTTCTGAATCGTAATATGGTCAGAAAAATTGAAATCGACAGTAGTCGCAAAGAAATTCAGACCATCAAAATTGACGTGTTGTGTAGTCGCATCTCCTGTAAAAAAATGTATCAGCTCTTTCCCATACACATTTAAGGTATTTGGGTTCGCGTTATTCTTAGGCCAGAAAGAGAGCTTTTTAGTGGATTCGTCGTAAGCCCATTCCTGCGATCTATCCAACATAATACGTTCGGCATTATTTAACCCTCCTTCTAAAAAATACGGGCTTGTTCCTGATTCCAACCGGAGCGGAGCATTGTGAGTAAACTCTGCATCTCCAGTTGCGTGTGCGGTAATAACTCTGGGGGATCCAGATACCATTACACATCCAGTAAAAGAAACACTAGAATCAGCTACATTATCGGCACCACTTTGTGGCTGGTCGACAGCGGTTCCATGAGTCGGGGCAGACTTGTAAAGATACTTTTCATTCCCCCAGACCTGATCCGAAAAAGCCAGCGCGTTAGGGAAGCGTGCCAGCGTCATCACTTCGTTATCAACGAACAACTGGGTAATGTCTCCGATACTATTGGGAAGTGTGGTCACGTAGACATTGCCGATCCCCGGAATGTCTGCTGATGGCGTATCATTGCCTGCCGGGAGGCTAACGCTATTCCTTGTTTCCAAAGTCCATGCAGTTTCGATTTCTATCCGGCCATCTAAGACGACCTCCTCGCTCTGGTAATTGGTTATAGTTATTGGGCGCGCTGCGGTGCCAGCGATGCCGGATAAATCTACGGCTTCGTGATAACTACCACCACGAATAAGAACCGAGTCACCAGGAATAGACTGGTTAACTGCGTGCTGAATGGTGGCAAACGGAGCGGCGAGCGTTCCGGGATTCGAGTCGGACCCGCTGGTCGACACGTAAGTATCCGCCTGAGCGGACAATCCGAGGGCCAGGGAAGTGCATAAAATGCACAATCTTGCATGTTTCATATAGTTTTTTTGGGTTTGTTCCAATCAGTAGTGCTATTGGACAGCTAAGCGGCTGTAGTGTTTTACAGTGTCTCGTGTATATCTTACTAAAAATTGGAGAGCTATAGATGCGTTTGAGCGATTCTTTTGTAAATAAAAATTGCAGGATAAATATACGGGATTCCGGAATCGGCCAAATATTAAATCGAGAGTCGGCCCGTTATAGGCCCAAAAGTGCCAGCATACCGATGTATACTGGCTCAATCGATAGACGTAAATGTTTGGATATTCAGATTCCTTGGATCCAAGTCGGGAAATCCTGTCCGGAATAGCCACGGGTTATTATGACTTGGTTGATATCAGTCCATGTTGTTCCGTTTATAAGAAATTCTGCATCACCTCCATCAACCCAAGTATTTGTTTGTATCTCATTTTTCGGAGTTTTTCGCTCAGTCTTGAGAAGAAGAGGAACCAGCACACAAATGGCTGCTGGTTCCGCTTTGTGCATTATTTGTTCAGACCTGAGAAATCGATCCCTTGGATCCAGGCCGGGAAATTCTGCCCGGAGTTACCCCGGCCTATAGTGATTTCGTCGTCATCGGTGTAGTTGCTCCATAGCTTGGCCCGTGTAACCGAATCTCCCGTTCCGTTGCAGCCATTGTAGACCCAGCCAAATCGGGCGCCGGATGGTGCTGAATCAACGGTGAGAGCCAGATCCGCGTTTCCGCTATTGCCATCGGTCTTGAAACGGTGATCCACCTTCAGATCCGGGTGGGTCATGGTATAAACATCGAACCAATAGGTATCCGTATATTCGGATCCTACCGATACTGTGCTCTCGGTGGCATTTTGATCCACTCCATTTCCCAGGGTTACCAAGCAACCTTCCGCTCCGTCACCCACGCCCGAATCGAGTCGGGTGCCTGTTCCCCAGACCCAGGTGTTGTCACGGGATACGGAGTTGATGGCCGCTGTGGTATATTCACCTGTCGCATCGGCTCCGTTTCCGCCGTTGCTACCTGTTACCAGACGGTGCTGAACGTTCCACTCCGAGCCCCACTCCACGACGAAAGCCGTAGCAGTGGCGTCGATTAGAGTCTCGCCTCCGGAATTCCGGGTCCAGTTGATGATGTTACTCCCGCTCGGGTAGAAGCGGGTGTGGGCGCTCGCGTTGTCGTATCCCGAGGTGGGTGTGTCTACGAGGTTCACACCGCCTCCACGGTATCCGCCGAAGAGGACCACCTGGTTCATATTGTTCCAGGCAGTCACGGTTTCTGTTCCCGAATTCCCCGTAACATCGACGGAAACGAGATCCACCAGGCTGAAGCCAGCTTGATGGGTTGGCTCCGTGCATTCAACGACTGTAATCACACCTTCCCAATCATAGGTCGCAGCGGAGCGGGTGAGGATAATCCGGTTATTACTTCCGCTTCCCACCATATCTCCTGCGTATCGATTGCCGCCATATGGCACCCCTGTGACACGGACATAGTCATTGTCGGGAAGGGATTTTCCATCGCCATCATGTGAGCCGCGTACCAGAATGAAGTAGTCATCGGCAAGGTTCTGGTCGAGAACGAGAGTCTTCTGGGTTCCGGTGAAATCGCCGGTAGTGAGGTAGTATTCGGAGATGCGAATGCCAGCGGGATTGTTGATATCGGTAGAGGCTTCCTCAGGTAGGATCGTATTGGATTTGCTGCCGTTGAAATCCGTGGCAGTGCCCTCCAGTCCGGTTACCCAGATTCCGTTGATTGCGGTGGTATTCTGGGATTGTGCGGATGAGCCGGAGACCGCCGTCCCATCAGCGTTGTCCGTCGACTGATTTGCGACGAGTCCATTGACCGAAAGCATGTTGAAATCCACGGCTATGGACTGGATGCTTTTACCGCCGCCGTGGTCGTCCTGACCGTAAACGGCAACGTGGTATTCTTTGCTGAGATCAAAGCCTCCAGCGATGACCCCGGATGCTTCCTCAATACCATTGATTGAATAACTCCATGCGCCATTGGGGCCTATTTCAATTACTACCTCGGTGGAAGCTCCCGCAATAAATTCCACGTTTGTGCCTGATTGGTCGAGTGTTGTGACCGCGGAGCCATTCGTGAACTTCAGCCCCCGGTTTCCGGCGACATTCACACCCAGACTGTAAACGCTGGTATCCGTAGCGAAGGGATTGAACCCTGCATAGCTGGCCACATCTGTATCCGCACTGATCAGACCGAAGGAAAAATTATGCCCCAGACTGCTGTTAATGGTTCCGGTTGTATAATTGAACCTGAGGGTAAATCCCGTGTCCGATTGATATGTCTCGCTTGAATACATCAGCGAGCGGTAGTCGTAGTTGGTGCCGCCGTTGGAGTAGCTCAGTTCGTCAGTTGTTCCCAGTGAAGCTGCCAATGAGGTCCAATACGCACCACCATTGATCGAGTTTGTTTCCATGGGGGGAAATTGCGCATCCGTAACAGTGATCTGTAGGTTCACCTGAGTGGTCTGGGAGCCATCGCTCAATGCCACCTGAACTGTATTGGAACCGGAATTCGCATCGCCCGGGATGCCACTCAGCTTCCAGAGATCCGGAGCCACTTGTTCCAAGTGCACCCATGACGCACCTCCAACAGCTGTCATCGTCAGCGCGTCCCCATCGAAATCCTCGAAATCCCGTCCGCGCTTGATCAGATATTCATAATCCCCACGCTTATAGGCATCGGGAAGTATTAGGGGAGATGAAATCCAGACCGGTGCTCCACCTCCTGTGTTGTCAAAGGTGACGGGATTCTCAATAACCTGCAGTTCCACCTCGCGGGATCTCGCCTCAATATTCACATCCCTGACTCGCAGATTGAACTTGTGGGAAGTTGCGTCCGTTTCGGTAGGGACACCGCTCAAAATCCAAGCGCGAGTATCGTTCGGGTCACGGGAAATACTCAACCATGAAGGTCCACCTGCCTGAGCCCATACAGCGTCAATTTCATCGCCTTCCGGATCCCAGAAATCTTTTTCCTCTTCCAGAACGTGATAGTAAGTCTGTCCGATGATTGCCTCAGGCAGGATCGTCCTTCCTCTCGTCCAGTTTGGAGCGCCGGGATTCTGGTATTGGGCCAAATGGTCATCCAGCATCTTGAACAGATCATAGGCCCATGGTCTTAGCTGGGTCACCCCCTGGGATGTGTAGCTTGAACCTCCCCAAGTCATGGACCCGCCTGCTTTCAGCGCTTCGAGGTTCCATCGGAGGAAGTCCGCCTCCTTGCCTTCCCATGCATTGATGGGACCATCTTCCCATTTTGTGGTGGCGACCTTGGAGTGGTAATTCCCGACGACCAGGTCATCCCAGGTCCAGCTTCCTCCATCATGCACGTAGCCATTGGTTTCCACCATGCGGGTCACGTGATTGTAGTTCCGACCGTATGTCCCTGATGTTTCGCTGGCGTGGTCATTATTTCCTCCGTAGGCATGACCAAAGGTGAAGTCTTCAAATTGAACTGCGGCGGCAAACGGAAAACTATTATAGTTTACCGAGCTCCTACCATTGTTATAGGCGACCGGGATATCAGGATTACCTGCATGGATGGCGTTGGTGAAAGCCTGGTAGATCCGCTGTTCCTCGATAACACCGCTGCCGTCATTATCGCCATTCGCCGGCATGTCATCCCCGGAATCAAAGATCCACTCGTCAATGAGATGTCCATAGCGCAACGCGTAATCCTTGAGAACGAATTCCGCGTAACAAAACATGTATTTGCGCTCCGGGTAATCATCCTCACCATCTCCATCAGCATCCGCCACATACGTTTGTGTGGCGCTATTCCAAACTCCACGGTGGAACGGTTTGCTATTGATGAAAGCCTGGATTTCAGGGTCGGTATCGCAATAATTCTGCCAGCTGGCCACTGCTGCGTCGAAAATGGCACCATTTGTGCCCGTGAGGTTTTTACAATTACTATAGCCCTTCACGTAAAATCCGGCATTCCTGATTTCCAGGATCTTGGCGAGCATGATGTCGTTGTCAGGCTCGTCCTGACTTAAATCCCCCCACGCAGGAACTATTGTGAGACTGGGATCTACAGTCTCCAGGATTTTGCTCTGGGCAAAATGAAGGGCGGACTCCGAAGCACCAGAGTTGAAAGTTACCTGTTTCGTATCGTGTGTTTTGAAATCAGCCATCTGCCAGACCACACCGGAGCCGCCGGACCAAGTGCCCTTGATATGTTCTGCGCGTTCGCCATTGGCATATCCGCTTTCGAGCTGGATGGATTCGATGGCTTTTCCACCGCCATTATCGTCCTGGCCATAGACAGCCACTCGGTAGTTCTTCGTCAGGTCAAAGCCTTCAGGCAATACGCCGGAGGCTTCGTATATGCCATCGATTCGGTAGCACCAATACCCGCCTTTTCCGATTTCTATAGTCACCTCACATGTCTGACCGGCCTGAAACTGGACCCGGGTTCCGGATTGATCCAGTGTCGTCACTGTCGCCTGGTCTGCGAAATTCAGACCTCTGGTGGCTGTTCCTCCATCAGCCGTTACATTTGCGCCAATACTGTAGACGCTGGTATCTACGCGGAAAGGATTGAAGCCGGTGTAGGTTGAGAGGTCGGTCTCGCTGCTGATCAGGCCGAAGGAGAGATTGTGTGCGAGCGAGCTTCCGACAGATCCTGTTTTGAAGTTTACCCTCATTACAAAGCCAGTGTCGGACTGGAAGGTATTGGTTGAATACAGAATCGCCCTCCTCGTGTAGCTTGTGCCACTGGTGCTGAACGTGGCGTTGCCGTCGTCGTTCCAGGAGTGGCCCTGTATGGTTCTATTTGCCGCACCACCGCCGGTTCCGGCATTTGTGGCAAGACCATCGTTATCAAAGGAGTCCTGGTAAAGGACGTCTGCGTGGGCAATTGCGCCACCAAGAAGTAGCAGCCATAAAGCTGATAGTCGGATATGGGTCATTTTTTGGGTTTTTGGATTTTCCGAGAGTTCTGAATTTATTGATTAATTAACTTTATGGCCAGTAAGATTTTAGGGAAATATTACTGACAGTTTCGGTAATTGATAATGGCGCTACGGATGCCAAACTCCTGGTATGAGGCGTTTATGTATATTTAGCTTGGTGTTTTGTTTGGCTTTCACGGCTTTGCCATTGTTCGGGGAAGGGGTCCGGTATGTTTTATTTGAAGGGAGTGAGTCGCCGGATGGTCGTTTCGGTTTGGCGTGGGGGATAAAGGATGGCTATATGAGTCTTACCGACGACGGGGGGCTGGCAGAGGGTGTGAGTCTGGATTCGGTTGAAAATTATGTGGTGGACCTGAAGGGCGGGCACATCGTGGGGACCACCGGTTCGAGTTATTTTGCGACGGGTGGTTTCCGGAAAAATCGCGGTGCTTTGAATTGGGTCTGGCGTGGGGACGGGAAGGCGTTGTTGGTGGAAGAGCAGGCCCGGTTCGGATCTGCAATTGTTGTTAGGATTCAGATTTTCCCCGGTCGATCACCGGAGTATCCGCGGGTGGAAGTGGTCGCGATTGATTCAGCGATGGAGCGCGTGGCGGTGGAGATGCTGAAAAAGGACAAGGATCTCCCGGAAGAGGCGCTCGGAAGTTATTTGTTTAATTTCACGCCCGAGAGATGGGACGGGCAAACAAAGATGATATTCAGGATGCTGGCCCAAGTGCCGGAGGGCGTGGATGATCCGGTATACGAAGAGGTTCTGAGGTTCTCGATGCCGGAAACAATTGTGAATCTCGAGGAGTAACCTTTGATGGAAGGGTTTCAGAATGGGCTGGTCTCCAAGCTGCTATATAGGCATTGCTTATGGACATGGGTGAGGCGGCGATTGAGAAACCGAAAGTGAGATTGAAATTTATCGATCTGGCACGAGCGATTGCTATTTTGCTGATGCTGGAGGGGCACTTCGTGGGACTGACTTTGGCCGATCAGGCACTTTATAAGGATCACCCTGTATATATGGTGTGGAACTTCATCCGTGGATTTACCGCTCCACTGTTTTTCACGGTGGCGGGGATGATTTTCACCTATCTGTTGATGGGCGCGAAGGAGGTGCATTTCTGGAAGCGGGTGCGTGTAAGAAAGGGGCTTATGAGGGCCGGAGAGTTGCTGGTTTGGGGGTATGTCCTGCAGCTGTGGATCAAGAGTTGGCGCGATTATCTGCGGGGAAATTTCAGCGATTGGTTTTACGCATTCCACGTCCTGCAGTGTATCGGGATGGGCCTGATCCTCCTGATTCTGGTGGCGTGGATCTGCAGTTTTTTCAAAAAGCTTCCGCTGTATGTGGGCTACCTTATTACGTTGGTCGTGGCCCTGATGTTTTACTCGTGGATGAAGGGTCTGCCGGAGGGGGCGTATTTCCCCGAGGGTGCGCCGCAGCTTGTGCAGAATATGTTCCGCGGGAAGTATTCGGTTTTCCCGATTGTCCCGTGGCTAGCGTTTCCACTTCTCGGGGGAGCACTGGGAGCATTCCTTCGGAATGAGCGGGTATCCGGGACGGGAGCAATGGCCAAGTATTGGCTGTTTCTGGTAGCGCTGGGATTGAGACTGCTTTGGGGTGTGATTCCGGAAATTCCGGGTTTGAGCGCGGAGGTGATCGAAGGATTTTCGTGGTTTGCGGGGCGTGCTTCACAGGTGGTGTTTTTCCTGGGTCTGCTGCGCTGGATCGAGATCCGCTGGGGAATTGGCCTTAGCTGGATGCGGCGTGTAGGGCAGGAGACGTTCGCGATCTATATTTTCCACGTGATGGTGCTCTATGGAGGCACTTTCGGGCTGGGACTGAAGAACTGGTATAAAGAGGCGCTAAGTCCATGGGAGGCTGCGGGTGGCGCTCTACTGTTTGTATCCTTCTTCGCGGGATACGCGGTTTTGCTGAATATGTGGAAGGCAAGGCGTAGGGCGGCCAAGCTTGTGGCTGCGGGGTAGAGGAATCTCTTCCATGGGTGATTAGCCCTGGATGAGGAAGTAACTAGGTATTCCAGAGATGTTGGGAACCACTTTGGAGAAGATTGCAGTAGAGATGCGGTGAGGCATTTCCAACTACGGAAATCCAAGTGTGCTGTGAGCCTGAAAAGCAATCATTTCGATGGAAGAGTATGTCCCGTTACTTCCAGCTGAGGGTGGGACAGGTTATTCTGCTGCCTGCTCTCGCTTTCACTGTTAAAGAGTTTTGTTTATGCGGAGACCTCCATGAATTTGGAGGCCCGTAGGCAGTGTATCGACGACTACGTGGCGAAGTAGGTTTTGGTAGAGAGAACCATTTCATGGGGGAGCTGATCCCCCGTGTTACTACCGATGTCTTCATTATTCGTCTTGAATGCCGGGCACAAAAAAACGGGCTGTCCGATTTGGACAGCCCGCTTGCGTGAAGAGTTTTAGCCTGGTTGGCTTGGCTCTTCCAAAGGGTTAGATGCCTTTTTTGACGACGTCGTCGAGAAGGTCGATAACGCGGTTGGAGTAGCCCCACTCGTTGTCATACCAGCTGATGAGTTTGAAGAAGGTGGAGTTGAGCTCGATGGAGGAGCCTGCATCGTAGATGGAGGATGCCGGATCGTGCACGAAGTCTGTGGAAACCACTTCATCGGTGGTGTAGTTGAGGATGCCTTTGAGGTAGGTCTCGGAAGCCTTTTTGAGGGCTGCGTTGATTTCCTCGAGGGATGTTTCCTTCACTGTTTTCACGGTAAGGTCTACGCAGGAAACGGTTGGAGTAGGAACGCGGAAGGACATGCCTGTGAGCTTGCCTTTGACTTCCGGGCATACGAGGCCAACTGCTTTTGCAGCACCTGTGGTGGAAGGGATGATGTTGATCGCTGCGCTGCGGCCGCCTTTCCAGTCCTTCTTGGAAGGGCCGTCCACTGTTTTCTGAGTGGCTGTATAGGCGTGGATGGTGGTCATGAGCCCTTCCTGAATGCCGAAACCTTCCTTGAGAAGGACGTGCACGAGCGGTGCGAGGCAGTTGGTGGTGCAGGAAGCGTTGGAGATGAGGTGATGCTTGGCTGGATCGTAGTCGCCGTCGTTGACGCCTTGTACGAATGTGGCAACGCCGTCGCCTTTACCAGGAGCGGAGATGATAACTTTTTTCGCGCCGGCGGTGATGTGGCCTTGGGCGAGTTTGTCCTCTACGAAGAGGCCTGTGGATTCGATGACGATGTCGACACCGAGTTCTTTCCAAGGGAGTCCTTCAGGAGTGCGGGCGGAAACGACTTTGATGTCGTGGCCGTTGACGACGATTATGTCGTCTTCCTCGAGCTCGGGAGAGGATTTCTTGGATGAGACTTCACCGGCGAATTTGCCTTGTGTGGAGTCATACTTGAGGAGGTAAGCGAGGTTATCAGCTGGGACGAGGTCGCCGACGGCGACAACATTGAAAGTGGTGCCGAGGTGGCCTTGCTCAACAAGTGCGCGGAAGACGAGACGTCCGATGCGGCCGAAACCGTTAATGGCGATGGTGGTCATATTTTTCTTCTAGTTTTCTAGTTTATGGTCGTGAGACTTATGTGTGACACGCAGCGGATTAGGGCTGTCTCCGCCGCTGCGGCGGGATTGTGCATGGATAGATCCTTGCGTCAATAGGACTATAAATAGCGCAAATCCTGCCAAATCCTAATTTTCATGAGGAAAAAATGATTTTATAAGCGTGGTCTTCGAAAATCGGGCGGGATCTAAGGCCCAAGGAGCTGAGGTGTGCTTCGTATGGTAATTGCCTGTTTGCAACGAGGTAGAGGGAGCCGCCACGTTTGAGAGAGCTGACGGCGGTGGAGATGAAGGCTTTCCCCAGATCAAGGTCTTTGCTCTGTGCGGAGTGGAAGGGGGGATTGGTGATGATGTGATCGTATTTCTCCGGGAGTCCGGTGGTGACATCGTGCCAATGGAAGGCGGCTTTCCCGGTCGGGAGATTTTCCCTGGCGCAGGAAAGTGAGCGGGAATCTGCCTCGAAAAGGTGAATAGCGGAGATCTTGGGTGATTTTTCGAGGGCGATCCTGCTTAGGTATCCCCAGCCAGCGCCGAGATCCGCAACCTGGCCGTGGAGGGAGGGGGGTAGAAATTTCGCAAGGAGCTCGGAGCCGGGGTCGATGCGGCTGGCGCTGAAAACGCCGGGCCGGGTGATGAAATCAGTGCCGGATATAGGAGATGGCTGGGCGATTTCTTGCCAGGACCGGAGAATATCCTCATTCCAGGCTTCTGTGTTGGAGGCGGTGAAGGCGCGGCATTTGTTTTTGGAAACAGATGCTATGATGGGGGTGGCGCGGCGGAGTTCTTTCTCAAAGCGGGATGCGCCGGAGGTATTGGATAGCGCGGTAATGAAGGTGCCACCGGGAATCAGGAGATCGTGGGCGAGGGCGTAGCCGGCTAGGGTTTCTTCCTTCGATTTCCCGGGGAGGAAGATGATGTTGGTGAATTTGCCGGCCGGCTGATCGGTAAGCTCCATGCCGGCGGAGAGGCAGGCTTCGGCGAGGGGTTTGAGCGGCTGGTAGCCCAGAGATTCCGGAAGGTCCGGGTGGTATTGGGCGCCCAGAAAAAGGGTCCGGCCGGGCTGGAGCGGGGTTTCGCGCAGGGCGAAAACGAGTGTTTCGAGGGCGGGGTTCATGCTCGGTTCCAGTTTTCCGGGTGGAGGCGGACGGGTTTGCCTTCCGGCATCTGCACCATGGCGAGTGCCTGGCGTGAGGTGGCGAGGAGTGTGCCATCGGATTCGCGGGTGAGCTCGAACTCGCACCAGAAGCGGGCGGAGCCAACTTTTCCAATTTTTCCGACGATCTGAATCCAATCGCCGAGTTTTCCGGAGCGTTTGTAATCGATCTCGGTGCGGGTGACTACGGGGAAGAGCAATGTTTCCGACATCTTCTTAAGGTCCATCCCTAGTTTTGCCGCGAGGCGGGTGCGGCAGGTTTCGATCATGCGCAGATAGGCGATGTTGTGGACGACTCCGCCGCAATCTGTATCGAAAAACATGACTTCCTCGCGTGTGGTGATTTGAACGTTGATCTCCTCCATGGCGGAGATTTGCAGGAATCGGGGCGCGGCTGCAATGTTCTCTTGTCCGATTGCGTAAAAATGAAAGGCTAGGAGCCAAAGATATGCGTTTTTTGTTTTTTAATTTTCTTAGAGCCGCGGTGGCGGGGCTTCTTGTGACGGCTTTGTATGCGGGGCCTTTTGTGGGGCCTGCCGATGTGGTCCCTCCGTTCCGCAGGGATCTTTTGCCTATTTCGGTGAATACGATGATCGATTTATCCAAAGGGCTGACGGTTCTCCCGCAGGTCGGGACGATGGGCACGGCGGAGAAGAGGAGGGCTGTCGCGCAGGCCCTTGCGTTGGCGTTGGCGCTGGATCCTGAAAACAAGACGGCCCGGGAGTTTATCAGGGCTTTGGAGAGGGGGGAGACGTTGCCGGAGGAGGATTCGAAGGATTTGACGATGGCGAAGGCACGGATCTGGCAGGTTCATGCATGGCTGGAGACTGAAGCAGCGGGTAAGGATGGGAATCTTTTGGCTGCCTTGATGGGGGATTCCCTCAGTGTGCTGGATGCTGGGAATCCTTTATCGAAGGGGATTCGGGAAGGTGGTGATAAGGGAAGATGGGAGGATTGGGTGGCTCCGCTCTCTGATTTCAAGGTCCAGACGGTGGTGAAAAATGAGCCGCAGGCAGCGGAAACGGTAAGTGACGAACTTCCCGATGAGCCCGGCAAGAAGCCCGATATGCCCGGGATCAAGCTGGGCGAAGGTCGGGTGGAAAGTGTTTCCTTTCAGCGTGCTCGCCCGGATGAGCCGTATCAGCTGGCTCCTGTGAAATTTTCCATGAAGGCGAACGGGGCGGAGGGTGGCGAGGAAGGTTTCCGGGTGAAGATCGATAGTCTATCCAGCGACGGTAAATCCGGGGAGAGGATTGAGAAGACTGTGAACGCGGCGCTAATGAAGATCCACGGCGCTGTCCCGGAGCGCGGTGTGATCAGGATTTCCGCGGATGGATTGCGCAAGTATTCCTACAAAATGAACGGGGAAGATATCTCCGGAGCAGCATTTCTTTTGGCAGAGTCTGCTATTTCCGGGAAAGGTGTGAATACAGCGGTGATCGGTAAAATCGATGGGGAAGGTAAGTTTGTTTTGCCTGATTATTTCTGGGGAGACCTGGAGGCAATCCAAGGCGGGGATGGCGGACGCCTGATACTGCCGGCGGAGGCCTACGAGTATCTGATGGGCGTTCTGGTGCTGGAGAAGCCTGAATTTTTTCTGAAATATGAGGTCTTGCTGGCGAGGGATGCGGAGGAACTAATCCGTTTGGCGAGAACCGAGCCTTCGGAGGAGGATGCTGAGATTTTCGCGAAATTTGCCGAGATCCGGAAGAGGTCCAAGGGCGAATTTGTGTGGAGCTTCCTGGCAAACACCTTTGTAAGGCAGCGTTTGGAGGATCTGGCGAAGGTGGCTCCATTTCATGCATCAGCCAAACTATTGGCGATCCAAGGAGCCGGCGGGCGGCCCCGGGTGCTTTCGCGGAAGCTGCTGGCGGCGGAGATTTTGCGGATGATCGATCCGGTGGAAATCAAAGAGGTCCACCAGGTCCACGCGGACGGAGGGGTAACCGCGGTGCAGGTGAAATATGAAGAACTGCGCGAACGTTTGAGCGGCCTGGAGCGCTATACCGATAGCCAGGATCAGGATTTGCTGAGCGCCGGGCAGGGGATAGCCTCGACGATGAGGGATCTGGCGCGGGCAGCCAGCAAGGTGAATTACGAAGATAGGTTCACCGATACGAAGGAGGCCCTCGATGATTTGAAATCCCGGAAGCGTGCTGTGAAGAAAATGCTTTCGGAGATTACCGGGGATCCCGTTTTGATACTGAATAGCGGTGAGTAGAACTTAAACCGGGTCCGGAAGCTCGTCCTTGGGGATCAGTGAGAAGATGGTTGTATCCTCGTGCACGTCTTCGAGATCCGGCGGGGCGATGCGGAGGCCTTTGTTGTCGCTGAGGAACATGATGATGGCCGCAGGGTAGGTTTCCATGAATTTCTCGAAGTCGAATTTCTCGGTGATGAGGGTCTTCTTCATCTGGCCACCTTCTGAGACGATTTTGGTGAGCATCGCGTGGTCCGGGCGGTCGGTGAAGGCATTCTGGCTGCGGATGTCCCCTGAAATAGCCTTGCGGTGATGCTGGTCGCGGTCCGAGGGGGCGAGCTGCCAAACACCGGCGCGGCCGAACTGGTGGATGAAGCGTTGGGCTGCCATGGAGTTGACCTCATCATTGGGAGTGCCGGCGATGAGGGCGCCGATCCCGTTGAGATCGAGTTCTTCTTCGGCAAATTCCGAGAGGATGTTTGCTGATTTTCCTTCGAGTCCGAGCATTTTTGCGGAGGATATGTTCCCGTAGTTGGTATCGAGAAGCAGAACCCGGTGGTTGTCGTCGTGGAGAACTTTCGCAGCCTGGCGGGCCCATTGGTCTGCACCGGCGAAGAGGATTCCGGTGGCGTTTTTCGCGGCGAGGCCCAGGCGGCGGGCCAGTGGAGTGGCGGCGAGGCCGTAGATGGATACAGTGCCGACGATGACCAGGAAGACGAGTGGGACCAGCTCCTGGGACTGGCTGAGAATGGTGGAGGAAGTGTCTGGGCCGAAGTTTCCAGCGAGAGCGATCTCCTCGAATTCCAGGGCGAAGATGGCGGTAACGGCTGCTGCGACGATGCCGCGCGGTGCGAGGGCAGCGAGGAAGATGCGCTCTTTGAAATTGGTTCCTTTCGAAAATAGAAGGGAGGCGAGAACAGAGAGGGGACGGCCGATAATGACGAGGAAGGCGATGAGGAAGAGTCCTTTTCCAAGGGTTTCATGAAGCTCTGCGGCGGAAATCCTGCCGGAAAGAACGATGAAGAGGACTGAGATGATCAGGATCCGGAGGTTTTCCTTGAACTCGAGGATGTGACGGACCGAGACGGTGCGCTGGTTGGCTAGTGCGATGCCGAGAACGGTGACGGTGAGGAGTCCGGCCTCTTTCTCGACCATGTTCGAGAGGGTGAAGGCGAGTGCGACGACAGCGAGTAGGAAAACGGGCTGAAGATAGTCAGGGACGAGGTGTTTCCTGAGAAGGAATTCCACGATTTTTGCGAGGATGAGTGCGCCGATGATGCCTACTGCGAACATCATTCCGATGGCTGTGAGGATACTGGATTGGGCGGCTGCGATATCACTGGCGACGGCGATTTTGAAAACGAGAACGGCGAGGATGGCGCCGATGGGGTCAACGACGATGCCTTCCCATTTTACAATGGAGGCCATTTTCCGGGTCGGGTTCACATGGCGGAGGAGGGGGGCGATGACGGTGGGGCCGGTGACGGTAAGGATGGCACCGATAAGGGCGGCAAGGCGAATATCGTAGCCCAGGCCGAGAGTCATGAAGGCGGTGGTGAGGCCGAAGGAAAGGATGACGGCAAGTGTGCAGAGACGGAGGATGGGGAGACCGGATTCCTTCAGCTCCCGGAATTTCAAGGTAAGGCCTCCCTCGAAGAGGATAATAGCGACGAGCAGGCCGACGGCGGAGAGAAGTGGGTTCGAGTGGCTGTCTCCGGTTGCGAGGAAATCATCAATGCGGACCCCGGCGAATTGGCCGAGGGCAAAGCCGAATCCCAGGAGTAGAAGGATGGAAGGGAGCTTGAATTTCCAGGCGATCCATTGGGCTGCTACGCCGAGAACCAAGACCAGGGTGAGGTAAATGAGAGGGGTCATATAGTGAAATAATTAGCTGTGTGTGTGCCTGAGGCAAAGAAATAAGACGCTGTTCGGGGCGGCTGCAAAGAGGCTGCAATGGTGATATGCAAGGCGCCTTTATCCGATGGGAGAGATGTAGTAACGGCTGGAGATGCCCTCGATATCGTGGAAGTAGTAGAAGCAATCCGGATCCGAGCTTTGGACTGCTGAGATCATCTGCGGGAGCTCTTCCTGGGTAATGATGCTTCTGATGATACTAAATGGCTCGCTACTATGGCCGCCGGTGCCTTCATCCACGGTGTAGGTGCGGTGGGCGGATGTCGAGGTGATGGATTTTCCCACTTCTTTCTCTTTCCGCGTGATGACGGTGAGCATGGTGATTTTGAATTTCTTGTAGAGGTTGTTGAGTGTCTCCGCGGAGACAAAGATGTAGATACAGGTATACATCAGGGTGTTAACAAGGGGCTCGAAGTCTCCGTTTTTCAGGAAATCCAGTCCGAGGCCGAATGCGGTGGATCCGACGGAGGCAATAATGGCGATGGAGCCGACGGGCTGGAGATATTTGATGGCAAAATAGGCTCCGAGAATGTCCTCGTCTCCGGTGGAGCCACGGCTTCTGAATGCGATTGCTTTGGCGACTCCGGCGAGGATGCCGCCGAATATGACAAGTATGATCCGCTCATTCTGTGGCTCCGGTTGGGCAAAACGAAGCTCCGGCATGAATATCAGTGATAAAACAACAGTGGTGACCACCACCAGGGACCTAACCGCAAAAACCCTGCTGACTCCGACGAAACCGAACGTGAGGAGTCCTGTCTGGAAAACGATATAGAGTCCTATGAACAGCCAGTAGCTTTCAAAATAATAGGACAGTGCTGTGGCGATGCCTTCTGTGCCGGTGAGGATGACCTTGGATGGGAGGACGAAATATTTCAGGGCGGCCGCATACAGAAATCCTGAAAGTAGGATGAGGATGTAGTCCTTCAGCAATTGTTTGAAGGGTGTTTTCGTTTTCTGTGCGGTCATGGATGCGTGTTGCTGCGGGATCGGTGGATTTTCCTTTGCTATTGTTACAGCGGAACGGATCTCGGGAATTACTTTTTTGCTTTTGATGTGGTAAATTTCGGCCCGGAGGATGTGGGAATGTATGCAGTAGCGCTATTTTAGCAGAATGCGAGGGATTGATGGCTGGTCCCTTTACTTTCGTGCGGGTTGTCTTAGGGGTAGTGCATGAAACCACGAATCGGAGTTGTAGGAGTCGGGCGTATGGGAGCGAACATGGCGCGCCATCTGAAAGATAGCGGATATAAGATCGGGACGGTGTATGATCTGAATGAGGATTTAGCGAAGGAGATTGCAGAGGAATTGGGCGCGGAGCAGGTGGCTGATCTGGCAGCTGTGACAGCGGGAGCGGACGTGGTCTTAACGGTGGTGACCGATGATGAGGCAATGCGGTCAATTTTCACGAAAGACAGGCTGCTGAAAGATGCGGAGGGGAAGGTTTTCCTGAATTGTGCGACGCTGACTCCCGAGGTGCAGGTGGCAATTGAGGAGAAATGCAATGAAGCGGGGGCGAAGACGCTGGAGGCTTGCATGGCTTCGAGCATCACCCAAGCACGCGAGGGGACGCTGTATCTGATGATTGGCGGTGAGGAAGAGGTCTTTGAGAATAACAAGGAACTGCTGGAGGTGCTTTCCACGGCGCTGAGATTCGTGGGGCCTGCCGGTTCCGCGGCGAAGGTGAAGGCACTGGTAAATATGGTAATGAACATCAATACGGCTGGTCTGGCGGAAGGGCTGGGCCTGGGCGATGCGCTGGGGCTGGATCTGGCGATGCTGCGCGAAATTTTTTCGCAAACGGGTGCGAATTCACGGGTGCTGGAAACAGATGCGGAAGATATGGTGACGAGGGATCACGATTGCTATTTCTCTGCGGCGCATGCTGCGAAGGATAGTGGAATTGCCAACAACCTGGCAAAAGGAGCGGGGGTGGCAGTGCCGCTTTCCGAGGCTACGGAAGGACAGTATCGGAAGTTGATCAATGCGGGGAAAGGTGAGCTGGATAAGTCCGGCGTGGCGGAGCTCACGTTCAAGGGACGGGAAGACTAGATTTTATTTTACGAAAACGATTATGGAAATTGCCAACAAGCAGGGAGAGCGGATCGATCATGCGGTTCATGAAGGAGCGCGTGAGGATGTGCTGGTGGTTTATGGCCATGGGGTCACGGGGGACAAGGATCGCGATCTGATGGTGAAGGTGGCCGAGGGACTGGCTGAAAAGGGCTGGCCCGGGCTGCGAATCTCATTTTCAGGTAACGGAGCTTCCGAAGGCAAATTCGAGGATAGCACAATCTCCAAGGAGGTGGCGGATCTTCAGGCTGTGCTGGATGTGGTGAAGGAGGACAAAAAAATCGTATACGTGGGGCACAGCATGGGAGGTGCGGTGGCTGCGCTGACCGCTGCGCGAGATCCGAGGATCGACGTGCTCGTGACACTAGCGGGAATGGTGCGGACAAAGGAGTTTTGCGAGGCGGAATTCGGCGATGTAACGCCGGGAGAGGGTTGCATGTGGGAGGATGAAACGAAGCCGCTTTCCCAGGCTTTCGTGGATGATCTCCATCAGATCGAGCATACCTTTGATGCGGCGGAGAGTGTGCCGGTGCCTTGGCTTTTATTCCATGGAACGGCGGACGATGTGGTATTGCCGCAGGATAGCGTGCATGTGCACCGGAAGATTACCGCGACGAAGAAGCTGGTGATGGTGGAAGGCGCCGGTCATATGTTTGACGGGCATTATGATCTCCTTGTGGAGGAGATTGATGGCTGGCTGAGCGAGGTTTTGTGATTGCTACCGGGCTTGCTTTCCATGGGTAGTTCCGGCGGATTTCGGGGGGCGATCCAGCGAACTATTTTTTGAAAAGTGGGCTTAGCGCGACTTCCTTGATGAGGGTGCGGGTGGGGTAGTTTTCCTGTTTTGTCTTCTCGAGGATTTTTTTGATTTCCGGTTGGTCCGAGAATTCAATGCGGCGGCCCAGGGCGTAGGTCAGGAAAGATTCCGTGAGTTGGTGTGCCAGGGGGTCGGTCTGTGTTAGGAGCAGCCTTTTGAGATCGCGTACGTTGGCGAATGATTGGCCCCCGGGGAGGGTGCCACCGGGCTGAATAGGGATTTCTTTTTTGCCAACGGTTTCGGTTTCACGCCAGCGGCCGATGGTATCGAAGTTTTCCAGGCCGAAGCCGATGATATCCATCACCTTGTGGCAGGAGGAGCAAACGGGTTGGCTTTGGTGGAGAATGACCATTTCCCGGTTTGTTTTGGGCTCTTTGGTTGCGGATCCGAGTTCCGGGACGTTTGGGGGTGGTGGAGATGGTTTGTCATTGAGGATTTTCTCCATGACGAGTGCGCCGCGGATGACGGGGGATGAGCGCTCTCCATTGGAGCCGGCAACGAGGAAGGCTGTTTGAGTAATTAGGCCGCCGCGTGGGGAGTTTTCCGGGAGGGAGATTTTCTGGAATTCGTTCGTCTTGGTGGCCGGGAAGGGGAGGTCGTAGTGGTTGGCGAGTGCAGCGTTGACGGTGACGAAGTTCGAATGGATTAGATTTTCCGTGGGGAGGTTTTCCTCGATGAGCGTGCCGAAGAATTCCTGGACCTCTCTTTTTGCGTCGCGCTGCAGGGCTTCGTTGAAGCGGTAGTATTTGCTGTCATCGATGGTGATGGCATCGTAGCGATCAAGTTCCGCCCATTGATCGATGAAGCCGTCGCGGAAGGCCCGGGCTTTCGGGTCGTCTAGAAGTCGATCGATTTGAGCGGAGTATTGGGCGGGATCCTTAAGGTCCGATGCGTATAATTCCTCGTCCGGGGGGCTGCTCCAGAGGAAATAGGAAAGGCGGATGGCTAATTCGCGGCTGGTGAGTTCGGGGTGTGGGCTATCTTGTGCGGGCGCGGCTTCCTGAATGAAGAGAAAGCCGGGGGAGGAGAGGATGATAGAGATGACTTCCGCCATGGATTCCCTGTATTTGATTCCGG
Source organism: Luteolibacter sp. AS25 (assembly GCF_046736275.1). Taxonomy (GTDB): domain Bacteria; phylum Verrucomicrobiota; class Verrucomicrobiia; order Verrucomicrobiales; family Akkermansiaceae; genus Luteolibacter. The sequence continues at coordinate 239,027 of NZ_CP151837.1, forward strand.
CGGCGCGTTGCTCCTTGAAGTGATCGTGGAGGGCCTTGATGTAGGCTGGATCCGGGGTTTTACGGCGGAAGGCGTGATAGGTGAATTGCTGGATGAAGTTGAGTGCCTGGTGATCCCGGTGGAGGATGGCGCTGCCTTTTCCGGTGGGTGTGTCCGGGTATAGGATTTCCTCGATGATGGGGCGTTTTTCCGGGTAGAACGGGCCTTCTATTTCCAGCCAATCGATCCAGATGGAGGCGTTGGGATCCGAGGCTTTGGTATTTGCGGCAATTTTCCTGAAGTAGGAGTTGGTGGATTTCGGGGTGTTTTCGCTGACTTTCAGGGAAATTCTGTTTTGCCCCATGAGTTGGCGGACGGGCATTTCCGCGGACTCGGGGTTTTCAGTGGTGCCGCGAAGTTTGAGTGTGCCGAGGATCCGATCGCTATCGCTGATGCTGACGATTTTGCGAAGTTCGTTTGTTTTGCCATTGAGATTATGAAGCCCGCCGCGGATGCGGATGAGGTAGTCAGCGCGTGGGTCGCCGGGTGCTGCTACGTTGGCGGTTTTGACGATACTGCTGAGGTAAACGCCGGTTTCAGCTTGAGGGTATTGGATGTAGTTGCGTGGTCGTTCGACGCGGGTTTCCCATTGGCGGAAGAGTATTTCTTTTTCCCCCTGATCTTTGAAGCCGCTTTCTTTCCACGATTTTCCGGCCTCGATAAGGGCTTTTTTACGGTCAAACTCGGCGACTTTCTTGAGTAAATTCCCGACAATATCTGTTTCGGGCTGAGTGCGGCGGATGGTGGACTCCTTGTAGGAGGTGGTGTTGGTTTTGATCGATAAATCGGCGATTTCACGGCCGAGAGTCAGGTATTTTTCGAAATGGGCGGATGTGAAGAACTGGTCTTCTCCGACGGTATCGAAGGTTTCGCTTTCACTGTTTTCCGGGATATCGTGGGGGTTGAGCTCGAAGCCAAAGAGATCGCGGATGGTGTTATTGTATTCGCGGCGGTTCAGGCGGCGCATTTTGATTTCCCCGCCCTGTGAATTGAGATTTTGTTGGGCGGTTTCGAGGCTGCCGGTGAGGGTTTCCAGGAGATCGTTGAGTTCTGCTGAAGGCGGTTGTTTTTCGTCTTCCGGGGGCATGTCTCCTCCGTGGAGTTGATCGAGGACATCCTGCCAGCGTTGGGCAGTGTCGTTGTTGGTTATTTCCCAGTTGGGTTGGTCGAAGCGGACCTGGCCTTTTTGTTTATCCGGGCCGTGGCAGGAGATGCAGTAGTTCTCCAGGAAGGGTTGAATTTTTTCCTGTGGAAGTTCTATGTGATTTTGGGCGTGAGCGGCGGTGACTGTGAGCAGCAGGAATCCCAGGAAGATGATGGTGCGGGGCATTTTCCTTTAGGAGAGGAGTTGGGGGATATTTCCGGTGCTGTGGCTGAAATTTTGGACGGGGACATCGGCCTGTTGCATCAGGGTGAGCCAGTAGTTGGCGAGGGGGGTATCGGCTTTGGGAAGGATGAGGTGGCTGCCGTGCTTGATGTTTTTGGCTGCGCCGCCGCTGAGGATGGCGGGGACGTTTTTAAGTTCGTGGCCGCTGCGGAGGTTGGAGCCGTAGCTGAGGATGCAGTTGTCAAAGAGGCGTGAGCCGTCGCTGTCTTTCGCTTCCTTGAGGCGATCAATAAAGTGGGCGAGGAGGGTGGAGCATTTTTGATCGCGCTGACGGGAGGCCTCGGTGCGCGGTTCCGAGAATCCGTAGTGGCTGAGGGAGTGCGCCTTGAGAGTGATGCCCATGCCGGAGAGCAGTGAGGTGACGGGCTGGCGATAGGTGACGACGTTGGTCATGCCGGTCTGGAGGGCGACAATGATCATGTCATACATAAGGTGGATGGCTTCTTCACCGGAGATGCCTTCGTCTGGTGCGTCGAAGGGTGCCTTTGGTTTCGGGGTATCGGCCCAAATGGCTTGGCGTTCGAGGCCTTTTTCCACCTGGCGGATTCCGGTGAAATATTCGTCCAGCTTCTCGTTATCGTTTTTGCTGAGGGTGCGTTTCATGTGCTGCCCATCGAGGCGGACGACATCCAGGATGCTTTGTTTTTCCTTGAGTTGTGACTGGAGCTGGGAGCCGGAGTCCGCGGCTGTTGCGAAGAGCTGGCGGTAGAGGGCAAGTGGGGTATTGATGCCGGGGATCGGGTTTCCATCGGCGTCCCAAGAAAGTGAGAGCCCTGCGCCGTGGCCGGAGTTTTGCATGCCGTCTTCCTCATTTGCGGAGAGGATGAGGGATGGGTAGCGGGTGTCCTTGCCGAGGTGTTTGGCGGCCAATTGATCGCAGGAGATGGAGTTGAAGAAGCGTTTTCCGGGCGTGCCCGCGACGTTGGCACCGGTGAGGTATGAGGAGCTTCCACCGTGTGGGTTGGTGGCGCCGAGGTTGGTGAGATTGGAGACCATTGTCAGGTCATTCAGGTGGCGCTTGAGCGGGGCCAGGCCTTCTGTCATGCCGATTTCGGCGAAGGGGCCGGCTTTTTTCGGGTAGAACGTTTGCTTGGTGAAGCCAAATCCGCCGCCGAGGAAGATCATGCGTTTGGGTGGGGTGGCGGCGAGGTTCCGGGCAGAGGCAAACGTTTCCAGAAATGGCAATGCCAGGACGGAGGTGCCGAGTCTGAGGAAGGAGCGGCGTGATGTGTTTTGAAAGCGCATGAAACGGTCGTGAATAAATCCTTGCTACTATAACGCGTTTCCCGGGTATTTCTTTCTCTCTGTTAGTTATCTTCAATATTGCTATTGAGATGCATTAGCTTAAACGGATAATCGATTGAGCTCCGATGAAACTTCGTAAAACGATATTGCATGATGATGGCTGCGATATGCGGCTGACTCATTGGGGCGGGGTTTCGGGATTTTCCGAGGATTGGGGAGTCACACTGGGGAGATCCCGGCATATTTTCTGCCTGAATTTCGGGGGGGATCTGATGATTCTACAGGGTGAGAAGCGGATCCACTTGGTCGGGCAGATGATCGGGAGTTTCCGGGCTGCCGGGGATTTGACTGCTGCGACGATGGCTACATCGAGGAGAGCGTATGATTTCCTGGTGCTGGAGGTGAGCTCCGAATGGATTTCTGACTTTTTTAGGGGTGGTCTGGGGGGTGAAGCGGGAAATTACGTAAGGTGGTGGGAAGAGGGATCTGTAGATAGGCTGGCACCGGCTCGGGTTCTTACGCAGTGGGAGCACTCCATTTATTCGGTGATACAATCTCCGCCCGAAGATGGTCTTGTGCGGGATTTATGGATACACGCGCAGATCCGGGGATTCATGAGTCTTCAGGTTTTCCGGAAGGACCGTTCACTGTTCTGTGTGCGGCAGAAGGATGTGATGAAAACACGGGTTGCCAGCACGCTTTTGCGGCTGCGGGAGGATCTCGATCAGCCGCTGGATCTGGCTGGGCTGGCGGAGCGGGCATCGCTGACGGCAACTTCGTTAAGCCGCCTGATCAGCAGTGAAACGGGCAAAACTCTTTCACGGCATTTACGTTCTATGAGGGTTGAACGGGCGCTCCAACTGATCACCGAGGAAAAGTGCTCTGTGACCGAGGCGGCTTTCGAAGTGGGCTACAGTAGTCTCAGTCATTTTACCAAGGCGTTTATGATCGAGACGGGCCGGAAGCCTTCGGATTTTCTTTAGATTTCGGATCTCATACTATCTGCCATCCAGAATGTTTGCCCAGCGCTCGAGGTGCTTGTCCCCGGGGATGAGGATATCGAGTGAGACGGTCCCGAAGGAGTTGTAGATAGAGATTTTCGAGTGGTTTTCACCATCCATGTGTAAGGTTTCGAGACGCATCATATGAATGTTTCCAAGGTCAATTTCCACGATGCTGCAAATATCGTGGGAGACGATGGAGATGAATCCGTTTTCGAGGGAAAGCTGTCCATCGACTACGGTGACGGATAGGGAGGTGGCTTTCGAAGATGCCTGGAAGGTGATACTCGGTTCCGTGGAAAGGACGTCTGAGATCCAGTGGTAGAAGGGAAGTTGCGCGGCGTTTTCGCGTCTCCATTTCGAGGCTTTGGAGCAGCACTTGCATGGCTTCCTGGTTTTGCTTTCGAGTTGGTTAAGAAGCTTGGTCTGCTCTTTCCTGCCTAGGTGGGAGCGGCGGCAACCGGCGAGATTGAGTGAAAACAGCTCGGAGTCCGAAATATTGGGGATAGCGGCAATCATGAGTGCGCGGAGGCTGTCCTGTGAGATAAATTCGATGGCTTCAAAGCCACGTTCCTGATGGGTGAGCGTGGTGCCGATCACGCTGGTGATTTCTTCCGGGCGGACGGAAAGACTGGCATCCGGGAAGGTGTAGGTGCCGCCCGCGTCGAGGATGAGGAGGTCGAGAACGCTGCCGAGTTTTGAGATTTCCGCGACTGGGTTTCTAGTGTGCAGATAGAGTTGGTCCGAGTGTTCTATGTTGCAGAGAATTTGGGCGGGGGAGGTTCCGTAGAGGTGATAATTTTCAGTGGAAATAGGATTTCTATTCATCGGATTTGGAGTGGTAGAGGGGTTGTGGCTCTGTGACGGGTGAGTTGCAGTTTGTTGTCCGCCAGGTAGCTGAGGCGGAAATCAGGGTCTCCGGCGTCGGCGTAGACGACGGTTCTGCAGGCGCGGTCCGAGATACGAATGATGTTCCGCTCCGAGTCGACAAAGCTGGGTTTGCAGGAGGTATGAATGTGGCAGGTTTCCGCCTGGAGGTGGATTTCCAGATGCTGGCAGTGGCGGATGGTCTGGCAGGCTTCCCGGGCGAGCAGATGATCGGTGTTTTCGGCGCACTTCGGTCCGAAATCGTCCATCCAGAATCCGGCGCCAAGGTTTCGTGCATCCGGGCAGGCGACGGGTTTGGGTATACTTTCGAGAAGAAATTTCCGAAGGATGGGTGAATTCCACTCAAGTGCCTCGAGGCGGAGTGTACATGATACGGTCTTTCCGGGGCGCGCCACCGCAAGGGTGGGCTTTGATGTTTCGTGATCGCGCAGGAGGTACAAATCAGAGCCCTCCATGAGCATGGGGCTGTGTGCGTCGACCTCCTGAGAGGGCGAGTTGGTGTATTTGGAAAGGCTCAGACCTGGCTCTCTTAGGACGAGGGTAGTTTGCCCGAGGGTGGTGAAATCACGCACGATCTGCTCTGTGCCAGCGGTGAGCCGAAATGCGCATGCACATTGCGCGTCGGGTTGCTTTTTCCATTTGCAGGCCATGAGAGAAATCATCATGGGTGCTGGAGAAATCCGCTAGCGGTGGGTTTGCAGGGATTAGCTGCCTGTTGGCAAATTTACCGTTATTGGGGGCTTTCAACTGCTCACTTTCAGTTTTGCCGGGCCGGGGTGAGAGCGAATTTTCCGATTTCCGTGCTTTGGCCATTGATGAGGATTTCGATGGCGTGCCCGCCGGGGTAGAGGGCACGGATGGTGGTGAGGCGGAAGGAGTGTCTTTTGGAAAATGAGGTTTCCTTGCCTGGATCAAGGGTGATGGTTTTCCATTTGAAAACCTTCGGTGAGGTTTGCCCGGATTTCCTGATGTAGTGGACTGCGTAGTCGATCAGGAGTTTCTGAGGCTCTGCGGATGAAGAGCGGAGAGTGAGTGTCATCGGCAGGGATGAGCCGATTTCCACGGTTTCGGAATCGAGAGTGAGCTGGCTGGAGATGTTTTCCGGCGGGGCGTAGCCAAGGAGTGTCAGAGCGCCCGGGTGGCCATTCTTGACGAGGGTGCGGAGTGCATGGCGGATTAGCCGGGCGGTTTCCGGGGTGGTGCTCTGGCTTCTCCAACTGGCGCATTTTTTCACGACCAAATCCGGGTGGTCTTTTGCGATGTCGTTGAGGCTATTGGAAACGGAGCGGCGAACGTAGAGTTCCGGGTCGTTTTTCAGCGCGTCCAGAATTGGGAAAAGGGGGGAAGGATTGGAGACGAGGTAGGGGATCTGCTTGCCCCAGGGAAGTCTTGGGCGGGAGCCTTCGGAGCACCAGCGGCGGACGTGTGGGTTCGGGTGCTGGGTGAGCTTCTCGAGTTGAACGAGGGTTTGCTCCGGATGTGCGATGATGAAGGGGCGGATGGCGAATTCGCCGGTGAAGCGTTGGGTGAGCTCGGTAAGCGCGGCGATGGATTCCGCCGGGTGGGGGACGCCGTGATCCTCGATAAATTGGGCGATGGGCCAGAGATGCCAGCCGCATGAGAGTGTTTCGCAGTCCGGGAGTGCGGGAGGGAGGCTGCGGATGAGGATCTCGATGGCCTCTGGAATGCTCGGCGGGAGTGTGGAGGCGAGAGCTTGGGAGAATTGTCTGACTCGGGCTTTTAGCTCGAATTTCTCCAGGTCCGCGAGGGCGATCTGGAGGAATGTTTCGCGGTCGAATGACGGATGTACGGAGTGAACTGCGGTGGCTAACAGCCCTGCTGAATCGCGGTTGATCCAGTTTTTGAAAGCGGTGTTTTCTTTGTTCGAGGGGGCCATGATTGGTTTACCACTCGATGCCAACACCTTCCTCTGGGATAAGGATTTTTTCGCTGATTCCAAGGCGATCTGCTTCGGTGAGGAGACGCTCGACGGGTTCTTCGAGTGCTTCGTTTCCTAGCGGGAATGTGCCGTAGTGCATTGGGATGAGAACCTTGGCGCCGAGATCGATGAATGCCTGGACAGCTTGCTCTGGGTTCATGTGGACATCGCGGCCGCTGGGTGATTCGTAGGCGCCGATGGGCATGAGTGCGATATCGATTTCGTGGCGTTTTCCGATTTCCTCAAAGCCTTCGAAGTAGGTGCTGTCTCCGCAATGAAATACGCTTTTCCCGCCTGCTTTGACGAGGTAGCCGCCGTAATCGCGGTGGGTATCGTGGACGTAGCGGGCACCCCAGTGATGGCAGGGTGTGTGGATGATTTCCATGCCCTTGATCTTTAACTCGTCCCAGATTTTCATCTCGTGAACGGTTGAGAATCCGAGGCGGCTGACGAGTGTCTTGCTGCCCATGGGGACGACGATGCCATCGCTGGACTGGAGGATTTTCAGGCTGGGTTTGTGGAGGTGATCGAAGTGGGCGTGGGATACCAATACGAGATCGACCTCGGGGACGCCTTCGAGGCGGAGGCCAGGCTGGCGGAGGCGTTTGACGGGTCCGTGCCATTTTGCCCAGTTCGGGTCCACGACGACGGAGTTGCCTGCGAATTGCAGGAAAAATGATGCGTGTCCTATCCAGGTGATGCGGACCTTATCCTCGGATGGGGGTTCCAGATTTGGCTCGAGCATGGCGCCCTGGCGGCGGCTGAACATGCCAGGAACGATGCGGTGGCGAAGAAATTTCGCATTGCGGCCGGGCCAGCCCTTTTGTGGGGCCAGGCCGGAATATTTGTTTTCCGAAGGTGGGTTCATGTCGGGCTTTTAGCTGGCTGCGTATTCGGAATTAATTTTCTCCATCCAATACTCGGCACGGGCGCGGAAGCCTTTTTCATCCTGGGCGTAGAGGATGCCGCGGGAGACGTTGATGACATCCGGAGCGGTTCTGCCGGCGGATCCGAGGGCCGCCAGGCTGCCGCCCTGGGCGCCGAGGCCGGGGACGAGAAGTGGAGCGTCGGGCATTTTAGGAAGGACTTCGGCGGAGTTTGTGAGGCCTACTACATAGCCGACGTCTGTTGCGCGGTTTTCTGACTTCGCGCGTTCACCGAGAGCGGTGACGAGCTCGAAGACTTTGCGGCCATCAGCGAGTGTCTGTTGTTGGAAATCCGCGGAGCCGGCGTTGGAAGTGACGGCGAGGAGGTAGATGGCTTTTTCCTCAAAATCGAGGAATGGCTCGATGGAATCGTAGCCGAGAAAGGGGTTGAGGGTAACTGCATCAACATTCCATCCCTTGAAGTAACCTTGGGCGTAATATTTCTGAGTTTCGCCGATGTCGGAGCGTTTCGCATCGAGGATAACGGGAATGTTTTCCGGGATGGCGGCCATGATTTCCTCAAGGACACGTATGCCCTCGATGCCCATGGCTTCGAAGTAGGCCATGTTCGGCTTGAAGGCGGCGGCCCAGACGGCTGTTTGCTCGATGACCTGCATGAGGAAGTCCTTTGCATGGTCGGCGCCGTGCTCGCCGGGACGTGGATCTAAACCTACACAGAGTCGGGAGCCGCTGGATTTGATCCGCTGCTGCAGTTTTTCAGTGAAACGCATATAGGAGCTTTCAACGGATTTTGGTGAATCTCAACAGCGAATCATTCCGAATCGATGGCGGGGGTGCCGGGAGTGCGCCATTCCACATATGCGATGTAGGCGAGAACAACGTAATAGAGGGCGAATTCGATGACTTTCCTCCAGTAGGAGATTTTTTCGGTGCCGCCGAGGCAACCGCAGCTGATATCGAGACCGCGAGCCCAGGCGGAGCCTACGGAAATGGAAAATGCCAGAACCAGTCCGACCATGGCGAGCCACGCGCCTTTCCTCAAAACCCCGAGCATGAAGCAGATGCCCGCGACGACTTCAAGCCACGGGATGAGATAGGCAGTGATGACTGCCAGATCGTGACTGACGAGTTGGTAGTTCTCGATATCGACGACAAAGCGATCGAGGCCGGTGGCGAAAATCTTCATCCCTCCGGCGGTGACAAACCAGGCACCCATTGCTACGCGAAGGATCAGGGCGGCTATCTGGTGGTTGCGGGGATTCATTTGCGAAATTGGTCGCACAACCACGTGGAAAGTCACGGATTTCTATCCCGTGGAAGAGTGGATTTCCTGCCGAAAGCGAAAATCGGGACGCTGCATAGCACCGAGACGAGGAGGACGAGCGGCCACCATTTCACATCACCGGTGGCGGTGGGACCTGCCGAGATCGTTTCGTCATAAGTTTTGTAGAAGTCAGCGGCCCGTTCGCTATCCTCGGGGGCAACCACCACGCGCACTCCGCCAATTGTGTGGGTATATAGCCAATGGACCTGTGGGACATGTTCATCGAAAACATGGGCGGAAATGCCCTCCGATTCCAGATAGGAGCGGAAGAGGTAGGCGTCTTCCGCCTTATAGAAGCGTGCGATGGTATTCATATGGTTGGCAGGTTTCCGGGTATGGATTGCAGATCGATATTTTATAGCACTAAAACGTGCAAGATGCAGCCAAATGATTTCCGGTGGGTGATGACAGGTTTTAGGTGAAGTGTCTTTTGATCCTTTCGCTAAAAGGGTTATGGCGTTTTTTATGAGCCAAGATCAGAGGCGGAACGGAATGTGCAATTCGTTTATGTGAATCTTTAACTAAAATAAAAAACTATGAAATCAGGTAATCAAGACAAAGCAGAAGGCATGGGAAACCAAGTAAAAGGTAAGATCAAGGAAGCCACAGGTGCAGCCGTAGGTAACGAAAGACTGGAAGCCGAAGGCGAGGTTGATCAAGCCGAAGGCAAGGTGCAGGAGAAGACCGGCGACGTGAAAAAAGTCTTCGGTAAATAGAAAGCTTCTAAGTAAAAACTTTAAGCAGCCATGGGATAAATTTCCCGTGGCTGCTTTTTTGTGCTGTGAAATTGGCGGCGCTTTCGACCGGATAGGTAACGTAAAAGGCCCGATTTCCCCCGAAGCTGGACAAATCCGGAACTCTCGCCGAGTATCCGCGCCCCATGTCAGAGTTAGCGAAAGCGTATGAGCCACAAGCTGTGGAGGAAAAATGGTATGCCGCCTGGCAAGAAGCCGGTTGCTTCCGTGCGGATGAAAATTCGGAGAAAGAGGGCTATGCCATCGTTATTCCACCTCCCAATGTCACCGGGATTCTGCATTTGGGCCATGTCTTGAATAACTCGATTCAGGATATTCTTGCGCGCCGCGCACGCCAGCAGGGAAAAGAAGTTCTGTGGCTGCCAGGGACGGACCACGCGGGAATCGCGACCCAGACGAAGGTGGAGCGTGAAGTCCGTGAAAAAGAAGGGAAGACGCGCCATGATCTGGGGCGTGAAGAGTTTCTCAAGCGCATCTGGGATTTCAAAGACAAGCACGGTGATATCATTATCAAGCAGTTGAAGCGGCTGGGTTGCTCCTGCGATTGGTCGCGCGAGCGCTTTACGATGGACGAGGGCTACACCAAGTGGGTGAGCCAGGTATTCGTGGATCTCTTCAATGAAGGGCTGATTTACCGTGGCAAGCGGATGGTGAACTGGTGCCCTGTTTCCCTGACCGCACTTTCCGATGAGGAAGTGATCATGAAGCCTTCGAAATCGAAGCTTTTCACGATGAGATACGAGCTGGTGGACAGCCCCGGCGAGTTCATCGAAATTTCCACAACCCGCCCGGAGACTCTGATGGGCGATGTGGCTGTGGCAGTGCATCCGAAGCACCCGAAGTGGGGTAAACTCATCGGGAAAATGGTGAAACGCCCTTTCCCGGAAGCACACATCCCGATCATCGGCGATGAAGCGGTGGATCTTGAGTTCGGAACAGGTGCGCTGAAAATTACACCAGCACATGACAAGGTGGACTTTGAGATCGGCGTGAAACACGACCTCGAGATCATCGACGTTCTCCATCCTGACGGAAACATGAACACTCCGTATCTGCCGGAGTTCGATGGTTTGGATCGTTTTGTGGCGCGCCGGAAGGCAGCTGCGAAGCTGGAGGAGATGGGTCTGCTGGTCGGGGTGGAGGAATATGAAAATAGCGTAGGTTACTCCGAGCGTGCGGGCGTTCCAATCGAGCCACGTATTTCCATGCAGTGGTTCCTGCGCTATCCGGAGGTTGAGAAATCGACCGAGGCGGTTGCTTCCGGCGAGATCAAATTCCGCCCGGAAAGATGGGCGAAGACGTATTCCCACTGGATGGAGAATCTGCAGGACTGGTGCATCAGCCGCCAGCTTTGGTGGGGGCATCAGATCCCGGTGTGGTATAAAAAGGACAAGCTGGATGAGCTGAAGAATGCCGAGTCGCTTGAGACGAAGGACGCGGCGGCGGGAGATATTTATGTAGGTGTGGAGCCTCCTGCCGAAGGAGAGTGGGAGCGTGACGAGGACGTGATGGATACTTGGTTTTCCTCATGGCTGTGGCCGTTCGCGACCATGTCCGATGTGGGTGAGAATTCAGCGACTCTGAAGAAATTTTACCCGACGGCGGATCTTGTGACCGGCCCGGACATCATTTTCTTCTGGGTGGCACGGATGATCATGGCGGGCTACCGCTTCGAGGATCAGCTGCCATTCAAGAATGTATATTTCACCTCGATCATCCGCGATCTCAAGGGGCGGAAGATGAGTAAATCACTGGGTAATTCACCGGATCCAATCGAACTGATGGACAAATTTGGAGCAGACGGGCTGCGTTTCGGCTTGATGCGCATTGCGCCGGTTGGAGCGGATGTCCGCTTCGATGAAAGCTCGGTTGAGGAGGGGCGTAATTTTGCCAACAAGCTCTACAACGCATGCCGTTTCCGCCAGATGGATGGGAATGAGTTCGTGGCATTGCCGGCGATGGATACCTTGCCGATTTATCACATCCAAGTGATGGCGAAGCTGGACCAACTGATAGCGGACCTGGATGGAATCTACGCGGAATACCGCTTCGGCGAGGTTGCGCAGCGTCTCTATGAGTTTCTCTGGAATGATTTCTGTGACAAATGGCTGGAGGCGGTGAAAGCCGATCTGCGCGAATCCGCTACCGCGGAGGCACGGGCTGCTGCGCTGGGCACTTTCGATGCAGTGATGAGCCGTTATTTGCAGCTTCTTCATCCATACATGCCGCACGTGACCGAGGAGCTTTCCTCCCGGATGAATTATGTGGCTGAAGGTGAATTTGTGATGAGCAAGGCACTTCCGGAAATTCCATTGCTGGGAGATCTTTCGAAAAAGTGCATCGGATCCGCTGAAAAGCAATCTGCTGCGATTTACGAGGCAGCTGCCCGCCTGAGAAACCTCAAGGCCGAGTATAATCTGGGCTCCCGCAAGGATGTGCGTTTCATCATCAAAGGTGCTAGCGAATGGATTTCAAAAGAGCTCAATGTGCTGGCCCTGCTGGCGGGGGCATCGGAAATATTGCCGGATGATTCCTACGATGCGCCGAAGGGAACTCCCGCAGCGGTGACACCTGTGGGTGAGGCCTACATGCCGATGGAGGGCATGGTGGATGTGGAGGCCGAGAAGGTCCGTATTTCCAAGGAAATCGAGAAAATGCTGATCGAAGTGAAGAAGTCCGAGGGGAAACTCGGTAACGCAAGCTTCGTGGATCGTGCACCGCCGGCAGTGGTCGAGCAGGAGAAAGAGCGTCTCGAGGATTGGAAGGTGAAGTTGAAACAACTCGGGGAAATGCTCGACGCGCTAAACTAATTTCCCTTTTCTGTCATAGTCCTCCAAATGCCCGAACTCCGAGATATCCCTGGAATTGGATCGGCCTCTCTCGATTTATTGGAGAGCGCCGGAATTCAAGAATTTCATCAGCTCCTAGCCTACGATGCCGAGCGGCTCGCAGCTGAGCTGAAAAAGGCCAACGACATGCTGAAATTGGCCAAGCGGGATCCGTCCGTGAGTTCGATCGAAAAATGGATGAAGTATGCGGTGGAAGTGGAGGAAGTGAAGGAGCCGGATAGGAAAGAAGATTCCAATGAATCAGAGCAGACTACCGATGAGGAATCTTCTGTTGCGGAGAAATCCGAAGAGGTGGTGGCCATGGGGGAGCCGGTAAACTATGAGACCGACCCTGAGGTGCTTGAAATGCTGAGCGAAGCTCCTTTCGCAATTCCTCTGCCTGGAAAGAAGCTAATGGAGAATGAGTTACGGGTATCGGATATTCCGGAGGGTCAGCTTTTGAGCTGCTATGCCGGGGATCTGGATGTTAAAACCGGAGCTGTGGAGAAGACCGAATTGGCAGAGGGACCTTCCATCCGCCTGGGTGGGAAGGCAGCGAGACCTGGGAAAAAGGAAGCCGAGAAAATGAGAGAGAAACCCAAATTCAAGGCCATCAACTCAACTCACGAAAGAACGGAGAAAGCTCTTAAGCTGGTGCCGGAAGGAAAGGAGGATCGGGTTGCTCTGATCCGCGCGCCTAGAGAGAAAACAAATCGTGGCAAGGATCCAAACTCACGGCGGTATGTTCGCGGAGTTTTACACACCCACCCGTGGAGTCTGCGCATTGGCGGGATGATTACTTTGCTATTGGTGGTGGTAATGCCGCTGGCAATTATTTCCGCATTTTTGCTACTGGTTTCCCGTGAATTCCCAATGACTTTCCCTTGGGTGCCGAAGTGGATTCTCGCGTTTCCAATCGCCTTGCCTTTGGTCGGTTTCGGCTACCTGATCTGGGGCCGTAGCGGGAAGTGCAGGATTTGTAACCAGAGGCTGTTCACTCATAAAGCCGCGCTGAAACATATCAAGGCGCACCGTATCCCCGGCTTGGGGTATGTGATTCCTCTGACGCTGCATATGTTAGCGTTTGGTTGGTTCCGCTGCTCATCCTGTGGAACGCCTGTCCGCCTGAAAAAATAATGCCGATGAATACCCGCCTACCGAAAGCTGTCCTGCACGGGAGTTTTGTTTTTTTTGCTGCGGGCGCGATGCTTATATCCGGCTGTGCAAAAGATGGAGGTGAGGAAGAGGCGAAATCACCCTTCGGTACTTCAGGCATCCCTCCGAAGCTGCGTGGAAGCGCTGGTGCAGGCGGAACTCCGATTATTGCCGGCGGGAATGCACGATCCGAACCAATTCAAATCACACCGGAGGAGGATATTGTTTTCACAGATCCGGACAATCCGGATGCGGGTATCCCTGAGCTGGAGAGACTGATGGCCGCCCCTAAGAAGGGCCCGTGGGAGGATAGCGAGACCTTGGCGAGACAAGAGGCCGCCCGCGAAGGGAAACCGATTTTGATTTGGTTTACGGATTCCGCCCGCAGCCCGATGTGCAAGGCGCTTTCACAAGAGCTTTTCGCGACCAGTGAATTTGGAAAATGGGCGGAGGATCATGTGGTGCGGCTGCGGATTGATACGGGTTTCGAGGTGGATGATACGGATCTCTCACTGGACGAGAAAATCACGCGTAAAACAGATATTGCGAATTACGTGAAGAAGCTGAAGAAGCGTTACAAGGTGCTTGGGCATCCTACGGTTCTCATGTTGAACCCGAGCGGAGAAGTCCTCTGGCGGGATACCGGGTATAAGCGTGGTGAGGGGGATTTTTACTGGGGCCTGATCAAGCAGGCGGAGGCGGCATCCGCCTATCAGTACACGAGCTGGAGGAAGAGTCTCGAGGGCAAGGGTTACCGTGAATGGGAGGGAAAAAAGGGCAAGAAGGTCTTCGCCAAGCTTGTCTCCTATTCGGAAGGAAAATTGATTCTCATCGAACCCGGTGGCGAGCGCTACAAGACGGATGAATCGAAGCTTTCGAAAAAGGATAGGAAATGGATCGAAGAACAAAAAGCGCTAAGAGGAATCGAGTAGATATTAGATGTTTCCTCCCCGGGTTGCTGATTTTTCCACTTTTCGTTTCCTGCGGTCCCCACAAGGCAATTCCCGAGGACTCCATCCGGATCGCACATACCTATAAGGATGTGCAATGGATGCCCGAGGAGCGTCACATTCGCCATGGAAAGGATACCAAAGGGATCATGGTGCAGACCCCGGACACCACTCTGGTGAGCCGTGCGGATCGGAAAGGCTGGTGGAAGCCCGGTGAACAGGCCACAGGAATGGCTTACAAATGGGGTGGGTTCGATACTCCTGAATCATTCCTGAAGGGCCTGGCCGAAGGCAAAAAGGCGGGTGATGTGGCGAACTCATACAAAATCAGCGGGAATGATTCCGTGGTGAGCGATGAAAGCGTAGGAATTGATTGTTCGGGATTCGTATCGCGCTGCTGGGGGCTGAAAGCGCCGGTATCGACCCGGGAACTACCCTCCATTTGTGATCCGGTGGACTGGGATGAGATGAAAATGGGAGATATTTTACTCACAGGCGGGCACGTCATCCTGTTTTACCACTACGATGGTGATAAAATCATGGGATACGAATCAGGACCGATCCCCATATGGAAGGTGCGCCAATGCAATATAAGTATCAAATTTCTGAAAGGGGAGGGATACAAACCCTGGAGATACAAGAACATGGCGGACGTAAATAAAATGACCGTCGTGCCGGGTAGTGCCGGGAGTTAGGAAGGCTTGTTCGGCGGGTATGCTAATGGGTGGATGGCACAACGTCTATTTCCGGATCCGGATTGGGCAAATTCAGGACTGCGCCTAGACCGATGAGGAGGACGAAAAACAGTGTGACGAAGACGTATGTCGGAGTCGCGGAATTTTCCCAGATTGCACTGAGCAGAAAGGGCGCGGCGGCTTTTGAAATCATCGAAGGAGTGGCGAGTGCGCCATTGAGTTCCGCATAGCGTAGCGTGCCGAAGTATTCGGCGATCGCAGTGCCTTTCAGAATCGTCATAAGGCCGTTGCCGGTGCCAAACAGGACTGCGAAGCAGAGAAGCCAGGCAAAACTGGGCGGTAGGGCGATAAGAATGAGGACCGAAAGCGTCATGGCTATCATCGCCCAACGGCCGACCTCGATGGATGAAAATTTCCCGCTACGGGAGGCAACAAGCAATCTTCCGAGAACCTGCATTGGGCCGATCAAAGCCATGGCCACCAACAAAGACGCCGGGTCCGCTCCCATGGATGTCATAGTGGGGACAATTAGGAAAATCAGTCCGGAAAATGCAGCTGTGTGAGCTGTGAACCAGAGTGCGAGAAGGAGGAAGGTTCTATTGGTGAAATCAGTTTTGAAGGTTCTGATAGCGTGGCCGATGGTTTTTTGTAATTTGTCTGAATCTTCCCTTGGTCTGGAAACCGATTGGGGGAGGTTCAGGCAATGAAGAGGAATTCCGATCGCTACTACAGCAGCGCCCAGTCCTTTGCATGCATTTCTCCAGCCGTAGTGATCAGCAAGAAGGTAGGTAAAGGGAATAAAGGCGGTGCTGGCAAAGCCGGCAACCAGGGTGATGAGGACGATACCCCTCTTATAAAGGCTGCCGAAAGCCATCGTGACTGCGGCGAAGGCAGGTTCATACAGGAGTGCCGCCATCGCAGCACCCATGCAGGCCCATGCCAGATAGAAATGCCAAGGATCGGTGACATAACCTAATGCAGAGAATGATATTCCGCCGATGAGACAGCCGAGTGTCATGACTCCTTTTACACCCCGTCGCTGTATCCACATCCCAACGGGTAGGGCGAGAATCCCCCAGGTTAAAAGGCCGACGGATAGGCCGCCGTTGATAAGGGATCTGCTCCAACCGGTGTCCGCGTGGATGGGTGCTGCAAGAGCGGTGAAGGCGTAGTAGAGAACACCCCAGACGAGAAGCTGGCCCCATGCCAACTGCCATACGAGCCTCCACGGGGGAGCTTCGCATGATTTTGTTAGGTGAGGCGTGTTCTTTCTCATCTGCAACAGCTTGTATTGATTTCCCTGTCGGGAGCTTTTGGCTCGGACTCCAGTTCTCCGTAACACGGCGTAGGTGCGGAATCCGTTTGGCAGACACCTGTTTCAGGTAATTTTAGTTCAACTTTGGCAGCTGAATCGTGATCGCCGGTGATTTCAGCAACGAGCGAGCGGACCTGCTCATATCCCGTGGCGAGGAGGAAGGTCGGAGCACGGCCGTAGCTTTTCATGCCGACGATATAGTAACCGGGCTCAGGGTGAGAAAGCTCGCGGGCTCCGTGGGGAGGGACGCTGCCACAGCTGTGCTCGTTGGGGTCGATCAATGGACCGAGTTTCTCCGCGCATTCGAGAGCAGGATCGAGGCTGAGGCGGATTTCCCGACTGAAGCCAAGATCAGGCCGGAATCCTGTGCCTACGACGATGCGATCCACAATGAGTTCTACCGGAGAGTTTCCGACAGTGGCGTGGATCGTGAGTGAAGGGATAGAGTTGTTTTTGGTGAGCCGCTCGATCGACAACGGGGTGAGGATCTTCACTGCACCTGTTTCCACAGCTTTGCGCACCCGCTGTCCCAGCTGGCCGCGCGCGGGTAATGCATCGGTTGCTCCGCCGCCGAAGATGTTGCCGAGTTTAGTCTTTCGCATTGCCCACGTGATGGTGGTTTGCGGGTGTTTTTCCTTTAGATCCAAAAGGTCCAGGATCGCGTTGAAGGATGAGTGGCCGCTGCCAACTACCAGTATATGTGCACCGGCGAAGTCCGTTTCACGGGAGTTTTTCACATCCGGCATTCCGTAGTCGATGAGCGAGGGGTTCTCCAATTCCCCGGAAACAGGAAGGCCATCCGCTCCCATCGGGCTTGGGGTTTCCCATGTCCCGCTGGCATCGATCACTGCTTTCGCCCGATGTGATCTGGTATTGCCCGCGGAGTCGATAGTGCGGATCAGGAATGGTCGCTCAGCACGGAAGTGGCTGCGGACCTTGTCGATACCGTCGCGGGTTATCGCGACTACGCGCTGTCCGAGGAATAATGAGCGCGAGATTCGATCTACGGCGGCGAGAGGCTGAAGATACTCTCCGACCATTTCTTCTCCGGTAGGTAACTTTTCAGGGTCCGGGCTGTTCCAACAGGTTTTTTCGAGAAGACGCCGGGAGGCAGGGTCAATATTATGCCGCCATGGGGAGAACATTCTGATGTGTGACCATTGCTTGATTGTATGTCCGACGGATGAGCCTGCTTCGATTATTAGCGGGGTCTCGCCTCGCTCGATTAGATGCGCGGCTGCTGCAAGGCCGACCGGGCCGGCTCCGATAATTGCGACAGGAAGATTCTCTAAATGTTTTTCCATATATCATGGAAGACGGGGAGTTCGGGAAAAGGACGCGCTATATGTGATAAATTTTCCGCCGGGGCCGGATGCGGCCAAAATGCTATCCGCAGTCCTCGGTAGACTGCTTCGCCTCGACTCCGAAAATTTTTCCGTATCGGTCGGTCTCGATGTGGCAGCAACGTGCGACTTCCGCGCGAATTTCTTGCCGGGCTCGCTGGACCCGGGATTTGGCGCCGGAAAGTGAAAGGCCTTCCCGATCCGCGAGCTGTGCTTGTGTGTGACCTTCGTAGTCAGTGTAGCAGAGTGCATTTCGGTAGATAGCAGGAAGGGACTCCACCACTCCGCGGATGAAGGAGGAGAGCGTTTCCCTAAGCACTGCCTCCTCTTCCGGAACGTATCCGCAGAGATTGTCTTCCACATCAGGAAGGTGCTCGTGATAAGCTTGGGTGGACCTTGAACTCCGGAAATAATCAGCGATGACGTTCCGTGCGATCTGGAATAGCCATGATTCAAGTCTCTCCTTGTTCCTCAGGCCGGAAACCTTGGCAAATCCTCGGATCAGGATTTCCTGCGTGAGATCTTCTGCGAGGTGGCAATCCCTTACCCTGGATTGAACGAATCTCAGAATGGAATTGCGCAGCTCGTTGCTTGAAAGTCGTTCGACATCTATGGTGGAAGCTGGTTTTGGCATTATCTAAAAGGAGAGACGGTCATATCGGTAAAAGGACGCAGCAATTTTTTTCAATCTCCAGTGACTTTTGTCCATCGGCAAAGACGGAGAGATTTGGATGAAAATCTGTCGATATCGTCACGAAGAATGGCGTTGCTAAATATTTGTCATTCATTACGATTTTTTTCGTCATGACAAACTCCGTTGGGTTTTACGCCTTTTGATTGCTGTGTGGAAACGCGGGTTTTACGGGGTGGTTCATGGCGGTTTCTTAAATTTTTCCTCCTACAAAAAGTATTATGGCAACACGTATAGGCATCAATGGATTTGGACGGATGGGGCGTTTGGCGCTCCGTGCTGGCTGGGATTTCCCCGAGCTGGAATTCGTCCACGTGAATGAAACAGGCGGCGACGGAGTTACTTCCGCACATCTCCTTCATTTCGATTCGGTGCATGGGCGTTGGAAATACGAAACCGCCGGAGAGGCAGATCATTTCACAGTGGAAGGAAAGCGGATCGGGCACAGTAGCCATAAGGATTTTTCTGAAGTGCCGTGGGGTGAGCTCGGAGTAGATATCGTGCTGGAAGCCAGCGGAAAATTCCGCACGCCCGAGCAGTTGGAGGCATATTTCAAGGCTGGGGTGAAGAAGGTTATCGTTGCAGCTCCAGTAAAAAAAGGTGCGCTGAATGTGGTCATCGGTGTGAACGATGATCTATACGATCCGGAGCAGCACGATATTCTCACGGCTGCCTCATGCACCACGAACTGCCTGGCACCGGTAGTGAAGGTGATTCAGGAAAAAATCGGCATCCGTCATGGCATGATCACGACGATCCACGACATGACCAATACGCAATCGATTCTTGATACGCCCCACAAGGACTTGAGGCGCGCGCGGGCATCCAGTCAGTCGTTGATACCTACTTCCACCGGCTCCGCCACGGCAATCGGGATGATCTTTCCTGATCTGGTAGGCAAGCTCGATGGTGTGGCCGTCCGGGTGCCTCTGTTGAATGCTTCGTTGACCGACTGCGTTTTCGAAGTTTCACGGGAGACGAGTGTGGAGGAGGTAAATGGATTCTTGAAAGAGGCTGCCGAAGGTGAGCTTGCAGGAATTCTGGGATATGAGGTTAGACCGCTTGTTTCCGTCGACTTCAAAGGCGACCCAAGATCATCGATCATTGATGCTCCATCGACTATGGTTACCAATGGCACACAGGTGAAAATCCTCGCCTGGTATGACAATGAGTGGGGCTACGCCAGCCGCTATGCAGAACTCGCCCGTAAGGTTGCCCTTTCGCTCTAAGCGCCCATGAGCACTTCCTCCGGAACCCGGAATTATGCCATCGTGACGATGGCTTATTGGGCGGATACGATGGCTGACGGTGCGATCCGGATGCTGGTTCTATTCTATTTTTACCAACTCGGATACAGCGCGCTCCAAGTGGCCTCGCTGTTCCTGTTCTATGAGTTGTTTGGAATTCTGACGAATTTCGCAGGAGGAGTTCTGGCCTCCCGCTATGGACTGAAAAGCACTCTATTCATGGGACTTGGAACGCAATTGCTTGCGCTGGGTATGCTGGCATTCATGCCCGCCGCAGGACTGACGGTGATTTGGGTAATGGCATCCCAGGCGATGTCCGGAATCGCGAAGGATCTCACGAAGATGAGCAGTAAAAGCGCGGTAAAACTCGTGGCCGGAGATGCCGAGGGACGACTCTACCGGTGGGTTGCGCTATTAACCGGGAGTAAAAACGCGCTGAAAGGAGTGGGCTTTTTTATCGGAAGTTTGCTGCTGTCTGTGATGGATTTCCAATCCTCCGTCATGGTGATTATGGCGGTGGTGGCTCTTGCGATGATATCTGCGGGACTGCTCATGCGCGGGGGGCTGGGAGATGTGAGAAATAAGTCGAAATTCAGCCAGCTTATCTCGAGAAACCGCGCGGTGAATATGCTCTCGGTCGCACGGTTCTTTCTATTTGGAGCGCGGGATGTTTGGTTTGTGGTTGCATTGCCCGTTTTCCTTTCCTCGGTACTTGGCTGGAAATTCTGGCAGGCCGGTGGATTCATGGCGCTATGGGTTATTGGTTACGGGTGCGTCCAGGCTGCAGCTCCCGCTATTTTGCGTGGCAGAGACCCCACCGGGAAAACTGCGAAGCGCCTTGCCTTCATTCTGGCCGCAATTCCGATCCTGATGGCGATTGGACTGTATGTTGGATGGAACGCAACTGCTGTCGTTGTCGGCGGTTTGATCGTGTTCGGAGTTATTTTCGCCCTAAATTCTGCTGTGCATTCGTTTCTGATCCTGGACTACACGGATCACGATAAAATCGCCATGAATGTGGGCATCTACTATATGGCCAATGCCTGCGGACGGCTGGCGGGCACGGTTTTGTCCGGGCTGCTGTATCAGCTGGGCATGCGTCAGGGCGGGCTTGCTGGAATGACGTGGTGCTTGGTCGCCTCCGCATTGTTTCTCATCGCGACCGGCCTGATCTCGCTGGCTTTACCTAAGCAGCAAGAGAAGAAGTCCATTGCGTAGACCTTTATTCGAGAGGTGCTTGTCACTCCCACAGTCGATGGTGGATGGGCATCATTAAGAAACAAAAAGCCCGCAGAAATGCGGGCTTAAAATGGCGGAACGGGAGGGATTCGAACCCTCGGTAGCCTTTTGAGCTACGTTCCCTTAGCAAGGGAGTACTTTAGACCACTCAGCCACCGTTCCGTGAATCAGTTTTGGTCGAGGGGCTTTGAACCATGCGCGGAGGTTTTCGTCAAGATCGGCGTTTGAAATTTTATCAGGAGCGGAGATATTTTTTTACGATGAAGGTACCGTGTTCTTCGATTGTCTCGATTTCCGGGAAATTTTCCTCGAAATGTGCGAGGTGTGTATCGCCTTGATAGGCCTTTTTCACGTGGCTGACTAGCCACTCATCAATGAGTGGGGTGAGCGCCTTATAAACTTCAGCTCCGCCGATGAGAAAGATCTGTGGTTCATCGGTAGGAATCTGCCCGGGGCTGTGGATGACCTCGACTCCCGGGTGACTCCAGTTCTCATCGCGGGTTATCACGATGTTTCTCCGCTTTGGTAATGGACGCCCAATGGATTCGAAGGTTTTTCTGCCCATGAGAATTGGGTTACCTACGGTTGTTTTCTTGAAAAAGGCGAGGTCTTCCGGGAGGTGCCATGGGAGAGAGCCGTTCGCGCCGATGAGGCGGTTCGGGTCCATGGCGACTACGGCGATTAGGCGGGACATTTTAAATGGCGATGGGGGCTTTGATGGTCGGGTGCGGATCGTAGCCTTCGAGGCGGATGTCATCGAAGCTGAAGCCGTCTACTGTCGTCACATCAGGATTGAGGTGGAGTGTGGGAAGAGGGCGTGGCTCGCGGGTGAGCTGGAGTTTTGCCTGATCCAGGTGGTTTTGGTAAAGATGCAGGTCGCCGAATGTGTGGACAAATTCACGCGCCTCATAGCCGCAGACTTGGGCGACGATGTGTGTGAGAAGCGCGTAGGAGGCGATGTTGAATGGAACGCCTAGAAATAGATCTGCGCTGCGCTGGTAGAGCTGGCAGGAGAGGCCGGGTTTTCTTCCTTCTTTGGCATCATGGACATAAAATTGGAAGAGGAGGTGGCAGGGTGGGAGGGCCATTTCCGAGACGTCGGCTACGTTCCATGCGGAGACTATGTGACGGCGGGAATGAGGGTTGTTCACGAGCCCGTCTACGAGCTGGGAGATTTGGTCGATGATCTTTCCGTCCGGGCTTTCCCAGGCGCGCCATTGCTTGCCGTAAACGGGGCCGAGGTTGCCATTTTCATCGGCCCATTCGTCCCAGATGGTAACTTTGTTCTCTTTGAGGTAGGCGATGTTTGTATCGCCTTTGAGAAACCAGAGGAGCTCGTGGATGATTGAGCGGAGGTGAAGTTTCTTCGTGGTGAGGCAGGGAAAGCCTTCGCGGAGATCGTAGCGCGATTGGCGGCCGAAGAGTGAAAGAGTGCCGGTGCCGGTGCGGTCGCCACGTTCCTCTCCGTTTTCCAGAACGTCAGTGAGGAGGTCGTGATAGGCTTTCATGCGGCATTCCAATCTTCTGAGAGCAAAGATTCAATCGCGAATGGCTGTTAGTTCAGAATTGCAATCAATACAGGGGCTCCGAGGTGCGGGATCTCTTATTGAATTTCTGCGTTTCCCGATAACCGGCGGCTTTTGCCAGTTCACGAGCAAAGGGGAAATCCCGGGCAACTTCGGCCGGAGCGTGTGCATCGGAGGAAATGACGAGACCGATGCCGGCGGAGCGCGCAAGCTCGATGAAGCGCGGGGCGGGGTAGGCTTCGGCGCAGGGCTTGTGCAGGCCGGCGGTGTTGATTTCTATCACGGATCCGTTTGCGGCGATGGCTTCGATTGCGGGATCGTAGAATCGGTCGAGATCGCCCTCGGGGGCATAGGAGAATTTTTTCACCAGATCCGGGTGGGCGAGAATGTCAAAGAGGCCGCTTTCGGCCATTTCCGCGTAGGTTTTCCAATATTCGGTCCAGACTGCGTCGACATCGGTTTCGGCCCATTTGCCGAGCCACTTTGGATTATCGAAATCCCAGCTACCTAGATAATGGACGGAGCCGATGAGGTAGTCCCAATCGTATTTTTTTGAGAGTTCCCCGATGAAGGGTTCACAACCTTTGATCCAATCGCATTCCATCCCGGCGCGGATTTCTATTTTGTCTCCGGCGGCTTGTTTGGCGCGCTCGATCCATTGGAAATAATCGGGAAGTTCGCTCTCGAGCATGCGCCAGTCATCGAAAGGCTCCGGGCGGCAGGGTGCGTGATCGGAGATGCCGTATTCATCCAGCCCAGCGGCGATGGCGGCGGCGACGTATTGTTCTGGCTCGCCGGTAGCGTGTTTACAGAGAGGTGTGTGTGTGTGGTAATCTGCGGGCATGGCGTGGTTGTTTTTACGGCGGATGGTATCGATCTGCAAGGTTGTGCAAAGTTTGCGGGGCCGTAGCCTGACTCTAATCCGCCCTTTACTTCCGTGATTGGTTCCTGCTCCTTTGGGCAGTGGCGATTTCTGCCTTTTCCTGAAAACAAATGGACCCGAAAGCACTTTCCAAATACCGCCCGTTCCCGGCGATCCCGTTGGCCGACCGTACATGGCCGGACAAATCGATTATCCGCACGCCTATCTGGTGTTCGGTGGATCTCCGTGACGGAAACCAAGCTCTCCCGCAGCCGATGTCAATCGAGGAGAAACTGGAGTTTTTCGATCTATTGGTGAAAATCGGTTTCAAGGAAATCGAGATCGGTTTCCCATCTGCCGCGGATACGGAGTTCAACTTCTGCCGCCGATTGATCGAGGAAAACAGAATCCCGGTGGACGTGACCATTCAGGTGCTGGTGCAGACACGTGAGCAACTGATCCGCCGCAGCTTCGAGGCGATCAAGGGAGCAAAGCGCGCGATCGTGCATATTTATAACTCCACCTCACCGCTCCAGCGCGAGATTACCTTCAGTGGTGCGAGCCGCGAATCCATCAGGCAGATTGCTCTGGATGGAGCGAACCTGGTGAAAGAGCTGGTGCCGACGATTCCTGAAACAGAAGTGGTGCTGCAATATTCCCCGGAATCATTTTCAGACACAGAGCTGGATTTCTCCCTAGAGTGCTGCAACGGCGTAATAGATATCTGGCAGCCATCGCCGGAGAAGAAAATGATCATCAACCTGCCGGACACAGTCCAGTGGGCTACTCCTAACGTTCACGCGGATATGATCGAGTGGATGAGTAGAAACCTGAATCGGCGTGATTCGGTGGTGCTTTCACTCCACACCCACAACGACCGCGGAACCGGTGTGGCTGCAACCGAACTCGGATTGATGGCAGGAGCCGATCGCGTGGAAGGAACTCTTTTCGGAAACGGTGAGAGGACCGGAAATCTCGATATCGTGACCGTCGCCTTGAACATGAATAGCCACGGTATTCCTACGGGCTTGAATTTTTCCGAGCTGAACGAAATCCGCCTGCAGTATGAAAAATTCACCAGATTGACTGTGCCTGAGCGTCAACCGTATGGTGGTGAGCTGGTGTTCACCGCATTTTCGGGTAGCCATCAGGATGCGATCAAGAAGGGGCTGGACCGGAGGAGAAAAGAGACCGGCGCCGATTGGGAAATCCCGTGGGGAGTGCCATACCTGACAATTGATCCGCAGGATATCGGGCGTTCCTACGAGGCGCTGATCCGTATTAATTCCCAATCAGGAAAAGGCGGCGTGGCCTATGTTCTGGACCGTGAGCACGGCTTCGACCTGCCGAAAACCATGCATCCACAGGTTGGTAAGCGAATTTACGATCTTGCCGATGAGCGGGGACGGGAGCTTGAAATCGATGAGATCCGCGAGGCTTTCTTCGAGTATTTTGTAAATGTGGAAACGCATCTTAAGGTCGTGGAATATGAGTTGATTCATAACCCTTCCGGCGGAGACGTGCGCTGTAAGGCAAAGATCTCAATCGACGGGGAGATGCACGAGATCGATGGAGACGGCAATGGGCCGATCAATTCCTTCGTGCATGCTCTTGAAAAAATCGGCCAGAAGGATTTCAAAATCGCCGACTACCGCTCCCATGCGGTGCGTGGTGGCTCGGATGCTAGTGCTGCTGCCTATGTGCAGCTCCAGCACGAGGACGGAAGGCTACTGTGGGGGTCTGGTGTGGACTCCTCCATCGAGATGGCGGGTCTGAAAGCGCTTGTGACAGGGTGGAACCTTCTCAGGTAGCAGCTGAAAAGGGCCGCTACCGGTCCTTTTCAGCTGCTATGGAACGATAATCACCTGGCCGGCTTCCAGGCCGCCGGTGATTACAGTTTCATCTTTCGAAGATTTTCCTCTGGTGACCGGTCGCTGCTCAGTCTTGCCGTCGGCCAGCTTGACCTCCGCTGACCACCCCTGGGGGCCAAAGGTGAGGGCGTTGGTAGGCACGGCGATCACGTCTTCAGTGGAGTAGGAGATGAGCTGCACTTCGAGATTCTGCCCCGGCGCGGTTTTCAGGCCGTTGGGCCATGTGATGTCGAATACCGCATGGTATTTCTCGTCCACACCCGGGCTGGAATCGAGGCTCATTAGTTTTACCGGTATATTGATTTCAGGGCTTCCATCCAGACTGGCTGTTCCGCTGGCACCCGGTCCGAGGGCAAGCGTCGTGGCTTGATCGAGAAATGCATGAGCTTCGAGGCTGGCGCTGGAGGGAATGAATGTAGCGAAGGGTTGCCCAAGCGGAGGAGAACCCCCGATTCTCAGGTTTTTCACAAGTTCTCCGGTGGTCCATTTTCCAGCTTCAATGGATCCGTAATAAAATGTGCCGTCTGACGGAGCCTCCAGTTCGAACGTTTTTCTATCATTCTGGAGATCTTTCAGTAATTTGCTGGCTCTCTGAAGATCGGTTTGGAGCTTTGCTATTTCGAGCTTTTTGAGCTCGAGCGAACGCGGGAGATCATTGCTGCCCGACTCAAGTTCAAGGGCTGCGTTGTCACGGGCTTCCGCCAGTGAGATGGCTTTCCTAGGAATGGAGACTTCAATAGCTCTCTCATAATTCAGCTTTTCCCTGCGGAGAATGAACTCGGCATATTCCACTGAGTCTCTCTGGTTCTGTAGGATGATCTCCTCCGTTTCCTCGGTGATGTCGTCTGCCTCATACATCTGGAGCAGTTGTTTTAGCTCTTCTTTGGTGGACGCCAGCATTTGCTGTTGCTGTTGCAGGGCTACCTCCGCCGCTTCTTCAGAGGATTTGCGAGAGGTCTTGTTGAAGTAATCCAGCTCTTCCATTGCTTGCTCAGCACTGCGTTTGAGGTGGGCAAGGCGGCGGGGGATGGTTTTCTGCAAGGTGGCGAGATCTGCTTCCGCTTGTTGAAGCTGGAGGTCCTTGGTGGACAGCTCCGCAATAGAATCAGCTATTTTACGGCTGATTTCCTCGCTCTCATATGAAATGAGTGAATCTCCTTTTTTCACTGCCGCCGAGTGTCCTTTGATCGAGGAAATCCTGTAGCTCGTCCATTCTTCCGGCTTCAACTTGATTGGAGTGCTTTTCGCCGGCAAAGCGGTCGCGGAAAAGCTGTGAAGTATGAAGAAATCTTTTTTCTTCAGGCTCAGCTCGTCCGCAGCGGCATTGGTGATCAGTGCGAGAGCGATGAAGCGGTTTAGAAGCAGCATAATGGAAATTAGGTAGGAACCCGATAATTACATGGTTTCCGAGCCTCAAGCAAGATCGCGGGACTTGCGGGCCAGCCAGATAGGGAGAAGACGTGGTTTCTTGGCCATTGGTGAGGACGGAACGAGATGCTCGATGACTTCATAGCCTTCCTTTTCCAGATTTCGGCTGAGATGGGGCATTTTCTGGGTGGAGGCAATTGCAAGGAGACCTCCCGGTTGCAGGGCTTCGAAGGTTGCGGAAACCCAGCGTTTATCATTTACCAACAGTTTTTGGCGGGAGCCCAGTGGAGCGGAGTCCACGTGAATGAGAATGGCATGCAGCATACCTGATTGCTTATTCAGGGCTCCTGGGCCGACGTCGCTTTCGAGTATCACCCGTGGATCTTTAAGAGGTGTATTCGGGAAAAACTCATCATTCCATTCAGTCAGCTCCAGGCGGTTCTCAGCGACGGTGTAGGTAGCGCGCTTCTGCGGAAGCTCACGGATGATTGCTTCGAGCATGTTTCCCAGACCGAGCCCAACCAACCATATCTTAGGCTGCCTAGCCGGACGGAAGGGGTTTGCAGCAAGTTTCGCGAGTTCGTCTTCGGACGCACGGGTGGCAGGGCCACAAATCTGTTGCCCGTGTACGATGAGGTAACGGCGTTCGTCGTGCTCTTGTAGCTGCAATTGGCTGCCGTCCGGGAGTGTTGTTTCGGCGAGGGTGATTCTTGGTTTCATATTGGCTTGCTTCTTGCTAAATACGTGCTGATTCGCTAATTCACAATCACCATGTCAGAAGAATCTCCTACTCCAGAATCATCCGCACCCCAGACACCTCCGCCATCCGCTGAAACTACAGCCGCAGCACCAACACCCCCGCCTGCAGGTCAGTATTCCAAAGAGCAAACTGACAAAAAGCTCATCGGTGGCATCCTCGCGATCGTTCTCGGTGCATTCGGTGTCCACAAATTTTATCTGGGTTACCAGAAAGAGGGTATCATCATGCTGATCGTCGGCGTGGTGGGGCTCTTCATCTGCGGTTTTCCTACATTGGCTGTAGGTATCGTGGGGTTGGTTGAGGGAATCCTCTATCTCACCAAGACCGACAACGAATTCGTATCCACTTATGTGATCGGACGTAAGCCTTGGTTCTGATCCTCAGATCCACAATCAGTCACCATTCAAAAAGAAAGCCCCGGTCGTAACGACCGGGGCTTCTTAGGTTTTCAAAAGTTGGTTAATACCGTGCGGAAATCCGCATTGGTATTAGAGGCTTCCTTTGAGAACGGAAGAAGGTTTGAAACCGACTGATTTTGATGCAGCGATTTTGAGTGCTTCTCCTGTTTTTGGATTGCGGCCGAGACGGGCAGCGCGCTTTTTGACCTCAAAAGTTCCGAAACCGATGATCTGGACCTTCTGATCTTTCTTAACGCCGGAGGCGATCGAGGAAAGAACAGCGTCGAGGGCTTCTTCAGCGGAGCGTTTTGTTGCGTCTGCTCCGAGGGACTTCTGGATGGATTCTACTAGTTCTGCTTTGTTCATGGCGAAAAGGGTTTTGGTAAGACCAGCGGATCATTGCAAGGGAAAAGCTGCATATGTGTGTATGATTTTTTCTTAGCAATCACTTGACTTGGCGGGCTTTTTTCGATTCTCCGGTTGGATTTTTGATGTGTATCTTCGTGAAAATTTGAACGCGGACTGGATTTGGTGGTCTTTAGTTACCTGCGGTGGTTCGACGGGAAATTATTCATGATTTCTCCGATGGGTTGGGCGGGAGGCTGAGCTGACAGTCTCGTATATCCTGGTGGAACGCTGGATTCTTTGTATCCGGCAAACTATGCTTTGGAATTTTCCTTTCTCTCAAACGTGGATGAGACCGGAGTCGTCGTGGGGCATCCACTCGGTATATGATCAATGATCTATGACTGATTATCTTCGGAAAGAAGTTAACCCGGTGAAGAATTCCAGAATCGAAGATGAACAAAGATTTTCGAAGAAATCCAGTAATTCCAAGGGTGAGGGAGAAGCCTTGTGAATTTTTTCACAAATAGCCTTGCGGTGGTAGAGGGGTATCGGTATCACCCGTGCCCATCGCCCTTTTGACAACTCACATGATGCGTTTCCTTCGACCTATTCTGACTTTCTGGATCTTGTGCCTAGCCTCCGCTTACGGGGCTGAAGGTGAGCATCATGCTTTGCCGCTGAACGCGGATCCACTTCATCCGTTTCTACCTATTTCCAACTCCATGATCATGGTATGGGGGGCTGTTGGTATCATTGTTCTATTCTGTCGCCTTGCGACGAAGAAGATGTCCCTGGTTCCTGCCGGTCTTCAAAACTTTGCCGAGTGGGTTGTCGAGGCTTTATATGATTTCCTCGAGGGTCTGATCGGTGAGCATATGATCAAAAAAACTTTTTGGTTCTTCGGTGCCACCTTCTTCTTTATCCTTGTTTCCAACTGGATGGGTCTGATTCCAGGAGTTGGAACGATCGGTTGGCATCAATACGATGCGGAAGGTAATCATCGCTGGCTGTCACTTCTCCGTGGTGCGAATGCTGATTTGAATCTTACCGCTGCTATGGCGATCACATTCGCAATACTCTGGTTTTATTGGGCTGTTACTGAAAACGGTATCAAAGGTTTCCTTGGTCACATCTTTGCTCCAAAGGGTAATTTCGGAGGGCTTATCCTGATTTTGATGGTTCCTGTCTTCCTCTTCGTAGGATTTCTGGAGGTGATCTCGATTATGATCCGTCCGGTTGCTCTAAGCTTCCGTCTTTATGGTAATATCTATGGTGGTGAGCAGACTCTCGAGGCCCTCATGGCGCTCATTCCTAGCAAGCTGCAGATGTTCATCTCATGGATGCCAGCGCTTCCTTTCTACTTCGTGGAGCTCCTCGTCGGTTTTGTCCAGGCGCTCGTGTTCACTCTTCTCTGTGCGATTTTCCTTAAGTTGATCTGTGACCATGGTGACGAAGATCACGCACACTAATCCTTTCTACACTTTCGCGAATTTGACCATGGCAAAGATTGTGGGAATTCCGAAAACACCAACACAAACTAAACAAACTAAATGACACTTCCATTATTCCACGTTGCTCTTGCAGCTATCGGCGCAACTCTCGGTATCGCTATCCTCGGCGCAAAAGCAGCTGAAGCAACTGGCCGTAACCCAGGTGCAGCTACTCCGATCCTTGTTCTTTCGATCATTCTTGCAGCGCTTATCGAGGGTGTATTCATCCTCTCCGCGTTCGCTGTTAAATAATTCATTTGCGCCGGGCGCGATATTTCTCCGCCCGGCGCACTTTCTCTCTTTTCTTCAGACTTTTCTCCCAACAGTTTACTTAAACACTTCCGAGTATGATGACCATCTTCGCAGCGGCTACCGAGCCAGGCACATTTGAAACAATCCAAGAGACCTTTGGTTTCAACTGGCCGTTTTTCTTCGCTCAGCTGGTAAACTTCATTCTCGTGATCCTTGTGCTGAAGAAATTCGCATTCGGCCCGATTCAAGAGATGCTTGAGCAGCGTCGCACTCGCATCGCCGAGGGTGAAGAGAAGCTCAAGCGTATTGAAAAGCAACTTGCCGAGTCTGAGGCAACCACAGCAGCAGCTATCGCCAAGGCAAACGAAGAAGCTCTTCGTTTGGTTACCGAGGCAAAACAAGGCGCTGCCGCACTTTCCGAGCAAAAATCACAAGAAGCTATCGCTCAGGCCCAGCAAATTCTTGCCAAGGCAGAAGCTGCCGGGAACGCAGATCGCGAGCGCATTTCCGCTGAACTTAAGCGTGAATTCGGCCGTCTAGTTACAGCTACCACTTCCCAGGTCACAGGTAAGGTCCTCACTTCAGAAGATCAGACACGTATCAACGAAGAGGCTCTCTCCAAAGTCAGCAACTAAGCTGGTTCCATTATTTTCTAGTCAAGAATTCCCAAGATGAAGATTTCCAAAGTCGCTGCAGCCACAGCCCGTCGCTTGTTCGGCCTTTGCCAGGTGAACGGCCAGCTTGATGAAAACAAGCTGCGCGATCTGGTTTCAAAAATCATCGCGGCACAGCCACGGGATTATCAGGCTATTCTTGCCGCAATTCATCGCCTCACCCGCATTGATGCAAAGAGCCGCGAAGTTACCGTTCAAAGCGCCGCTGAACTCGATTCCGCATCCAGAGCGCGCGTGGAGTCCGGCCTTGTTAAGGACTACGGCAATAATCTCTCAATTTCATACACCACCAACCCGGAGCTTCTCGGCGGTCTGAAAATTCAGGTCGGCGATGATGTATTCGACGGTTCGGTTCAGGGTCGCCTCGACCGCCTCTCAAAAGCATTTTAATTATTTCAGCCAAAACTGAAGAACTCCGACAACTAGCAAACTTCCCAAAATGAGCAGTATCCTCCAGGACATCGAACAACAAATCGCCGGCATTAGCTCGAGCGTCGAGAAAACCAATACCGGCACCGTCCGTAAAGTCGGTGATGGTGTAGCAATCGTCGAAGGACTCTCCGACGTCATGCTCAACGAAATGATCGAGTTCGATGGCGGTGTTACCGGCATGGCACTCAACCTTGAGGAGAGCGAAGTGGGTGTCGTTCTTCTCGGTGACTACACAGCGGTCACCGAAGGTGTTAGCTGCCGGACCACAGGCAAGCTTCTCTCCGTTCCAGTAGGTGAGGCACTCCTCGGCCGCGTTGTTGACGCACTTGGAAATCCTATCGACGGCAAAGGTGAAATCGCTGCCGCTGCATACTACCCAATGGAGAAAATCGCTCCGGGTATCATCAAGCGTAAATCTGTTTCCGTTCCTGTTCAGACAGGTATCATGGCTATCGATGCAATGGTGCCGATCGGCCGTGGACAACGTGAACTTATCATTGGTGACCGTGCTACTGGTAAATCAACTATCGCTGTTGACACCATCATCTCCCAAGCCCAGCAAAACAAAGCTGCTGAGCAAGGTAAGTTGAAGGACTTCAAGCCGATGTATTGTATCTATGTTGCCGTGGGCCAGAAGCTCTCCAACGTTGCACGGATCCAGAAGACCCTCGAAGAAGCTGGCGCGATGGAATACACAACTATCGTTTCCGCATCCGCTTCGGATGCTGCAGCCATGCAATACCTCGCTCCATATGCAGGTTGCTCGATTGCCGAGTATCTCATGGATAAAGGTCAGGACTGCCTCATTGTATTCGATGACCTCTCTAAACACGCTGTTGCATACCGTCAGGTTTCCCTGATTCTTCGCCGTCCTTCCGGACGTGAGGCGTATCCGGGCGATGTTTTCTACCTTCACTCCCGCCTCCTTGAGCGTTCCGCTCGTCTTTCAGAGCAAGCCGGTGGTGGTTCCCTCACTGCGCTTCCGATCATCGAGACCCAGGCAGGTGACGTTTCCGCATACATTCCGACCAACGTGATTTCCATCACCGACGGACAGATCTATCTTGAAACAGACCTTTTCTATCAAGGTATCCGCCCGGCGATCTCAGTTGGTCTCTCTGTATCCCGCGTAGGTTCAGCAGCGCAAACCAAAACGATCAAATCCGTTGCCGGAACTACCAAGCTTGACCTTGCTCAGTATCGTGAGCTCCAGGCCTTCGCTCAGTTCGGTTCCGATCTGGACGCCTCCACCAAGAAGAAACTCGAGCGTGGTGCACGTATTGTTGAGCTCTTCAAACAGAACCAATACTCCCCACTCGCAATGGAGCTTGAGGCCATCTACCTCTTCGCGATGCAGAATGGTTTCTTCGACGATGTTGAAGTGAAGGACATTGGCTCATGCAAAGATGCAATGGGTGAATTCTTCAACACACGTAAGGGCGAGCTACTCGACAAGATCCGCAACGAAAATCCGGACCTTAAGAAGAACGCGACCATGGTCGATGCAGTGAAACAAGCACTCAACGACTTCAAGGCTTCCTGGAAGTAAATTTTGATAAGATTACCGACCGAAGGCTAAACAGCGGAAGGTCGGTAATCTTTTTCCATCACCATCAATAAGTAACCTTTAATCTTTTCCTCAGGAAAACATGGCCAACCTCAGAGACATCCGTCGCCGTATCAAATCGGTGAAAAACACCGCGCAAATCACCCGCGCGATGCAGCTCGTTGCTGCCGCCAAGATGAAAAAGGCACAGGATCAGGCGATGGCTGGTCGTGATTACGCAAGTCAGTTGAATGCTGTTCTCAGTGATATCAGCACGAACTTTTCAGAGGAAGCCAGTCATCCTCTTCTCGAAGTGCGTGAGGGTAACCGTGAATTGGTCCTTGTGGTTTCGACCGACAAGGGTCTTTGCGGACCGCTGAATACAAACGTTGCCAAGAAAATGCGCGCATCCACATCGAAAGATGCGGAATACGTTACGGTTGGACGTAAGCTCCGGGTAATGCTCGAGAAAACGGAAAAGACCATCCTTGCGGACTATTCCGTGAATGATCCGGTCCCTTTCGCCGATGCACGTGCGATTGCAGCGTTTCTCACCAAGCAGTTTACCGATGGTAAATGTGATAAAGTTTCAATCGTATACACACGGTTTGTAAACACTCTCACCCAGGTTCCCGAGGTCATGCAGCTTTTGCCGGTCACACCGCCGGATCAAACAGCTGATTCAGGTGCGATCGATGGCGATTGTTCCGATTCGCTTTTCGAGCCTTCTCCGGAAGAGGTTCTTGCATCGATTCTGCCACTCTATGTGAACTTCCAGGTTTACCAGGCATTGCTTGAGTCCCGCGCTACAGAGCACTCCGCACGTATGGTGGCAATGAAAGCTGCTACAGACAACGCGAAGAAGTTCATCAAGGAACTCACACTGCAATACAACAAAGTCCGCCAGGCCGCGATTACAGCCGAGCTTCTGGAAATCACAACCGCGATGAAAGCCATGGAGTGATCGTTTTCCGAATCTCTCTCCATTTTCAAACCTCACATCTTACCGACCTAACCTCTCAATAACCTACGATCACCGCTAACTGATCACTCCCCACTTATCCACCATGAGCAACCAAGGAACTATTGTCCAAATCATTGGCGCCGTTATCGACGCTGATTTCTCCAAGGCTACCAAACTGCCGGAAATCTACAACGCCCTCGAAATCAACTACGTTCTCAACGACGTGGAAACAAAGCTGGTCCTTGAGGTCCAGCAACACCTTGGCGACGGCTGGGTTCGTGCGGTTGCGATGTCAACTTCGGATGGTCTCAAGCGTGGAATGACTCTCACAGATACCGGCAAGCCGATCGCCGTTCCTGTTGGTAAGCAAGTTCTTGGACGTATCTTCAACGTTACCGGTGAACTGGTTGACGAAAACAAGCCTCTTGAAGACGAGAACCATCGTTCCCCGATTCACCGTCCCGCTCCTTCACTTACCGACCAATCGGCAAGTGAGGAAATCCTTCCTACAGGTATCAAGGTCATCGACCTTATTTGCCCGTTGGTAAAGGGTGGTAAAGGTGGTCTCTTCGGTGGTGCTGGTGTTGGTAAGACCGTGGTTATCATGGAGCTCATCAACAACATCGCACTTGCTCACGGTGGTTTCTCCGTATTCGCCGGTGTGGGTGAGCGGACCCGGGAAGGTAATGACCTTTACTGGGAAATGATTGAGTCCGGCGTTATCGCCACTGAGAAAGACGAAAACGGTCATCCGAAGCTCGATGGTGCAGGTAATCCTGTTCTTGCTGCTGAAGGTTCCAAAGTAGCACTTTGCTACGGACAGATGAATGAGCCTCCGGGCGCTCGTCTCCGTGTTGCTCTTTCCGCACTTACAATGGCGGAATACTTCCGTGATGAAGAAGGCCAGGACGTTCTCCTCTTCGTCGATAACATCTTCCGTTTCTCCCAAGCGGGTTCCGAAGTTTCCGCGCTTCTCGGCCGGACACCTTCCGCGGTTGGTTACCAGCCGACACTTTCCGAAGAAATGGCATCCCTTCAGGAGCGGATCACATCCACCAACAAAGGATCCATTACTTCCATTCAAGCGGTATACGTCCCTGCGGATGACCTTACCGACCCGGCTCCTGCCAACACCTTCGCCCACCTTGACGCGACTGTTGTTCTTGAGCGTTCCCTCGCGGAGCAAGCACTCTTCCCTGCGGTTGACCCACTCGCTTCCACATCCAAGGCCCTGTCCCCGGATGTTGTAGGAGAAGAACATTACCGCGTTGCACGTGGTGTTCAGCTCGTTCTTCAGCGCTACAAGGATCTTCAGGACATCATCGCAATTCTCGGTATGGACGAGCTTTCCGACGAGGATAAGCTGAGCGTATTCCGTGCTCGTAAATTGCAGCGTTTCCTTACCCAGCCGTTCTTCGTGGCGGAAATCTTCACAAGCGTTCCTGGTGCACTCGTTTCCATCGAAGACACAGTAAAAGGCTTTGGTGAGATCCTCGACGGCAAATGGGACGATGTTCCAGAAGGTAACTTCTACATGAAAGCTGGTATCGACACCGTCGAGCGCGACTAACCGCCGCTGTTAAATGCCATTGGTTTACCGGAAAACAGGAGGAGACTCCCAATCCGCCAGGCCTGGCAAATAACTCCAAACCTATATAATTTATGCCTCTCCACCTCGAAATCGTTACTCCCGAGAAGAAAATCTTCTCTGATACTGTAGACAATGTCTATCTGCCAGGCGCGGATGGTGAGATGGGTATCCTGCCAAGTCACGCAGGTCTCGTAACAGCTCTCCAGCCCGGAGAGCTCCGTTACCTGCATCAAGGCCAGGTAGTAACAATCGCAATCGGATCCGGCTTCGCTGAAATCGGCCAAGACAAAGCGGTTGTTCTTACTGACATGGCTCTTGGTGAGTCTGAAATCGACGAAAAAGCTACTGAAGACGCAATCACCCGCGCTCAAGAGAAGCTCAAATCCGTCGATCACAGCATGGATGCGGAAGAAGTTGCTTACCTGCAGGGGATTATCGCGAAACAAAGCGCGGCCCTTCGCTTCAAGCGCAAGAACATGAACTAACTCCCGAATGCCGGTCATCGACCGGTGTTTAAAATATTCAAATGAAAGAGCCGACTTATGTCGGCTCTTTTTTTGTTCTTCCACTTTCCTTTTCCTTCGCGTCCCGCGAACTTCAGCTAGTTCACCGGAATGATCTCACCGAGGGCGGTAGAGAGCAGTAGGCACTTGATTACCGCGGTCGGGTATATTTCCTTCATAGCTTTCCGGTAGGTCTCCATCTGGCCTGAATAGCGCTCCACCAAAGCTTCTGCATTATCCACCCGATCGGTTTTGAAATCTATGATCTCAAGCAAGGTTGGTTCGCCCGAATCGGAAAGATGAACGTGCAATCGGTCAATGATTCCGCTCATCCATTGACCGTCGATCACCGCTTCCAGTCTCTGTTCCCGATAGAGTTTTACGGAATTCAGTTTCTTTGAAAGTAGGTCAATTACCTGCTGAATAGACAGAATGGACTGCATTGTATCTTTGATGTAGCCCGGAAAATCGGGAAGTTTGGACTCATCCAACCAACCGATTTGCTCGAACGCGGCGTGTACTGCGGTGCCGAATCGTTTTCCTTCCTCCGAGCCGGCAACGATGATCGAATCCTTTGCCTTTTTCGAGCTTGGGGTGCTCCGTGATCGTTTGGAAACGGACAGCCCAAGGTCAAAACTCGTGGGAGGATTACCGGGAGCGATCTCTCCGACGTTCTCTTGCCATTGAGCTACGCCAGCTGAAAAAACGCTGCCGATTTCTATGTCCAGGCCCAGTGAAGAGATTAGCCAACCCTGGAGGCTTGGTTTCCCTGGATCGAATGATTTGGGTGGCTCGTCGAGAAACACATAGAGGCCACGCTTGGCCCTGGTAAGAGCCACGTAGAGTTTACAGAAGGCTTCGTATGTCTGCTGATCTCCCCATTTTGTTTCCGCTTCTCGCAACTCTGGGATCATCCCTCTGGCCCAAGCCGCCGGAGCATCTGTGACCCAGCCATCGCCGACAATCATTTCAAAGTGTCCTAGATCAGGTATCTTTTTGCTTGGGATATCGGGAAGAATCACCACATCGAAACCCAGACCCTTCGATTTATGAACAGTCATTACCTGCACAGCAGCCGTTCCGGGGCTTTGTGAGATCTTCATTCGGGAGACTCTATCCGCGGCCTCCCTTGCTGTTGAAATACCTTCCTGGTCGAGTTTTTCGAGGGCTTGAAGCAAATCACTCACTCTCCGTTTTCCGAAATCAGACCAAGCAGCCCTCAAGGGAGCAACGATCTCTTCCAGCATCCCGGCAAAGCCCCTTTCGGAGACCAGACCGCCCAACTGTTCCCACGCAGTCTCCCAGGATTTTCCGAACTTTTCCAAGAAGACGGAGGACAACGGCGACATCATCACGGTCTGCTGTGCGAAGCGATCCGATGGATCCGCGAGCCACCGGAGAAGCTGCCAGATCATCACTCCCACCGGGTGATCCTTGCCCGGTTCCCTCGCTCCTTCTTCGACGACCTGATAGCCCTCGTTCCGGAGATAGTCCGCCCATTCCGCCACATGGTCATTTGTTTCCACCAGGATCCCGCACGAAATATCTTTTCTTCCGATTCCGAGGTCACCAAGCGTCTCCGCAACCCGCTCTTTCTTCAGGTCCTTATCTACGATTTCAACGTGGGAGTAGCCCGCATTTCCGGGCTGCGCGAGTGGGGGAGCTGATACGTGATCCTGCCATTGCCACTGGTTTGCTGCGTTTCCGAAAAGCTGAATCATGGTCTGTGAATCACCGCATACAGTATTTACCAACCGCAGAACTTCCGGCGAGGACCTCCACGACTGTGCCATGCTTTCGACGACAATCCCGCCGTGATAGTTTCCCTGAAGTTCGTCAAAAAGGCCGATGTCGCCGCCGCGCCACGCAAAGATGGCCTGCTTCTTATCTCCTACGACAAAAAGACTGGAGCCGGAATCAGTGATCGCCTCATCCAGCAGTGGAAGCAACCCATCCCACTCCTCACGGCTCGTATCCTGAAACTCATCAAGAAGCCAATGGTGGTAGCGGGCATCCAGGCGGAAATCCACCGCCTCTCTCCGTAGGCGCGCGTCTTCATCCTTCATCCATTGCCCCATTAGCCGCTTCACATCGTTGAAGCCCAGCTTTCCGTTATCGCGTAGTTCCCTTTGGACGAGGCGATCGTAGGAGGAAATCACTTCGTAAATTCCCCTCGTTCTGGCGAGAGCGGATGCGAGTTCACATCGGGCTGCAAGATCTACAAGCGAACGCAGGCCCTCCGCCGCTGCCCCGGTGATTGTCAGTGGCTGGTAAAATGAAATATCGAGACTCCCATTTCCTTCTCTGGCTGCCTCCAAGATTTTTGGCACGAGCCCGCTGGCTTTGTCCAAAAGTCCGCTGCCGATGGTGTGTTGCTCGAATGCGTTCAACATCGGCTCGAACGCGGATTCGTGACGTTTCTTCTTATCGGGTACGTTCGGCCAGTCCCGGCGGACTTGTGAAATCAGTGCTCCTTTTTGCTTCTCCCACTCGGATACATCTACCCCAGCCAGTGAAGCAGGACCCCATTCCAGTGACTTATCCGCGAGGTAAAGCTGTTGCCAGGATTTTACAAACTGGCCCATTTGCTCCGCCACCTTCGTCTCTTCCTTTCCTGTGGTCGCACGCCTGAAGG
This sequence comes from Luteolibacter sp. AS25, assembly GCF_046736275.1. Taxonomy (GTDB): domain Bacteria; phylum Verrucomicrobiota; class Verrucomicrobiia; order Verrucomicrobiales; family Akkermansiaceae; genus Luteolibacter. Next base: position 277,175 of record NZ_CP151837.1, read on the forward strand.
TGCGGATGAATTCCTCTTCGGTTTTTGCGTCCAGCTGGCGGACAACGAAGGATTCCAGCAGCTCTTCGTAGGCAATATCGGCGGCCTCCCCTTCGAGTAGATCAAATTTTCCTCCCGAAATTCCCAGTTCATATTGGAAACCGCGCACCACTTTCGCGAAAAATCCATCCATTGTCCCCAAGGTCAGTTCCGGGAGCTCGGCGACCACCGATTCCAGTAGCTCCGGGAAATCGACGTTTCTTTCTCCCAGAGCTTTGCAGAGGCTCGCCGCTTCGTCGGAATTTGCGGCAGCCTTCGCAAGTTTCTTCAAAATCGCGTCGGCAAACTCTCCAGCCGCTTTTCGCGTGAATGTGAGTGCCACCACATCAGAGGGTTTTGCTCCCTTACAAATCAGGCCGATGATGCGATCACTGAGTGTGTAAGTCTTGCCCGATCCAGCCGAGGCGAGAACCAAAAGGTTTTTTTCTAGGACATTCATGCTGCTGAATTTGAAGGCTAAAGTGCAATCTCAGGTCCGGCAATATCCACTGGGTAATACTTTCAGAGGGTTGTCGTATGCAACTGGCCCTGAATGATTTAGGGAAATTTTGTGACGCAATCGTTTCAGAAGATTATTGGCATGAACGGTGCTGAAATAGAAGATGTGTCTTATCGATCGTTTCTCTAAGACGATCTCCAATCAGTCAATTGACACCCCATTTACATGAAATTAACTATTACTACCTTGGGAATTATTGCAGTCTCTGCGATCAGTTCGCTAACTTGTGGAGCTGCGTCGCTGGCTTCCTTCACTTTTGATGGAGGCTCGTTAGCAAATTCTGCTGCTGCCATAACTGGGTTAACTGTTACCAACGTCAGCACTGCATCAAGCTTCAATTCTTTTGTAAATACTAGTGGTTTTAGCTCTGGGGCACAGATCAGTGGCGCTGGTTCCTTTTTTAGTCCAACTTCACAGGCAGCGGCAGGTAATGCCCTAGTATTCACGCTAACGGCTGCGTCCGGATATCAGTTCTCCCTCGATGGCTTCAGTTTTGAAGCTCGCAGCACAGGTGATGCTCCTGCTAATATTGGATTTAAAGTCAATACAACGTCTTACAGCTTTGCTGGATATTCGAATAACGCCACAAAGACCACTGTTTCAAACTCTGCACTCGGCCTTACCGGGCTATCGTCAGCCACCATTTCGATTCAAGGCTGGACTGCTTCAGGTACCTCTGCTCTGCAGTTGGACGATCTTCTGGCTACCGGAACTGTGATAGCTATCCCTGAGCCTTCCGCAGCAGTGCTTAGTGCTTTTGGCCTGCTTGCTCTGTTGGGCCGCCGCCGCCGATAGTTCATCTTTTTTCCTTTCACCCGATGATTCAATTAGAGTCATCGGGTTTTTCGTGCCTACAGGGCGAAATTCATCCGAATCCGACGGAATGGGGCAAGCCCTGCAGTTAATCTTCTATTCACCAAGGAACACAAACTCTTCGGCAACCCGGTTCAGTGAGCGCCTGGCATCCGGTAGTGTTTCGGAGAGGGCGCCCAATAACTCCCTGGGCACTGTATTTGAGGACTTCGGATTGCTGGCTGCGTTTTTGAACGAGCACTGTGCGAAGGATTCGTAGAACTTTAGATCAGGCGCGTTGTGTAGCTCGTTCCGCTTTGTAATAAATGCGGGGAACAGTCCGGTAAGGACCATGAACTGATTTCCAGCGGCTACCTGGAGGTGGAATTTCATCTTCCCATGGGAGGAGGAAATGATGGATAGGAAATCCGAGGTATGGGTATAGCCGCGTGCGATGTCCTGAAGTGGATCCCTGCCGGAGGTAAGGCGCTGGGCCATTACCCGCGATACATAGTCCGCCATATCGGGGCGAGTGATCCCGGCCTGGAGAAAGGCGTGCCTCACCAGGATGTAGAAATAGAAATCAGCCGAGAGGCTGAGGGTGGAGGGGGAATCGAGAATACTGCGGAAGACTTCCTTGAGATCCAGCATTTCACGAAGTGCGCCAGGGTCGTTCCAGAGCTTCAATAAGCAGCCCCGCTTTTGGCCTCCAGCTAGAACTTCGTTGAGAAAATTGAAGTCAGCGCAGGTGAATCGATCCCGACGAGCGGTTATCCATTCTTCCAACATACCTACATGGATAGCAAACGCCGGGCCAGAGAGCTATGGAATATTAAGCCTTTCCGTAGTTTATTTACGGATTTTCCGGAATCTTACAAGATGTGGTAGAGTCCTGAATAGGATCATCTAAATGCGGATGCGAAATCGGTTTTTAAAATACTCGAATCTTGATGATTTTTCCGAGGTCACGAACGTGATGATCACATTTTGAAGTCTTCGCCCAGATAGTATTTCTTGGCGATCGGATCGTTCACCAGTTCCTCGGAATCACCTTCGAGAATTACTTTTCCGTCATGAATCAGGAAGGCTCTATCAGTGATGGTGAGGGTTTCGCGGACGGAGTGATCGGTGATGAGAATGGAGAGCCCGTCCTTTTCGCGAAGATCGCGGACAATCTGCTGAATGTCATCGACGGCTATGGGGTCGATGCCGGCAAATGGCTCATCGAGCATGAGAACCTTCGGGTCTGAGCAGAGGGAGCGGGCGATTGCCAAGCGGCGCTTCTCACCGCCCGAGAGGGTGATTGCGAGCGATTTCCGGAGCTTGGTGATGCTGAAGCGTTCGAGTAGTTCCTCGGCGCGGGCTTTCTGTTCTTTTTTGGAAAGCCCGGGGCGTGTCTCAAGGATGGCGAGAAGGTTTTCCATGACGGTGAGTTTCCGGAAAACGGATTCTTCCTGTGGCAGGTAGCCAAGGCCAAGGCGGGCCCGGCGGTGCATGGGAAGCTTGGAAATATTCTGGCCATTGAGAAAGACCGAGCCTTCCTCCGCGGGGATAAGACCAGCGATCATGTAGAAGGAGGTGGTTTTACCCGCTCCGTTGGGGCCAAGGAGCCCGACGATTTCGTTTGGCTTCACGGTTACGCAAACACCATCCACGACCACGCGGCCATTGTATGTTTTCTTCAGGCCTTGTGCGGAGAGAACGGCGTTGGCAGTTTCCTTGCAGATCGTTGCTGGGGATTCCATATCGGATGATGGGAGCTTCAAAACAGGGTTTCGGGGTTAGCGGTCGAGATTGAGCTGTCCGCCCATTTCCCAGTTTCCGCGGGTGGAGAATGAGCCGTCGTCCATGAGACGGAGGGTGAGGTTCGCCTCTTTGGCGCGGGCGAAGAATTTTCCTTGTTTCACCCAAGGAAAGCCATCGCTGATGATGATTTCTCCCTTGGATACATCGTAGGTGAGGATCGCTCCGCTTGCTTCGACCGGATCTTTCCCATTCACACTTTTCTGGAGGATGCGCACGGCTCCGGTGGCGACGAGGCGCTGGACCTCTCCGAATCCGGAGCCCATTTTATCTTCGGCGTTGGCTTTTTTATCGCCGGATTCCTTTTTGTCGAAGAACACCTTCAGCTCGTTCGCGCCGGTAAGGGTGAAGCGTGGATCGGTGACCTGAACGTTTCCAAGATAAACGAGGACGCCGCCTTCGGAATCGAAATACATGCCCTTTTCACACTTGATGACGGTATCATCAGGAGATGGCTCGATTTTCAGTGGCTCGGCCTCGGCTACCTTTTCGGCGGTTCCGGTGGCAACGCTTCTGAGCTCGCTCTGTTTGATGAAAGTTTGGGCTGCCGTGCTTAGTTTGGTGGCCTCGGCTTTGCTTTGTTCCAGTGCGGCTTCACTGGATCTGTTGGCGGAGTCGACGGTGGGCTGGAGGCTCTCCGCGTCTGATTTGACAGCGGCCAGTTCGGTCTCGGATACGAAATCCGGCGGAGCGGCGTTTGCGCTTAGCGGAGCGAAGGAGGTGAGGAGTGCTGCGGCCACGGCCGGTGATGGTAGGCGTCTGTTGTTCATCGAAATCTTTGGTGCTGCTTTAATCCAGGTGGTAGCTGGGCCGTTGAGAAATCCTTCTCCGTTTTCAAAACCGTAGGCAATGCCGGTGCCACGTGCCACGAGGCTGTCCGTGATGATCTCCAATGGTTCGTCAGCGTGTAGCTGCGAGGTTTCCTGGTTGAAACTTGCTCTGCTGAGAATGATATTGCCGCGGACTTTTCCATCCGGCTCGTAGAACTTTATACGAACATTTTCCCCCTCGATGCGGGTTTCATCCACGAGTGTCATGACCTCAGCCTTGAGATCGCCGACGAGTTTTTTATCGTCATCATAGCGGGGCAGAAGCACGCCCTTCAAAACGCTACCCTCGGGGAGTAGCGATATCGGGTTCTTCTTCACATCCGGCATAACTGCCTGTGCATGAACGAGAGGTGAGAGAAGAAGTGCCAGCGGTATGAGCGATTTTTGCATCGATAGATAGCTGCGATGAGGAACGATGGGGTGCAGTTTGTTGGGACAATAGCGATTTGAGTGCTGCATACAACCGGAATGTCAGTTCCGGCGATCCCGTAAAAATTTCCGGTTATCTAGAAATCGCGGCGACCCTGGAGGGCCCGGATGAGTGTCAGTTCATCGGCGTGCTCTAGGCCTCCACCGGCGGGAAGGCCTTGGGCGATGCGCGTGATTTTGACGGGCTTGCCACGCATAAGGTCCGCGAGGTAGTTCGAGGTAGCCTCGCCTTCCACGTCTGCGCCGAGCGCGAGGATGATTTCCATTTCTCCGCTGATGGCTTCAATGCGGCTGATTAGCTGGGGAATGAGGAGGTCCTCCGGGGAAACTCTATCCAGAGGAGAAAGCTTCCCGCCGAGGCAATGGTAGCGGCCTTTGAAAGCACCCGAGCGTTCGAGTGGTAGCACGTCTGTGGCTTGTTCAACGACGCAGAGCAGGGTCTCATCACGTTTCGGGTCGGTGCAGATTTCACAAACTTCCGCGGTGGCGAAAAATCCGCAGGCCGGGCATGAGATGATTTTCTCTTCTGCAAGGACCAAGGCTTCCGCAAGGGCGGTCGGCTCGGCCTTCTTGTTCTGGAGGAGCCACACTGCCATGCGTTCCGCGCTGCGCGGGCCGACACCGGGGAGTCTTTTCAGCTCTGCGATGAGGTTTTTGACGGGTGTGGGGAAATCAGCGCGGGGCATTGGTCGGACTGTCAGGGAGTTTCACATGGCCATCCACCGGGAGGCTGTGGTTGTGCGCGTAGAACACCGCACAGAAGCCGGACCAGAATACAGCGATGATTGCGATACTGATCTGTGGCTCATGGGATGAGAGCAGGAGGACAGGCGCCCAAAGGACTGTGAGAAGCGTGGTGAGAGCCCAGATTAGATAGCGCCTCCAGCTTTCCGCGACGCGGAGTATCACTGAAGGTAGAACGATGGCGAGGAATGCGGTGGCCACCCATGGTAACGCGGGGTGAAGGGTGAGTGCAGGTTCCTTCATTCCCTTCGGGAGGAAAAATACAGAGATAAACTGATCCGCCCGGGCAGTTAGTCCGATCGCCTGAAGCCCCAGTGCCAGGACCAATGCCATGGCGGCAATGGCTGTGGTGGCGAGCTCGATGTGCGCTGGCTGTAGCTGTTTCCTGGGTTTGTTCATCCGAGGATCTCAGAAAGCTTGGTTGTGTGGCTCGTCGGCGAAACTTTCTCGAGAATGGCGACTAATTGGCCATCGGGACCAATAACGAAGGTGCTGCGCTCAATTCCCATGAACTTCTTTCCGAACATGGATTTTTCGACCGAGACCCCGTAGGCTTCCGAGATTTTTTTGTCAGTATCCGCGATGAGGGGGAAGGGCAGGGATTTCTTTGAAATAAACTTTCTATGGCTCTCCACGCTATCCGCGCTGATGCCGAAAACACGTGCCTTGCTTTTGATTTTGTCCCAATTGTCGCGGAGGGAGCATGCCTGAATGGTGCATCCCGGGGTGTTGTCCTTCGGGTAAAAATAGAGCACAACGGTCTCGCCGCGGAGGCTTTCGAGTGAGATTTCGGATTCGTTTTCCCCATCGACGATGGTGGCAGTGAAGTCCGGGGCCATTTCTCCTACAGTTGGTTTCATGCGCGCACCATCGCCGCTAAATCCGCGGGAATCAATCCCTCGTATTGGAGGCTGTTTTCAGGAGGTTTTTCTTTTCATTTGGAATTTCGGAAAACAGGGGAAGATTGTGGCAAATCTCCAAATAATTCTATGGAATACCTTTTCCCATCACTAATCGCGCAAATTCAACCGGCCGAAGAGCCGAAGGAAAAACCTGAAGACAGCAAGGATGTGGCAAAAAAAGAGGACGGACCACCCGCCTCGGCCGAGCTGCTGGAAACAGGGAAACAGCAATATCTGATCTGTGCCGCCTGCCACGGGCAACAGGGCGAGGGTCTGGCCACCGGTCCGCCACTGGCGGGATCGGAATGGGTGAACGGCCCTGTTGAGAATCTAATCAAAATTCAGCTACGTGGTCTCGAGGGGCCGATCCGGGTGAAGGGCGAGGAGTATAATATAGCCGGTGGTATGGCTCCACTGGCTTATCAGTCCGATCAGCAGATCGCGGGAGTCCTCAGTTACATCCGCTCAAGTTTTGGAAATAGCGCCTCTGCGGTGACTACCGAGCAAGTAGCTGCGCTTCGCGAAGAAGCGGGCAAACCGCAAATCACCGTCGATGAACTTGAAGAACCGGAATCCGCGAACGGGCCACCGCTGACGGAAACAGGGGAGCCATTACCTGCGCCTGATAAATACAAGGATCTCGATACCTCCAGCGGAATCCCTTTCTGGATAATCCTGGTGATCCTCGCGTTGATAGTCGTTTGTCTGAGACTTGTCCTGAAGAAGAAATAGCTCAGCGGATGAGGTCTTCCTCATACATCAGCTTGAAGCCACTGCGGTTGAGAACGCAGGTCGCGAATTCATAGTCTTCCACGTGCATTGCCAAAAGCGCCTGGCCGTCCGGGCCGGGTAGCATGGCATAAGCGAAATCAAGATTCGTCTCTGCGGTCATAAGAATATCCAGACATTGCAGCAGACCGGGACCTGCCTCTTTCAGGGCTACCACCACGAGCTCGCAAGTAGTGTGTGCGATTCCTTTTTCGCAGAAAATTGCTTCAGCGCTGTCGGTATCGGACAGGATCAGACGCGCGACCGTGGCGTCCTTCGAGTCCTGGACGCTAAGCCCGATTACCTCGATGTGGGAACCGCGAAGTAATTTTACCAGAGAGGCCAATGCCCCCACGCGGTTGGGCAACATGACGGAAAATTGCCGTACTGGTGATCCATTTTCCGCCACTTCTTCTTCGATAGGACTGATTTGCTGCTCCATGTATCCGTTTCTGTGAAAATTTATCCTTTCGGGCCGCGCAGACGCAGGGTGCTGACTTGGCCGGTTGCGACTTCTTCGATAATCAATTGGCTGGGGCGCACATCGCTGACCATAAATTCGCGACCGTCTTCCGAGGTGAATTTCTGGCCGGGTTTTGCCACGTAGCGCTGGCCCGTGATCGCGTCCTCCACCAAGGCCACAGGATCGTGGCCCGGAGCTGATTTCCCGGCGATCCACTCAGCCCGCTGGCCGCTCACTGTATCCTCCACGTCGACGATGCCGACTTCGATTGGTTGGCTGTTGTTCAGTTTCCCCACCTCAGTGCGGCTGTAGACTTTTACCACCACCAGTGATGAGTCTGGAATCGCCTGTCCGGCGGAAACTTCCACGTCCCTTGGATTCTGGCCTACGAGATGAAGTGAGGCGACTCCTCCTGAAACTTTCCTTACCTCCACCGGGAGTTCGCGCTGGCGGTAATGACGCATGACGAGCGGAGGGCTATCACTAACATTTCCGCTGGCCGCAATCGGGCTGACCCGTGCTCCACCGAGGGGGCGGGGCGTGCTATGGCGGAGCGGTTTGCTCGCGCTAGCAGACTGCGCCGTTGCTGTCGATTGGCTGGAATTACCCGTGGTTTCCTGTCCGGGGTATTCTATGGGCTGCTGGTCGAACTCCGAAGGTGGCTTCTGGCCGGCATTCGCAGCAAGGGCGGGATCTCCGGCTGGTAGAGCCTCTTCGTCCACCATGTCCCGGGTTTCCACTTCGTCGAGGTAGTCGTTCATCGCCTCGGCTACTTCTTCGTCCGATTCGAGAGCCAGGGCATCGCCGGTGAATCCGGTTTCGATCATTTTGGCGATATCACCGTGGCCGGCAGCTACCGCCAGGCTCTGTGCGGTGCTTCCGTCTTCGGTGGTTGCAAAACGGCTGGCTCCGATATCCATGAGGAGAGCAACGGCTTCCGTGTGGCCATTTTCAGCAGAGAGCATGAGTGGAGTGCGCCCGTCTTCCATTCTCGCATAAACCGAAGCTCCGTAGTTGGTGAGTGTATCGATGACCTTCGCCTGGCCGACAAGGGCAGCAAGCAAAAGTGCGGAATCCAGATCCTCGCGGTGATATGGGGCCAGCTCCTCGACGGATGTGGCTTTCCCCGTCGATGTGGCGAGCATGAGTGCCATGAAGCCCCCGTCGTCCTTGATTTTCGGGTCAGCGCCTTGGCTCAGGAGCCAGCTGACCATTCCCGGCTGGTCCGAAGCAACGGCTGACATCAGCGGTGTGCGGCCCTGTGCACCTTTTTCATCCACGGAAAATCCACGATTCAGCAGATATTCAGCCACAGTCTCGTTGCCATTCCCCGCAGCAATGTGGAGGGCGCTATTTCCTTCTGGATTGGAGATTTTTTCATCGAATCCAGCAGAGACCATTTTCTTCATGACCGTAACGTCGCCGGCATTCGCAGCATCGAACCAACCTTCCGATGTCATCTCATATCCGGCTTCCTGGATTTCTTTTTCGGCGGATTCAGATTTTTTCCTGCAGTTGCTAATCAGCAATACGAAGGCGAAAATTCCCAATATTCTTAGTGGGTTCATACAGGGGAGATACTTCGTGAATCTTAATTATTCAATCTTCAATATTAGACTATTGTGGAATTCTGAACAAATCGTGCGGAAGGTGTCGCTGATCCATTAGCCCTCATGTCAGTAAACGAAGTCCAAAACCAGAATTCTCCGGCAACAAATGCCTGGCGCGAATGGTTGAGCGAACACGCGCCCAAGTTATTTCTCTTTGCCCGCAACCAGACGCGGACCTACGAGGACGCGCAGGATGTCCTTCAGGACGCGATCGTGAAACTCGTCGAGAAGGTGAAAGCAAACGAATTCGTAGGCGGTCAGGAAGCCTGGCAGCCTTATCTCTATACCTCGATCCGTAGACTTGCGATTGACCTTTCACGCAAGAACGACCGCAGAAAGCGCCGCGAGGATAACGTTACTGCTGATGCGGAGGTGGATCAGCTGGATGCATTCCATCCGTGGTTTGATTCCTCCGGAGGCAGTGAGGAAACCCGCGGTCAGCTCGAAGAAGGCCTGAAATCACTACCTGAGAAATTTTCCGAAGTGATTGTCATGAAGATCTGGGGTGAGCGGACATTTGCTGAAATCGGGGAGGCGCTGAAAATTTCTCAAAACACAGCAGCCTCCCGGTATCGCTATGGACTAGAAGCCCTCAAAAAGGAGCTCGGAACAGCAAAACGCCGTGGCGATCTCTCAATCGGCTGATTGCCGGAAAACTTACTTAATACGACGACCAATAATATATGTCCAAAATTCCATCCATCCTCGAACAAGAGCTGAGAAATCTAAAGCCATGCGGTATTGATGATGATTTTCTTGAGCGTCTCGTTTCTTGCGCCGAGGGCACTGATTCGGTGCTTTCCGCGGAAGAATTGGGATTCGCAAGTGAACTTCGTGCGCGTGCGCCACGGAATTTGCCGGCTACTCTAGAGGCAGGGTTGATGGAAGCCATTGGGGATACACCATTCCACATGGACGAGAAGATTGTCCTCTTCAATAAGTCGAACAAGAACTCAGCGAAGCCAAAACGCTCGAATATCATGCGTTTCAATTTTGCTGCCGCAGCGGCGGTGGCCCTTATGGGCTCTATCGCAGCCTTCATGATTCCGGGCGGTGGTGAAGGAGAGAACCGGATTGCGGAGACTGTCGACGATCAAGTAATCGAGACACCTGCGCAGATTTCTCCGGTAGCAGCCTCCAACTTCGCTCCTGTCGGTTTGAACAGAAATCTCAGTGAAACGCATGACGAGGGCGTCATGTGGGGGAACGACGAGCAACCGCACCGCGTAATGCGCATGACCTATCTCGATCGTGTGACTCTTTCCAACGACAAGGGCGAAACCATCGAGGTGAGCCAGCCGAAGGTGGAGTATGTGGTGATGCCTGAGAAAATCGATTGAGTCGATTAGACAAATATCAGTTTGTACTGCGCTTTTAGTATGAATATGAAATTTAATCTTATATCTGTAAGTAGTATCGTTGGAGGGATCACTCTCACCACCGCGCTCGGGATAGAGCCGACGCCTGAAAACGTAGTGCCGCCCAGCGCGATCCTCGAGCAGGCTGAAAAACAGGGCCTTGCTCAACCTGATCCCGAAAAACTCGCGAGCATTCCTTTCATAGGACTGTCCACTGTTCCTCTGCCTGAAATGGTGGCCGCCCACGTGGATGTGGAGCCTGGCACTGGACTTATCATCCGCACCATTATGCCGGAAAGCCCGGCTGCTAACGCAGGTCTTTCGGTGAATGATATCATCCTCAAAGTAGAGGATGAGGCCATGTCCAGTCCGGAGCAGCTCAGCTCGGCAATTCTCAAGCGTGAGATTGGCGAAAGGCTGAATCTTAGCCTCATCCACAACGGAAATCCGTCGAAGGTGGCGATTACCCTGGGTGAACGACCTGCGCACATGACGATGAACATCCGGCCCGCCGATCCAATGTTGGAAGGGCTTCCTCAGGCAAATGCGGACAGATTGCGGGAGCTGATCGAGCGCAATTTAGGTGAATTCGAGGGAAATCCGGAAATCGCCAAAATGGATGAAACTCTCCGCCTGATGCGTGAAAGAATGAACCAAGGCCTACAGAACGATGCAGGTGCGGAATCCCGCGTGGGACCTGCGGGTGGGTTCGAGTTCCAGCAGAATTCAACTGTCCGGATGATGGATGAAGACGGATCGGTAGAGCTGAAATCCTCAAACGGTAGCACGGAAGTCACTGTCCGGGACAAATCAGGTAAAATCGTCTGGAGCGGACCATGGGATACGGAGCAAGACAAAGCCGCTGCACCCGACGATATTCGCCCGCGTATTGACCGGGTGGATTCAGGTGGTGGAAGCGGATTCAGATTCCACTTCGGCAAGGCTCAACGCCAGGCGCCGGGTACGATAGAAAACTAATTTTCAGGAAGCTAATTTCCAGGGAGGCAAAGACACGCCCGCGTTCGGTTATCCGAGCGTGGGCGTGTTGATTTTAAAATTTAGCGTCTTCCCAGCTGTGTTTTGACCGCGTTGATGATCACTTCCAGATCGGAGGTTTTGCTGACGAAGGGCAGGCCACCTTTCATTTGCAATTCACCCGGGTCATCTGGATTTTCCTCAACGAGTGCGGTGAGCATCAGCACAGGTGTTTTGGATAGCTGGAAATCTGATTTTAGCGCTGCGACGACATCTCCGCCATCCATACGGGGCATAACCAGATCAATAATACAAATGTCCGGGCGGAAGGATTTCGCAGCTTCCAGGGCTTTGGTGGGATTATTGATCTGCATGACTTCGAAACCGGAGGCGGTCAGGTTTTCGCCAAGTAGTTCGGTGAAGTCTGTCTCATCATCGATGAGTAGGATTTTTATTGGGTTTTCCATGTTATAATAATTGTCAATTGTGAGTGAAAATCAAGAGGCAAGAAACGCTATTCTTGAGTGGTACGGAGAGTAAGGGTGGCAATGACTCCTTGTGTATCGGTTCTGTTGGCCAAGGTGAGTTCGCCACCGTGCAGCTCGGCAATTTTTCGTGAAACGGTGAGGCCCAGGCCTGTACCCTTGCCGGTGGATTTCGTGGTGAAGAAGGGATCGAAGAGTTTTCCTAGAAGTTCTTCGGGAATGCCCTTTCCTGTATCGGTTACCGTGATGCGCACCATGATATCGCCTGTTCTCAGTCGCTCCCTCAGGCGGGAGCCCTCGTCATGCGCGACATCGTCCATACTGAGCGAATCCATCCGCACCGAGAGAGTGCCGCTGCCGTCCATGGAGTGCATGGCATTAATGAAAATATTGACGAGGACCTGTTCGATTTTCGTTTGATCCACCTCTACTTCGGGAAGGTCCTGGTTTGGCTGGAAATCAATTTTGATTCCGCCTTTTTTGAGCTCATATTCCACAAGTTCGAGTGATTCGGTAACAAGGTGCGATACGTTGATCGGCCTGAACTCAAGTTTTCGGTTCGAGGAGTAATCGACCAATCCGCGGACGATTTTTTTCGCACGGTCGATTCCCCGTTTCATTCTCTCAATGGTTTCCTTCGATTTTTCATCATCATCGGGAATGCGGCGTTTGAGGAGCTCCAGGCCCATGCCGATCATTGCGAGCGGGTTTTTCACCTCATGGGCCACGCCTGCTGCCAAGCGGCCGACGGATTCCATTTTTTCCGCCTGAATAAGCTGTTCGTGGGCGCGGGTAAGATTTTCGTGGGTTTTCATCAGCTCTTGGTTGAGCTGCTGGAGCTTCCGCTCGGCCACTTTCCGCTCAGTGATATCTGTGGAAATCCCGCCGACGGCATAAATTTCGCCATCCAGGTCCCTCATCGGGAATTTCGTGGAAACGTAGGAATGCTCACCGTCGGAAAAGTGGAGTTTTTCATCGAACTGAACCGGTTCGCCACGGCGGACCACGTCTGCGTCATTCCTCATCAAATTGCCGACGATTTCTTCGTCCTTGATGATTTCCCTATCGGTTTTGCCGACGATGTCCTCTGCCTTTAGTTTGAAAAGCTCCTCGTAACGCCGGTTGACCATGAGGTATTGCCCGGTGACGGATTTCGCATACATGGGAGAGGGGCTGGCATCCACGATCTCCTGCATCCGGTGCTCTGTCTGGCGGACTGCTTCCCTTGCTTTTTCTTGCTCGGTGACGTCGCGATTGATGGCGAGGATCGCGGAAACCCTACCGTCCCGGTCCTTCATAGGGACTTTGGTGGTTCTCATGTGGCGCGGTTCACCTTCCGTATTGTGGAGGATGCTTTTCGCGTTCGTGATAATTTCTCCGGCGTTCATGACCGCCATATCCTCGCGGACAAATGTCTGGGCGATGCTTTCGCTGAAAAATTCGTGGGGGGTTTTTCCGGTGACTTCCTGTGGGCTTTCCGCGCCGACCAATTTTGCCAGAGCGGTGTTCACGACGAGGTATTTCCCGGATCGATCACAGATATAAATGCTATCCGGGATGCTATCAATAAGCGTGCGGAGCGTATTCCGCTCGTTCTCCAGTCCGTGCTGGGCCTCGATGAGCTCGGTTACGTTGTTGGAAATACCAACAGTGCCGATGATGCGGCCTTCCTTATCGCGGAGCGGGAGTTTCGAGGTGAGAACCCAGGCATTTTGTCCATCGCGCATGCGCTCCTGTTCGATGAATCTCTCCCGGCCCTCGCCGCTTGCCAGGATTTGCCTCTCGTCCTGCATGTTTTTTTCCGCACTTTCTTCGTCCCAGATTTCAGAGTCCGTTTTCCCGATGAGTTCCACCGATGGCATGCCGAAGGAGGAGGCCAGGGCCTCGCTGACCTTGAGGAATTTGGATTCGCGGTCTTTGAAATAGATCCACGTTGGCAGGGATTCCATCAGGGTGCGGAAATATCCCTCCACTTCATCCCGCTCGCGTTTCACTTGGCGGAGTGTTGTGGTGGCCTCGAAGAGTTGCACACGAGAGGCACCTGCGCCGCTGACGAGCAGCATGAGAATGACGAGTGAAATGCCGAGGCATGTCCACCTGAGCCATTGAGGAATACCTTGCCCGACAGCCAGGACAATGATGATCAAAGCCAATGTGGCGGCCATTAACGGCACTTTCCTTTCATTTCCGTGTATCACCCTACGATTTAATCAGAAGTGTGAGCGCAAGCGAGGAATTTATGATCCAGCAGTGGTATATAAATGGAGTGGGTGCCGGATCAGGGGATCCCCGCAGATCTATCGGTTGCCCGCTGAAGAACCTAATTTCTCTATTACCTTTATTACTATTTCTTGCGGGTATTGGTCATGCCAGCACTGAAGGTGAAGAAGGGAGAATATTTCTTGGGAGATCCGGTGGATCAGAGAAAATATTTCAAGGAAACCAACCGTGATTTGGATGCTCATGGGGAACGTGGCATGAGCGTAAAACAATGAAAATGGACGATGCTGTCAGTGCCTCGCACGGTCTCATCGTGCTGAAACCGACGGGGCACTAATATTTTTAAGAAAATCCTGATTGCGCGGTGAGGATTGCGGGGGACCATTTTAGAAATGGAACCACGAATTCTGCTCTTCATCATCTTCGGTGCTGCCATCGGCGGAATTATTTGGCTGGAAAAACGTTTGGAGGGCACTTGGCTCTCGCTTCCGATCGTCTATGTGGCCCTGGGCTGGCTGCTGTTTTCCCTCCCACTAGACCTCGGCTGGCTGGCTCCTGCGTTCGATGCGGAGCAGACCATAGCGGTGGAATACGTATCGGAAATGATTGTGATCGTTTCCCTGATGAGCCTGGGGCTCTCCATCGATCGTGAATTCTCCTGGCGGAAGTGGAAGCAGGTGCTGCCCCTGTTGCTGGTCACAATGCCGCTGTGTATTGCTGCGGTAGCTCTGCTTGGCTATTGGGCGATGGGGCTTTCCTTGGCCAGTGCGATGCTTCTCGGTGCCTGTCTTTCTCCGACCGATCCTGTCCTTGCGAGAGCTGTTCAGGTGGGTCCGCCCGGTGATTCTGACAAGGATGATGTGCGGTTTAACCTGAGTACAGAGGCCGGTTTTAACGATAGCCTCGCATTTCCCTTCGTCTATCTGGCCATCGCTCTCACGACCATGGATGAAGGATGGTTCGGGAGATGGGTGGCGGTGGATGTTTTATGGAAAATTGTTGCCGGTGTAGCGGTTGGGTTCCTCGTCGGGAAAACCGGTGCGTGGCTGGCTTTCAGGAAATCAGGAGGGAAAAACAAACATGAGCATGGGATCGATGAGGGTTCCGAGGGGTTGCTGGTTATATCGTCACTGTTTCTGTCTTACGGCTTGGGCGAGATCGTGAATGGCTACGGATTTCTCAGCGTCTTCGTGGCTGCTGTAACCGCGAAGCAGAGGGAGATAGAAAGCGATTTACATAAAAAAACCCACGGCTTCATCGATCAGATCGAGCGGCTGATTCTGGTGATTATCCTCATCGGATTCGGGGGGCTGCTGGCAAGCGGAGTTCTGAATTCCCTTACCTGGCCAATAGTGTTGGTAAGTCTTGCGTTTCTGGTCCTGATTCGTCCGTTCTTCGGGTATATCGCGCAGGCTGGTTCTGCCTTGCCAAAACCCGGCAAGGTCGCAGTGGCGTTCCTCGGCGTGCGGGGAATCGGCTCATTCTACTATTTGGCCTACGGCCAGCACCACGCGGAATTCGGCGATCTCCCCAAGCTCTGGGCTGCCGTTTCCTTCACCGTCCTCCTATCAA
This sequence comes from Luteolibacter sp. AS25, assembly GCF_046736275.1. Taxonomy (GTDB): domain Bacteria; phylum Verrucomicrobiota; class Verrucomicrobiia; order Verrucomicrobiales; family Akkermansiaceae; genus Luteolibacter. The sequence goes on from NZ_CP151837.1 coordinate 292,664, forward strand.
TCGTCCTCCACGGAGTAACCGCTTCAAAACTACTCCAGAAATTGGGTGGGGATGAGAGGGTGGGGTAAGCTGTGAAATAGCTTTCGGGTGGACAGGGGAGGGGTAGGCGGACAGTTTTTTGGGATGCCTGATGATATCCTGAAGACGATGTTTTTGCCGGTAGCTCTTATCCTTTTGATGGTGGGGATGGGCATGGGCCTGACGTTGACTGATTTTAGGAGGGTGTTGCTGTCTCCCAAGGCGACGTTGGTGGGCTTGGCTTTGCAGTTATTGGCGCTGCCGGTGCTGGCGTTTGGGCTGGTGTATGTGTTCCGATTACCCGGAGAACTAGCCGCAGGCTTGATGCTGGTGGCAGCTTGTCCGGGTGGGCCTACTTCGAATATTATTTCGCATCTTTCCCGTGGCGATACGGCGCTTTCGGTGACGCTGACTGCATTTTCCAGTGTGATCACGGTGTTCACTATTCCGCTGGTGGTGGGCCTTGCGATGGAGAGATTTCTGGAGGGCGGGGTGGCGATTCAATTGCCGTTTTTGAAAACCTTTATCCAACTCATGGTCGTAACTGTGATCCCTATCGCAATAGGTATGTGGCTTCACTCGGCAAAGCCTGAGTTCTGTCAGAAAATGGCAAAACCTGTGAACATAATGTCGCTGGTTTTCCTCGGGTTAATCATCGTGGCCGCGGTCGTGAAGGAAAAAGATTTGGGTGCTCAGATCGTGGCAGCAGGCCCGGCGGTGGTTGCGCTGAACCTTGGAGGTATGGCGCTGGGGGCCTTGGTGGCGGGATCACTTGGTTTGGGAAAAAGGCAGCGCATTTCCATTTCCGTGGAGGCGGGGATTCAGAATGGCACGTTGGCGTTGGCGATTGCCCTGGGCTTGTTGGATAGCTCGCGCATGGCTGTGCCTGCGGTAGTTTACAGTTTGTTTATGTTCGTGAGCGGAGCTGCGATGATTTTTTGGTTTGGAAGGGGCTTGAGGCAGAAGGAGTAGGTCGTGTCGACCTCCGATGAAGTATAAAAAAAGCCGCTCTCCGGGGTGGGAGAGCGGCTTTGATAACTGATGTTTACAGTAGGAAGGACTGACTGGAGTCCGATGTCCGATCTGGAAGAATGGACAGCCTTCTATGCGAGAATCTGATCGAGGACGTAGGGGAGGATGCCGCCGGCGTTATAGTAGTCTACTTCGGCTGGGGTATCCAGGCGGACCTTGAGTGGGACTTCTATGGTGGTGCCGTCGGGTTTCGTGGCGATCAAGGTGGCGGGTTGCATGGGTTTTAGCTCTCCGGCGATGCCGATGATGCTGAATGTGGCGTCGGTGAAGTCTTTGATTTTATCGTAGTCTGCCTTGTCGACGAAGTTCAGCGGGAGGACGCCCATGCCGATGAGGTTGGAGCGGTGGATGCGCTCGAAGGATTTGGTGATGACGGCTTTGACCCCAAGGAGACGGGTGCCTTTGGCCGCCCAGTCGCGGGATGATCCCATTCCGTAGTCTTCGCCGCCGATTGCGATGAGCGGTGTGCCTTCTTCAAGATAGGCCATGCAGGCATCGTAGATAAAGGTGGGTTGGGCGCCGCTGTATGAATCGATAGCTATATCCGGGGCGGGGACGGATTTGCCGCCGAAGTATTGGGTGTAGCCGCCTTCGATACCGGGGCACATGAGGTTTTTTATGCGGACGTTGGCGAAGGTGCCACGGGTCATGACCCTATCGTTGCCACGGCGTGCGCCGTAGGAGTTGAAGGAGGCTTTTTCGACGCCGTTTTCCAAGAGGTATTGGCCGGCGGGTGAGGTTTCCTTGATGGAGCCAGCGGGGGAGATGTGGTCGGTGGTGACGGAATCACCGAAGATGCCGAGCGGGCGGGCACCGGTGATGTCCTCGCTGGCACCGATTTTCGTATCGAAGAAGGGCGGGGACTGGACGTAGGTGGATGTTTCGTCCCACTCGTAGGTGTCGCCGGTAGAGCCTTTGATTTCGCCCCACTTCGGGTTGGCTGTATCGACGTTGCCGTAAAGTTTTTCGTAAACCTCGGGTTTTAGGGCGGATTCGATCTGTGTTTTGATCTCGGCTTGGGAAGGCCAGAGGTCTTTCAGGAAAACGGGGTTGCCGTCGCTGTCGTTGCCTAGGGGTTCAGTAGTGAGATCGATATCTACGCGGCCGGCGAGGGCGTAGGCGACGACGAGGGGTGGAGACATGAGGAAGTTCGACTTGATGGAACCGTGGACGCGGGCTTCAAAGTTCCGGTTTCCCGAGAGGACGGAGGCGCAGACGAGGTTGCCCTCCTTGATGGCGCCTTCGATGGCGGGGTGGAGCGGGCCGGAGTTGCCGATGCAGGTGGTGCAGCCGTAGCCGACTGTCTGGAATCCGAGTTGGTCGAGCTCCTTGGTGAGGCCGGTGGCATCGAGGTAGTCGGTAACTACGCGGGAGCCGGGCCCGAGGGAGGTTTTTACGAAAGGCGCGATGGTGAGGCCGAGTTCGTTGGCCTTTTTCGCAACGAGTCCGGCGGCGAGCATGACGCTGGGGTTGGAAGTGTTCGTGCAACTCGTGATAGCGGCGATGAGGACGGAGCCGTGGTGGAGTTTCATTTCCATCGGGCCGTCGGTGAAGAGATCGTAGTTGACCTGCTCCGGGGCGGGGCGGTTTGTGACCATTTCGGTTTCGTTGCGCTCTTCGCCTTCGAAATCCTGATGGCTGGAATCGGTGGAAAGGAGGGAGTCAACAGATACGCCGGCTTTTTCACGCATGGTGAGGGAGACGGAGCGGTCGCGCTCGGAAGGGGAGAGGCCGAATCCGCCTTCGGATCCGGGAGCGGAAAAGAGGTGGTCGAAGGACTCGCGGAGGGCGGGTACGTCGATGCGGTCCTGCGGGCGTTTCGGGCCGGCGACGGCGGGGACGATGGTGGCGAGATCGATTTCCAGAAGATCCTTGTACTCGCATTCGCCTTTGTCGGGAATTCCGAAGAGGCCCTGAGCTTTGTAGTAGTTTTCGACGGTGGTGCAGAGTTCCTCCGAGCGGCCAGTGCCACGAAGGTAATTGATTGTTTCTCCATCGACGGGGAAGAAGCCCATGGTCGCGCCGTATTCGGGAGCCATGTTGGCGATGGTCGCGCGGTCGGGGAGTGAAAGGGCTGCTGCGCCGGGGCCGTGGAATTCGACAAATTTCCCGACAACTCCATGCTTCCGCAGGATTTCGGTGACGCGGAGGGTGAGGTCGGTGGCGGTGACGCCTTCCGCGAGGGAGCCATGGAGGTAGACGCCGACGACTTCCGGGACGAGGAAGGTGACCGGCTGGCCGAGCATGCCGGCCTCCGCCTCGATGCCGCCCACGCCCCAGCCGACGACGCCGAGGCCGTTGATCATGGTGGTGTGGGAGTCGGTGCCGACGAGAGTGTCCGGGTAATAGGTGCCGTCTTTCGAGAGGACGCCTTTGGCGAGGTATTCGAGGTTTACCTGGTGGACGATGCCGATGCCGGGAGGGACAACTGCGAAGGTATCGAAGGCTTGCTGGCCCCATTTCAGGAATTCGTAGCGCTCGCGGTTGCGGATGAACTCGATGGCCATGTTGCGGTCGAGTGCCATCTGTGAACCTGCGAAGTCGACCTGGACGGAGTGGTCGACAACGAGATCGACGGGGACGAGAGGCTCGATTTTCGAAGCATCGGCTCCGCGTGCGACTGCGGCATCGCGCATGGCGGCGATGTCTACGAGGAGAGGAACGCCGGTAAAGTCCTGAAGGACGATGCGGGCGACGGTGAAGGGAATTTCGTAGTCGCCGGGGTTTTGCGGATTGTAGTTCGCGAGGTTTTTCACGTCCTCTTCGGTGACCTTGCGGCCATCGACGTTTCTCAATACCGATTCAAGAACGATACGGATGGAGACGGGGAGTTTGTTGATGTTCGGGAAGCCCTGCTCTGCTAGAGCGGGGAGTGAATGGAAATTTCCTGAAGCGCCTGATCCGGTGGTGAAAGTTTTGATAGTGTCCATTGCTCTGACTTTACCATGAGTGTGGTGAGGGTGCCAGTGGGTAGTTGGGGGTCGCTTCGCTTTAGTGCCGGGTGATCAGTGAGAAGACCCTGGTTAGGAGTTGTGAATGTCCCAATTTTTGAATCGCGGTTCCTTTCTGTTGCTTGCGGTTTAAGGGAATGGATTCATGGTTCGGGACAATTTTCTGCCATGCTCGTTCTTTTATCTCCCGCCAAGTCGCTTGATTATGATTCTCCGTTACTCATTCAAAAATCCACAAAGCCCCGTTTTATCGATGAATCCGCAGAGTTGATCGCGGGTCTGCGGGAGCTTTCTGTGGCGCAGGTGGGAGAGCTGATGTCGATCAGTGACAAGCTGGCGGAGCTGAATCACGGTCGCTTTGGGGAATGGAAGCGGGATTTTACAAAGAAGAATTCTCGGCAGGCGATTCTTGCTTTTACCGGTGATGTCTATCAGGGCATGGAGTTGGCGAAATGGAGCGCGGAGGATTTCGCTAGGGCGCAGAAGCAGGTGCGGATTCTTTCCGGTCTGTATGGTGTGCTGCGACCCCTGGATCTGATGCAGGCCTATCGTTTGGAGATGGGAACGAAGTTCGCAAATGAGCGAGGGAAGAATCTCTATGAATTCTGGGGGAGCGAGGTGACTACTCTTTTGAATCAGGATTTGAAAAAATCCGGGAGTGATACGGTGGTGAATCTGGCCTCGAATGAATATTTCTCTGTGGTGAAAAAGAAGGAGTTGGAGGGGGAGCTCGTAACGCCGGTTTTCAAGGATGAGAAAAACGGGAAGTATAAGATCATCTCATTTTATGCGAAGAAGGCACGGGGGATGATGGCAGACTTTATTGTCCGGGAGGGAATTCAGGAAGCTGGTAAATTGAAAGACTTCAAGACTGCCGGCTACAAGTTTAGTGCGAAAGAATCGACTCAGGGTAAGCTGGTGTTTCTCCGGAAGGAGCAACGGTAGGTATGCCTATCCTGGGGTTGGAGGTAGGCCGATCCGTTTCTGAAATCGATGCGGCGGTAAGATTTCCTTTTCTCAAAGGTTTGGCTACCCCAAAGGAATTTCTGTTGGGAAAACTTGCTAGTAGCGATTTTTATCGAGCTCTGAGTAGTGCGTAAGGTCTTTTCCTGCGGAAGATCAGGATCGTGCCAGTGATACCGGCCAGAAGAGTGATACTTGGTTCGGGAATAAATAGATCGGACCATTCCGTCGTCACCTTGAAGTTATCAAACAGTAAAACGTCATCGGAATCCAGATTCACGGAGCGAATACCGATAGTCTTGAACTCGTCGAAAGATATGTTTCCCGTGGAAGTGCCTTCGGGGGTAGCGAAATCGCCGGAGCCTGGGTTTACCCAGAAATCGAGCTGGTTGTATGTGGAGGATCCGTCTGCTTTCGAAACTTTCGCAACGAGATAGTAGCTTTCTCCTACTACGAGTTGCTCAGGTGCGTAGGCCTCCCTGTTTCCTGTAATCCGGCCCATGAAGTCGGTATTGTTAACTCCCAGCTGTGCTTTGATACCAACTGCGGGTGCGCCTATGTGGGAACCCTCTCCGAACCATAGGGTCGCGAAGTCATTGGTTCCGATGCTTCCGGCCTCCATTTTAACAAGAAAGGAAACGTAGAAGTCATTTGTCTGGATAGTAGTGAGATCCACGGAAATTGCTGAGCTACTGTTCCCGGTAAGTTGCAGGCTTTTCCCTGCTGCCTTGATGGTCTCTCCCGTGGCTACTGTAACGCCGAAATCCGCGGGAGTGCTAACTATCTCAGTGATCGCTGTTTGAGCCTTCCAATTACCTGAGATCCCGAATGTTCCGCTTTGCCCATTCAGTTCCCCGAAAGTCATATTATCAAAGTCCTCGGTGACAACAACCGCGGCGTTCAGTGTGGACGCGGTCGCGATGATGGAAATAAGTGTCAGAAATCGGTCCAAGTGGGGGCAGGTAACGAACATAATGCTGGAAGGGGGGGAAGCATGGAAGGGGAAAGCCACGCTCAATAATACGCTTCTAGTATAAATCCTCTTTATATTCAACTATTCTAAATCTAACAGGCGCTATACCCCTATAAATGGGTGATCATTAATCGTTCATTTTGATCAACCGGTGGAGGAAGTGTCCAAGGTTTGTTTTCCCCTTCGGTCGCTATTCTTTTCCCTGCTGACCTACCGGAGAAGGGCAAATAATCGCAGGAATGGTAGAGTCATTACTGCCTACTAAATTCTCAGATAGAAAATCCCTGAGTGCGACATCAAGTCCGGTCCGTGAGGATTTAGACCGATACGCACCCTGTTCGGGGAGACAGGTAGCAATTTCATAGTCCGAGGGGGCTGCTGTCATCGGGGCATTTATGTCTGGATTCTATTTTGGTAGATCAAGCACCGGTGCTTCAGTCATCTCACTCATCGTATCCAGATTCTTGAGTTTCACCTTTAGCTCAAAAAGATCGGTCCGGCGGTCGAGACGCGGGGTTACCGAGCCATTGGCGCGAGAGCGATAGAGATCCTCAATGTCCAGGTCAGTGACCAAAAGGCTCTCCACATTTGAATCGGCGATTGCCTGGATACCGTCCCGTGCGAATGCGAAATCCGATGGAGTGAAGACAGCGGCCTGGCCGTAGTGGATATCCATTGCGGGAACGCTGGGCAGGTTTCCGATGACTCCCGCAGTGGCGACGTAGATCTGGTTCTCGATGGCTCTGGCTTGCGCACAGTAGCGCACCCGCAGCATGCCGTGGCGGTCATCCGTGCAATACGGGACAAAGAGGATTTCCACTCCTTCGTCCGCCAGATGCCGCGAAGCCTCGGGAAACTCTACATCGTAACAGATTTGCACCGCGATCTTCGCCTTTGGTGTGGGCAGGATGATGAGTTCGTTTCCACCGCTGATGCCCCAGTAGCGTTTCTCGGCCGGGGTGATGTGGAGTTTCGATTGTGAGATGTATCGTCCTTCCGGATCGAAGATCAGGCACTTGTTGAGGAGTTCGCCGCCTTCCTCGATGGGATGGCTGCCGCCGATGATGTAGAGTTTGTATTTCTTCGCCAGGCCTGACATCAGGTTGATGAATGGTTCTGAAAACTCGGTAGCGAGCTGGCGGATTCCGTCGAGGGCGGAGAGAGGCTCCAGTATTGAGAGCAGTTGCACGGTGAAAAACTCGGGAAATACCACAAAGTCCGAGCGATAATCCGCAGCTGTCTCCACGAAGTATTCCACCTGGTTGGCAAAGTCTTCAAAGCTACTGATTTTCCGGACCTGATACTGCACGCAGGAAACGCGAACCTTCGAGGAAACCTCCTTATCAACGAAGTCCGGATTGACCCACTCAATGAGGCTGGCGTAGTTCCGGCTCATAGGGTCGGCGATGTAATTGGGAAGAACGCCGCGCACAATGAAGCCCTGCTTCAACTGAAAACTGAGAACGTTGTCGTAAAGCTCACCGCGTTTCACCTGCTCCACATATTCCTGGGGCGTGATATCGGGGTGCTGCTCGTGGTAACCGGAGAGACGTCCACCAGCCAGGATCCGGCGCAGGTTTAGTTCCTTGCATAGACGGCGGCGCGCTTCGTAAAGCGCTGCGCCGATTCCTTTGCCCTGGCAGTCGGGATCCACATAGACATCCGCGCCATAGAGACTGTCCCCTTTGGGGCTATGGTTGTAAAAGTAACCTCCATCGGTGATGCCGGAATAGGTGTGCTGACGATATGGGTCGCAGTCGGTTTTCACGATCAGAGAGGCAATCGCTCCGACGATTTCCCCATCGACGATAGCCACGAGCTGCCCCATTGGGAAGACCTTGAGGTGTGACTTGAGCTGCCGCACGCTCCACACAACGTTTTCCTCAACCATTGTGGGAAATGCCTTCTTGTTGAGTTCGATGAGGCGAAGAATATCATCTTCTTCGACCCTTCTGATGAGAACTTCGCCGTGCTTGCCCTGATGTGTGAAGGTCATGACGCGGAGCATCGTGCGAAAAGGTTCAAGGTCAAGCGTCTGGCCGACTTTGAACCTCCGTTTTGACCTTTGTTCTCAGGAAATAGGACACAGGTTACTCTCAACCAAATTGATGCTGCGGAAATGTGCGGCATCTTTTGAAAGGGATGGTCCTGGCAGGAAACTCGCGCTCGGCGTAGCAAACTATTCCAGGGTGCCACGGTTTCGCGAGGGGGGAGACAGGGAAACGGAGATAGGCAGTTCAAGGTCTGCACGGCCATTTTTATCCGATGGAGAGTTAAAATCTCAAATTACCGTTATTATTTCTCCGGGAAGTTGCTATTGAAGGAGCAGCGAGCTCGAAAAATCAATCACCTCAAACGCCGGATCATTGATCCGAAGTCCACAACGAAAATCACTAAAGATGAAGACCTTACCACGCAGAACTAAAATCGTCGCAACCCTCGGCCCCGCCAGCAGAACAAAAGAACAGATTCGTAATCTGATTCTCGCAGGCATGGATGTAGCCCGGCTCAATTTTTCGCACGCCTCCTACGAGGAGCATGCTGAAGCAATCGCCAATGTCCGTGCGATTTCCGAGGAGCTGAACACTCCAATTACCATTTTGCAGGACCTGCAGGGCCCGAAAGTGCGGGTAGGACCGCTGCCGGAAGGCAGTCTTGAACTTAAGCCGGGTGCCACTGTAATCATCGTTCCCCAAGAGGATTATCAGGGCGAACCAAACACCATTCCAATCGATTATCCGCACGTTGCCTCAGAGGCAAAAGCGGAGATGCAGATTCTCCTCGCCGATGGACTGTTCGAACTGAAAATCCTCGAAATTGACGGCAACGCCCTGCGTTGTGAGGTTGTGGAAGGCGGAATCCTTGAAAGCAGAAAAGGCGTGAATTTCCCTGATCTCGACTTGCGTTTCCCTTCGCTCACCGAAAAGGACATCCGCGATCTGATCTTCGGTATCGAGCACAAAGTCGACTGGGTTTCCCTGAGCTTCGTCAGAAATGCGGAAGACGTCCGCAACTTGAAGGATCTTCTCGCCAAACATGGTGCCAATACACCGGTCGTCGCCAAAATCGAGAAGCCACAAGCTGTCGAACGACTCGATGAAATCCTCGACGAAGTCGCCGGAATCATGGTCGCCCGGGGAGATCTCGGTGTGGAAATGAAGCCCGAGAAAGTTCCGATGCTCCAGAAACGCATCATTGAAGCCTGCAATCGCCGCGGAATCCCGGTCATCACGGCTACACAAATGCTCGAGAGCATGGTGAAAGACCCCCGTCCGACCCGTGCTGAAGCCAGTGACGTAGCCAATGCGATCATCGATGGCACCGACGCAGTCATGTTGTCTGCGGAAACGGCAGCCGGTGCATTTCCTGTCCGTGCCGTGCAGATGATGGCACGCATCGCCCTCGACGTTGAAAACGGAATTGATTTCAAAAGCTATCCCGCCAACGAGAAATCCGTTTCAACAGCCGTAAGTGCAGGTGTCAACGGCATCGCAAAAGTCATTGAACCACGTTGTATCGCAGTACTCACCACCACTGGCCACACTGCCCACATCGTAGCCGCCGAGAGACCAAAAGCATTGGTAGCAGCAATCACCACCGACCCGAAAGTCTATCACGCGCTCAATCTCTTCTGGGGTATCAAACCCCTGCTCGCGCACAAGACTCCAAATTCTTTCGATGAACTAGTTGATCTTGCTGAAAGCACACTTTGCGAACACAACCTCTGCGAAAAAGGTGACAATATCTTTGTCATCGGTGGAGTTCCAGTAGCCAAGCCGCGCGGCTCGAACTTCATCAAAATCCACACCATCGGAAGCTAATCTCTCCTGGCTTCCTCGGATTACGAGGATTTTTGAAATGCCCGTTTGTCGCCTGTTGCAGGCGCAAGCGGGCATTTTTTTGATCATTTCCGGATCAATTTAGAAAAGTGTTCCACAAGCAGAACCTCCCCAGAATCGCCGGTTCGGCCTGTGTCTCCGTTGAAGAGATCCTACCGGAACGAACCCCAGTGTGCTATCTGGCTTTTTTTACTGGAAAAGTAAAAAAAATCCTAAGCTGTTGGACAAATTCCTCCTCAGCGTATCAGATTCACCCGACCCATACGGAGAATTGACATTTATGCTCTGCGAACCAAAAAAATCAGGAGAATTCATGAAAATAAGACGAATCGGCCCTCTCTCAATCCAAGAATTCCCCGGCCTGCTCATCCGCTGCCATCTCATCCTATTTTTAGTGCTCTGTGCGCCCGGGTCATTGTTAGGCCAGACGACGACCACTTACAATGACGGTGACACTAGTGCTGCTGCGATCGATACCAGCGCTCCGAATGATCCCACCACTTTAAGTATCTCCGGCGGATCAGCCACCCAGAGCGGTGTGATCTCTGGAACAGGTGGACTCACCAAGACCGGTTCCGGATCACTGACTTTGTCAGGTGCGAATACTTATACAGGTGAAACAATTGTTTCAGGGGGCACACTTGTGCTTGGAAATGCCGACGCCGCAGGTGTTGGAGGAAATCTGAGGGTGAACGCCATCCTTGATTTGGGCAGTTTGAACATCAACAAATTCTCGGTAATTGTGCAAAATGGCACGGTGGAGAATGGCACGCTGAACGCCGGTGGTGCGATACAAATGCAAAACGCCACGATCGATGCGGTTATTGCTGGAACGGGCTACCTGAGAAGCTTAGGAGCCGGAACCAGTACACTTTCCGCCGTTAATACCTACACTGGTGCAACAGTGGTTGATGATGGCACAGTCAGTATCACTTCTACGGGCAGCATCCTTACGACTTCAGGTATCACCATCAACGGCGGAACGCTCAGTGTGGATGGCGCGGGAGGCAATGCCATTGCTGACACGATGGCCATCACCAACACGTCGGGAAGCTTCACTCTTACCGGCAGTGATGAGACGATTGGTTCGATCTCCGGCGCCGGAGATATCAATCTGGAGGACAATACCCTGACGACTGGCGGTGACGGCACTTCGACAACCGTCTCCGGAGTAATTTCCGGTGCGGGTGGTGGTTTGACCAAAGCAGGCGCTGGGACACTGACGCTCTCCGGTTCGAATACGTATACGGGTGCAACCACGATCAACGCAGGAACCCTCACCGCTTCCAATTCAACGGCACTTGGAAACAACAGTGCCGTGACGGTATCCGGTGGCGGGACTCTGAATCTCACCACCGATTTAAGTATCGGCTCGCTGGCCGGATCAGGTGCTGTGACAATGAATGCCAATACCTTGACCGCAGGTGGCGACAACACATCCACGAGTTTTTCAGGGATCATTTCCGGAATAGGTGGATTCACCAAGACCGGTTCCGGATCACTGACTTTGTCAGGTGCGAATACCTATACAGGTGAAACCATAGTTTCAGGAGGCACACTTGTGCTGGGAAATGCCGGTGCCGCAGGTGTTGGAGGAAATCTGAGAGTAACAGGAAACTCCACTCTGGATTTGGGTAGTTTAAGCATCAATAAATTCTCAATAATTGTGCAAAATGGCACGGTTGAGAATGGCACGCTGAACGCCAGTGGTGCGATACAAACGGGCGGTGCCGCGATCGGTGCCACGATCGATGCCGTTATTGCTGGAACGGGCTACCTGAGCAACTTCGGCGGAACTACTACACTTTCCGCCGTTAATACCTACACTGGTGCAACCGTGGTTGATGATGGCACAGTCAGTATCACTTCCACGGGCAGCATTCTTACGACTTCAGGTATCACCATCAACGGCGGAACGCTCAGTGTGGATGGCGCGGGAGGCAATGCCATTGCTGACACGATGGCCATCACCAACAACACATCGGGCAGCTTCACACTTACCGGCAGTGATGAAACGATTGGTTCGATCTCCGGCGCCGGAGATATCAATCTGGAGGATAATACCCTGACGACTGGCGGTGACGGCACTTCTACAACCGTCTCCGGAGTCATTTCCGGTGCGGGTGGCGGTTTGACCAAAGCAGGCGCTGGGACACTGACGCTCTCCGGTTCGAATACTTATACGGGTGCAACAACGATCAACACCGGAACCCTCACCGCTTCCAATTCAACGGCACTCGGAAACAACAGTGCCGTGACGGTATCCGGTGGCGGGACTCTGAATCTCACCACCGATTTAAGTATCGGCTCACTGGCCGGATCAGGTGCTGTGACAATGAATGCCAATACCTTGACCGCAGGTGGCGACGGTACCTCCACAAGCTTTGCAGGGATTATTTCCGGAACAGGTGGATTCACCAAGACCGGTGCCGGGTCACTGACTTTGTCAGGTGCGAATACCTATACAGGTGAAACCACAGTTTCAGGTGGAACATTGGTGCTCGGAAATGCCGATGCCGCAGGTGTTGGCGGAAATCTGAGGGTGCAGGGAGGTTCCATCCTTGATTTGGGCAGTTTGAATCTCAATAAATCCTCAGTAATTGTGCAAAATGGCACGATTGAGAATGGCACGCTTAATACCAGCGGTACGATACAAATGCAAAACGCCACGATCAATGCGGTCATTGCTGGAACGGGCTACCTGAGCAGCGTAGGAGCCGGAACCAGTACACTTTCCGGCGTCAATACCTACACTGGTGTTACCGAGGTTGGAGGTGGCACACTCAGTATCACTTCCACGGGCAGCATTCTTACGACTTCAGGTATCACCATCAACGGCGGAACGCTCAGTGTGGATGGCGCGGGAGGCAATGCCGTTGCTGACACGATGGCCATCACCAACACGTCGGGGAGCTTCACACTTACCGGCAGTGATGAGACGATTGGTTCGATCTCCGGCGCCGGAGATATCAATCTGGAGGACAATACCCTGACGACTGGCGGTGACGGCACTTCTACAACCGTCTCCGGAGTAATTTCCGGTGCGGGTGGTGGTTTGACCAAAGCAGGCGCTGGGACACTGACGCTCTCCGGTTCAAATACCTATTCGGGTGCAACCACGATCAACGCAGGAACCCTCACCGCTTCCAATTCAACGGCACTTGGAAACAACAGTGCCGTGACGGTATCCGGTGCCGGCACTCTGAATCTCACCACCGATTTAAGTATCGGCTCACTGGCCGGATCAGGTGCTGTGACAATGAATGCCAATACCTTGACCGCAGGTGGCGACAACGCATCCACGAGTTTTTCAGGGATCATTTCCGGAACAGGTGGATTCACCAAAACGGGTAGTGGAATCACTACCTTGACCGGAGCCAATAGCTACACCGGAGGTACGAATCTTACGGCAGGCACATTTGTGATTGGTAATAATGCGGCATTTGGCACCGGTAACCTGACCATCGGGGATGGCACAAACCTAGGGGGAACGGGAGCGTTCCGCATTACAAACGACATAGCGATTAACGGAGATTTCTCCGTGGCACCACGCAACACCCTGCCTTCAATCAGCTCACTCGAACTGGACGGCGACGTGGCGCTTGGCAGTAGCACCCGGACCATCACGAACACTCTGGATTTTTCCAACTTTGAATTTGGCCAGGTCAACTTCGGTGGGGTGATTTCAGGAGGTTCCGGCACCGGACTGACTTTGGCTGACAACGGGTCTACACCCGGTGCCAACGTCGTGTTTTTCCGTTTTGACGGAACCGGCGCGAATACTTACTCCGGCGACACAACAATCGGCTCCAACGTCTCCCTCTCATTGGAGAAAACTGCTGGTGTAAACGCGATTGCTGGCGACGTGGAGGTCAACAGCGAGGCCGTTGTCGCAATTGTTAACAGTGAACAGATAGCGAACAGCTCGACCGTCACACTGAACGGCACCGGTCGTCTCCAGATTGGTATCGACTCGGCAGTTCCAGTCACCGAAACAATCTCCAGCCTCAATGACGACGGGAGCGGGAGCGGGGTGGTTGAATTGGCTGGCAATGGCTCCACCGGCAGCAACCTGGTGGTATCCAATGGAAATTTCTCCGGGGAAATCAATGGTGGAGGAGCAAACTCCGTTTCGCTCATAAAAACCGGCACGGGCACACTTACCCTTTCCGGAGCCAATACCTACCTCGGTGGCACCACGGTGAGCGCTGGAAAACTCCTGGGTAACAACCTGACTGGTAGCGCCACCGGAAACGGTGCGGTTCAGGTGATGAATGGTGCCACCCTAGGCGGCTTTGGTAACTTTGCAGGGGACGTGACGATTGAAAACGGTGGGCGTCTCTCTCCCGGAAACAGCCCCGGAACCCTGACTACCGGCAACCTAACTCTCAATGCGGGCTCCCAACTCGACTACGAACTCGATAGTCCAGGTATCGTGGGTAGCGGAATCAACGATTTGGTCCTCGTAAACGGGAATCTGGTGCTGGATGGGATTTTGAATAT